>DATBJQ010000138.1:0-4408 GCA_036556385.1 Actinomycetota bacterium | reverse complement strand
GTGCCGGCCGGCGATCGCGAAGTACAGGACCCCCAGCACGTAGTAGACCGCGACGCCGTAGATCCCTGGCCGGTACGCCTCGTTCAGGAAGATCGCGATCAGCGAGATCGCCGCGAGGGCGCCGGCGATCACGGCTCCGGGCACCCCCCACTTGCTGCGGTACGGCCGCTCGATGTTCGGCATGTTCCGGCGGAGCAGGACGAACGACGTCATCTGCAGGATGTACGAGATCACCGCGGCGAACACCGCCATGTTCAGCAACGCCGCCACGATCTGGGTGCCGAGCTCCTCCTGCTGCAGCCGGTAGACGAGGTAGGAGACCGCGTACCCGACGACCGCGCCCGCGATCAGCGCGACGTACGGGGTCTTGCGGGTGCCGTGCGTCTTCGACAGGAACTGCGGGAAGTAGCCGGCCCGCGAGAGCGAGTACGTGTTCCGGCCGTAGGCGAAGATGATCGTGAAGAAGCTCGCGACCAGGCCGATCACGAACAAGAGCCCGAGCAGCTCCGTCGCCGCGTTCTGGCCGAAGATCGCATAGAGGCCGTCCAGCAGCGGGAACCCCGACTGCCCGTAGAGGAACGCTCCGCCCGGGAGCCCGGTGTTGAAGATCATCACCAGGATCGCAGCGATCAGCAGGGTGTGCATCGCCCAGACCGAACCACGCGGCACGTCGCGCCGGGGGTCGAGCGACTCTTCCGCCGCGAGCGGCACCTCCTCGATCGCCAGGAAGAACCAGATCGCGAACGGGAGCGACTTGAAGATCCCGCTGATGCCGAACGGGAGCCAGGGACCGCCACCTCCGGGGATCTCCTCGCCGCCCTTCGCGATGTTCGTCCACAGCGAGAAGTCGAGCTTGCCCGAGAAGATCGCCGCGATGAAGAAGAACAGGAGGACGGCGATCGAGAGCACGGTGATGACCACCGTGAACCGCATCGTCGCCTCGATCCCGATGATGTTGATGCCGACGAAGATGATGTAGAAGACCGCCCACCAGAACGGCAGGCTGTTCCACCACGGGGTGCCCGTGACGTCGAAGAGCCCCGCGGTGATCTCCTGCATCAGCAGGCCGATCGCGCCGACGACGACGGCCGGCGTGATCACGTACTCCATGTTCTCGGCCAGGCCGGTGAGGAACCCTCCCCACGGACCCATCGCCGACCGAGCGAACGAGTAGGCGCCGCCGGTGTGTGGCAGCGCCGGCGACATCTCGGCGATCGAGTAGACGAGCCCGTAGTACATGACGGCCATCAGGGCCGCGGCGATCAGCAGCCCGCCGAACCCACCCGTCCCGAGCCCGAAGTTCCAGCCGTAGTACTCGCCGGAGATGACCGCGCCGACCCCGAGCGCCCATAGACCCCAGACACCCGCGTGACGACGCAACTTCCGTTGCTCGAAGTACTCCTCGCCTACCTCTTGGTAGGTGACAGAGCCGACCTTGCGTTCCTTCTCCGACACCGGGATTCCCCCTTCCCGCATCGCATGCAAGCAGCGCGGTGCGTATCAGGCCACAGCCGGCGCTTGTCTGTCAAACGTCTAGTCGGGGGGGTGCAGCCGCCCGCGGGGATGTCGCTGGGGGATCGCCACCAGGACCGCGAACACGAGCGTGACGGTCACGGTGCGGGCGAACCCGGCCGCGTCGGCGACCGCTCGGAACAACGGGGCCGCCAGCACCGCGGCGAGCGCCGTGACCGGCCCGATCCGCAGACGGAACAGCACCTTGAGCAGGATCAGGGCCACGACGGCGATGACGACGGGAACGAGATCCCACTCGCCTCCCGCCGGGAACGCCTGGTGTGGGCCGCCCAATCCGAGCACGGGTTTCAACGTACCCCGGTGCAGTCCGTCAGTCCTCCGGCGTCACGTAGGCAGCGGTGATGCCTCCGTCGACGATCAGGGAGGCTCCCGTCATGAACGATGCGTCGTCGCTCGCGAGGAACAGCGCGGCCTTCGCGAGCTCCTCGGCCCGGCCGAGCCGTCCCATCGGGATGTGGACGAGCCGTCGCTGTCGCCGGGCGGGGTCCGAGAGAAGCTCGGCGAGCAGGGGCGTGTCGATCGGGCCCGGGCACAGCGCGTTGCATCGGATCCCCTTGCGCGCGTATTCCACGGCGATCTCGCGCGTCATCGCCAGCACCGCGCCCTTCGAGGCGGTGTACGAGGTCTGCGACGTGGCCGCGCCCATCCAGGCGACGAAGGACGCCACGTTGATGATCGAGCCGCCGCCCGAGTCGATCATCGCGGGGATCCCGTACTTGCAGCCGAAGGCGACGCCCTTGACGTTGATGCCCAGGACCAGGTCCCAGGTCGCCCCGGTGTTCGTGTGGACGGACCCGTCCTCGTTCGGCATCACGCCCGCGTTGTTGTACAGGACGTCCAGCCCCCCGTAGGCGTTGACCGCGGATGCGACCATCGCCTCGGCGTCGGCCTCGCGCGAGACGTCCGCGTGGACGTACAGCGCCTCGCCCCCGGCCTCGCGGATCTCGGCGGCGGTCGACTCGCCGGGTCCGTCGGCGACGTCGGTCAGGACGACCCTGGCCCCCTCGGCGGCGAACAGGTTCGCGGCGACCTTGCCCATGCCGCTCGCGCCGCCGGTGATCAGCGCGACCTTGCCCTCCAGGCGCATCCGGTTCCCCCTCCCGACTCGTCGCGAACGCGCGGAAGCGTACGCCTTCCGGCCCGCGCGAGCCCTGGGCTACGCTCGGGCCTCCAGGTCGAGGAGGACGAGCGTGACGGAGCTACTGGTCCTGGGCGGCGAGCGCATCGCGGCCGCCGGCGGGCAGACGATGGCGGTGGTCGAGCCGGCCACGGCCGAGCCGATGAGCGAGGTCGCGGAGGCGGGCGCGGAGGATGCGCGGCGCGCGGTCGACGTCGCGCTCGCGGCGTTCGAGGAGGGTCCCTGGCCGCGCACCAGCGCGCGCGAACGCGGTCGCGTGCTGACGAAGGCGTCGTCCCTGATCCGCGATCGCCTGGAGGAGCTGGCCACGCTCGAGGCCCGCAACGGTGGCAAGCCGATCGGCGCGGCCCGCGGTGAGGTCGATCTGGTCGCGAACGTGTTCGAGTACTGGGGCGGAGCCGCGAACAAGATCTTCGGCGAGACGATCCCGATCGTGCCGCCGGGGCTCGACCTGACGCTGCGCGAGCCGGTCGGCGTCTGCGCGCTGATCACCCCGTGGAACTTCCCGATGGCGATCACGTCGTGGAAGGTGGCGCCGGCGCTTGCGTGCGGCAACACGGCGATCGTGAAGCCCGCGAGCCAGACCCCCCTCACCGCGCTCGCGATGGCGGACATCCTGCGCGAGGCCGGCCTGCCCGACGGCGCGCTGTCCGTGCTGCCGGGCCCCGGGTCCACCGTCGCGGGCGCGCTGATCGCCGACCCTCGCGTCTCGAAGATCAGCTTCACGGGCTCCACCGAGGTGGGCACGCGCGTGATGCAGGCCGCGGCGCCGAACATCACCCGCGTGTCCCTCGAGCTGGGTGGCAAGAGCGCGAACGTCGTGTTCGCCGACGCGGACCTGGACGTGTGCGTCGAGAAGTCCGTCTGGTCGGTCTTCGACAACGCCGGACAGGACTGCTGCGCGCGCTCGCGTGCGTTCGTGCAGCGACCGGTCTACGACGAGTTCGTGGAGCGGTTCGCCGCGCGCACGGGCTCGATCGTCGTGGGCGCGCCGCTCGACGAGGCCACCGAGATGGGTCCGCTGATCTCCGAGGACCAGCGAACGACCTCGCTGGACTACCTCGGGATCGGGATCGACGAGGGGGCCCGTCACGTCATCGGCGGCGAGGTCCCCGACGGCCCCGGGTTCTACCTCCGACCGGCGCTGCTGGCGGACGTGGACAACGGCTGGCGTGTCGCCCAGGAGGAGATCTTCGGGCCGGTCGCCTGCGTGATCCCGTTCGACACCGAGGAGGAGGCGATCCGGATGGCGAACGACTCGCCGTACGGGTTGTCCGGCTCCGTGTGGACGCAGAACCTCGGCCGCGCGATCCGCGTGGCGAAGGCGATCCGCACCGGCGTGATCAGCGTGAACTCCGCCTCGAGCGTGCACACCGAGGCGCCGTTCGGCGGCTACAAGCGCTCGGGGATGGGTCGCGAGATGGGGATGCACGCGGCACACCTGTACACCGAGCTGAAGAACGTCTACCTCTCCGAGGTCTGAGTCGACGTGGGCGGCCGGTGGCGCTCCGCGCTGCGCGGCGACCCGTTGCCCTGGCTGCTCGAGCGCGACACACCAGCCGTGCGACACCTGGCGCTCCGGCACCTGGCCGACGAGCCCGACGACGCGCCGGTCGTCCGGCGGGCCCTCGGGGCCGCGATGCGCGTGCCCCCGATCTCGTCGATCCTCGAGGCCCAGGACCCGGAGGGCTTCTGGGTGAAGCCCGGCCACGGTTACGGACCGAAGTACACGGGCAC
>DATBJQ010000137.1:0-4580 GCA_036556385.1 Actinomycetota bacterium | reverse complement strand
TCCTCTACGACCACCCTCGGAACCTCTTCGTCGCCGGCTTCATCGGCTCGCCGGCGATGAACCTGGTCGAGGCCACCCTGACCGAGACGGACGGCTCCCACGGCGTGACGTTCGGTAGCTTCAGGCTCGGGATCCCCGCCGAGGTCCTCGATCGTCGCCCGGCCCTCCGCGGGTACGAGGGGCGCTCCGTGATCCTGGGGCTGCGCCCGGAGGACCTGGAGGACGCATCGCTCGTGGCCGAGGCCCCGGCCGACCGGCGGATCGGCGCCCGGGTCCTCCTCAGGGAGGCGCTCGGGGCCGACGTGGTCGTTCACCTCAAGATCGACGCTCCCGAGGTGCTGACCGACGACGTGAAGGAGCTTGCGGACGACGTGGGCGTCGAGGCCCTGCAGGCCGTCGAGCAGCGGGCCGAGGCCGGCGAGAGCACGTTCCTGGCGCGGCTGAACCCCAGGACCGAGGCGCAGACGGATCGGCTCGTCGAGCTGGTCGTCGACGTGACCCGCCTGCACTACTTCGACCCCGAGAGCGGCCTCGCGATCTACGACGGGAGCGGTCCGGCGTCGGATGCCGCACCCGTCGCCAGCGCGGCCCAGTAGCGTCCGCTGTCCCGGACCGTGCGCGACTGCGTCGCGTAGTCGACATGCACGATGCCGAACCGAGGGCCGTAGCCGCGCGCCCACTCGAAGTTGTCCAGCAACGACCACACGAAGTAGCCGCGGAGCGGGACCCCCTGGGCGAGCGCGGCGCGGGCGACCGCCACGTGCCGGCGGAGGTAGCGGACGCGCTGCGGGTCCCTCGCCGGGTCCGCTGGATCGAGGGGGAACGCCGCGCCGTTCTCCGTGACGTACAGGGGGAGGTCGCCGCCCGTACGTGACGTGACGAAGCGCAGCGTCTCGCCGAGCCCCTCGGGGTACACCTCCCAGCCCATCGCGGTGCGCTCCACGTCGGGCTCCGGCAGCGGAGGCAGGGCGGGCGTGCGGACGAGCGAGCGCGAGTAGTAGTTCACGCCGAGGAAGTCGAGCGGCTGCGCGATCGTCGTGAGGTCCTCACCGAGCTTCGCGTCGCCCAGGTGGCCCAGGGCCGCCGCCCCGGACGAGGGGTAGCCCCGACCCGTGATCGGGTCGAGGTACCAGCGGTTCACCTCGTCGTGCCTCGTCGCCGCGGCGATCGCGTCGTCGGGGTCGTCCGACGCCGGATGCTGGGGCTCGAAGTTCAGGACGACCCCGACCCGCGCCGACGGGACCGCCGCGCGCACGGCCTGCACGCCCAGCCCGTGCGCCACGAGGAGGTGGTGCGCGGCGGCGACGGCCGCGACCGGGTCGGCGCGGCCCGGGGCGTGGGTCCCGCGCCGGTAGCCGTGGTCGGCCACGACGAACGGCTCGTTCAGCGTGGCGAAGCGCTCCACCCGGTCGCCGAGGCGCTCGGCGACGACCCCGGCGTACCGCGCGAACGCGTCGGCCGTGGCCCGGGCCGGCCAGCCGCCCGCGTCCTCCAGCGCCTGGGGGAGGTCCCAGTGGTACAGCGTCACGAACGGGCGGATCGCCCGTGCCAGCAGCTCGTCGACGAGCCGGTCGTAGAACGCCAGCCCGGCGGGGTTCACGGCGCCCGTCCCATCGGGGATCACCCGTGGCCAGGCGACCGAGAACCGGTACGCGTGGAGCCCGAGCTCCGGCATCAGCGCGACGTCCTCGCTGGCGCGGTGGTAGTGGTCGCAGGCGACGTCCCCGGTCTCCCCTCGGTCGACCCTGCCGGGGGTGTGGGAGAACCGGTCCCAGATGCTCTCGCCGCGTCCGTCCTCGCGAACCGCTCCTTCGATCTGGTACGCCGCCGTCGCCGCCCCCCACTCGAAACCCTGCGGGAAGCCGGTCGTCCTGGTAGCGGTTCCGGTCGGTTCCGGGCTGGGCATCGTGGGCTGACCCCCGGCACTCACGGGCGGAGGATACCCTCATCGCAGGCCAGAGGTCACCTCGCCCTTGACACGGGTCGAAGGACCGGACTAGCGTCCGCGGAAGGGGGTTCCGGAAGCGGTTCCGGCACCGGGTCGGAGGGGCGTCATCGCGACGATCAAGGAGCTCGCGGAACGGGTCGGGGTGTCCGTGGCGACCGTCTCCCGCGTCCTGAACGACTACCCGGACGTCAGCGACGAGACCCGCGAGCGTGTCCTGGCCACGATCCGAGAGATGGACTGGACGCCCGATCGGGCGGCTCGGCTCCTCGCCACGGGGCGGTCCCACACCGTCGGGGTGATCCTGGAAACGGGTCCGGGCCATCCGGACCTGCAGCACCCCTTCTTCCAGGAGGTGCTCGGCGGGCTGAAGGGGATCGTCGGCGAGGAGGGGTTCGACCTGCTGCTGTTCGGGTCGACCCGGACCCGCACCGTGGGGTCCGGGTCCAGCTTCCTCAACCGGGCCCGGCACCACAGGCTCGAGGGGGTCGTGATCATGGGGGTCGATCGCAACGATCCGCAGGTCGAGGCCCTGACCCGGTCGGGGATCCCGTGCATGGCGATCGACCAGGACTTCAGCGGGGGTCGGACCGGGTACGTGAGCTCCGACAACGTGGCGGGAGCCGCCCTGGCCGTGCGTCACCTGGTCGAGCTGGGCCACCGCCGCATCGCGCTGATCGGCGGGCCGGCGGATACGCGACCGGGCGTCGACCGGCTGCTCGGGTACCGGCGGGAGCTGCGCCGGCTGGGCCTGCAGAGCCGGCCCGGATGGGTGGTCGAGGGCGACTTCTACCCCGACTCGGGGTACCGGGCGATGCAGGAGCTGCTGGGGGCAGCGGAGCCGCCGACCGCGGTGTTCGCGGCGTCGGACCTGATGGCGGCGGGTGCCCTGCGGGCGTTGGAGGAGCGTGGGATCCGGGTACCGGACCAGGTGTCGGTCCTGGGGTTCGACGATATCCCGCTCGCGTCGCTGCTCAGACCGGCGCTCAGCACCGTACACCAGGATGGAGAGGCGTTGGGGCGCGCCGCGGGCGAGGCGCTGCTACAGATGGTGGCGGAGCCCGACCGCGAGGCGCCCACGATCACGGTGCCCGTCGAGCTGGTGATCCGGGGGTCGTCCGGCCCCGTGCCGGCCGACGTGGCGGAGGGAGGGTGAGGTGACCGTCGGAGATCGTTCGCCTCCGGGAGGTCCGGGGGTCGGCTGGGCAGGTGCGAGGGGCGCGGAGCGCCCGTGAAGGAGGAGGGGAGCGGCATGCAGCGATGGAAGATGCTGGTGCTGGTCGCGATCCTGGCGTTGGTCGCGGCGGCATGTTCCAGCGATGACGGAGGCGACGACGGCGAGACCGGCGGCGGCTCTACGGGCGGCGGGGCCACCGGCGTCCTGGAGGACACCGGGACGGTCAACGTCCTGAACGCGATGGAATCGAGCGAGGCCGAGGCCGTCCAGACCGCCGTCGACGAGAACCTGGTCGACGCCGACTACTCGGTCGAGATCGAGGCGTCGTCCGACTTCGAGGAGCAGTTCCAGATCCGCGCAGAGGGCGGCACGCTGGACGTCGCGCTCCTCCCGCAGCCCGGGGCGGTGGCCGCGCAGGCGGAAGCCGGGACGATCGTGTCGATGGAGGACATGGGGTTCGACATCGCCGACCTCCAGGAGCTCTTCGGGGACTACCTGCTGTCGCTCGTCGAGGTGAACGGCGAGCACTACGGGATCCCGTCCAACGTGAACCTGAAGAGCATGGTGTGGTACCCGAAGGCGGCCTTCGACGCCGCCGGCTACACGGTCCCGACCACGTGGGATGAGCTGTTGGCGCTCTCGGATCAGATCGTGGCCGACGGCAGCACGCCGTGGTGCGTCGGGTTCGAGTCCGGCGGCGCGACCGGCTGGCCGGCGACCGACTGGATGGAAGACATCATGCTCCGCACCGCGGGCGTGGACACCTACGACCAGTGGGTCAACCACGAGATCCCGTTCAACGACCCGGCGGTCGTCCACGCGGCCGAGGTGTTCGGCGACGTGATGTTCCACGACGGGTACGTCCTGGGCGGAGCGGCCGACACGCCGTCGATCTCGTTCGGCGCAGCCCCGCTGCCGATGTTCGACGACCCCCCGAAGTGCTGGCTCCACCGCCAGGCGAACTTCATCATCGCCGCGGCTCCGTTCCCCGAGGGCGCCGAGCCGGGGGTGGACTACGATTGGTTCCCGCTCCCGCCGATCGACCAGGAGGGGACCCTGTACGCCGGTGAGTTCCTCGTGGTCGGCACGAACGGGAACCGTCCCGAGGTGAAGAACTTCCTCGAGCAGTTCAACGACGTTCCGATCCAGTGCGCGATGGGCGGCTCGAACGCGTCGTCGCGGATCTCGCCGAACATCAACGTCGGCGCGGACTGCTACGTGAACCCGATCCTGGCCGACTCCTCGGCCGTGCTGACGGACGCGATCGCGAACGACACCGGCCGGTTCGACGCATCCGACCTGATGCCGGCCGAGGTGGGCGCGGGCAGCTTCTGGACCGGCATGGTGCAGTACATGCAGGACGGCTCGAGCTCACTCGAGGGTGTGCTCGACGAGATCGAGGCGAGCTGGCCCACCGGCTAGGCCAGGTTCGCTCGCGAGGGTGGGTGGCGGGGCGAC
>DATBJQ010000136.1:0-7377 GCA_036556385.1 Actinomycetota bacterium | reverse complement strand
GGCCCGCTGGACCCCGACCTGCGCGCGGCCGCGACCGAGGCCGGCGCTCGGATCGTGACCACGTACGGGCTCACCGAGACGAGCGGTGGCGTGACCTATGACCGGCGTCCCCTCGCAGGCGTGGAGCTGCGTCTCGACCCGGAGGAGCGGATCGAGGTGCGCGGACGCTCGGTGATGTCCGGCTACCGGCGGGACCCTCAGGGGACCGCCGAGGCCTTCACGCTCGACGGCTGGCTGCGGACCGGTGACCTGGGCTCGCTCGAGCCGGATGGCCGGCTCAGCGTCCACGGGCGCGCCGACGATCTGATCCGCTCCGGCGGCGAGAAGATCTGGCCGGACGAGGTCGAAACGACGCTCCGGACCCATCCGCGGGTGGCGGACGTCGCCGTCGGCGGTCTCGCCGATCCCGAATGGGGACAGCACGTCACGGCCTGGGTGGTCCCGCACGGAACGCCGCCGACCCTGCACGAGGTCCGCCAGCACTGTCGCGGGCGTCTGGCGTCGTTCAAGGCGCCGCGTGAGCTGATCGTGGTGGAGGAGATCCCGCGGACCACGTCGGGGAAGGTCCGCCGTCACGCGCTCCCCCGGGGAGGTGACCCGGCCCGCACGCCACGGCGCTGAGCCGTGAGGCCGACGGAACCCGCGATCGCCGCCCCAGGATGAGTGAAGGCCCGAGCGAGGGAGGGGTTCGCTCGGGCCTTCGGATCTCTCGGGGCCGCCGAGGGGGAGGCGGCCCGGAGGGGGTTCCCATGTCGTCGCATCTTGGTTCTCGACCGCTGGGAGGCTGTTCCTGCATACCCACGTTCGGGTAATCGTGGGACGTCCGAACGGGGTAGGGCTCAGGCGACCTGGATCGCTCCGTGGCGCACGGCGAACGCGACCGCCTCGAGCTTCGAATGCACCCGCAGCTTGCCCAGGATGTTGCGCACGTGGGTCTGCACGGTCTGCGGGCTGATGTACAGGAGCTTGGCGATGTCGTCGTTGCGCATGCCCTGCGCCAGGAGCTGGAGGATCTCCCGTTCCCGGTCGGTGAGGTCGCCGAGCAAGCGCATCGCGTCGCGCTGCTCTTCACGCTCGCGCGCCACCTGCGCGAGCAGCCGTGTCAGCGTGACGGGGTCGATCAGCACCTCGCCCTCGGCGGCTGCCTTCGCCGCGGACAGGAGCTCCTCGGCGGGCTCGTCCTTCGACAAGAACCCGGAGGCTCCCGCCTCGACCGCCTCCACCAGCAGGCGGTCCTCGTCGTGGGCCGTCATCACGACGACCTTGGTCGACGGGGAGGCCTCCTTGATCTGACGGGTCGCCTCGATCCCGCTCATGCCGCCGGCCTTGAACATGATGTCCATCAGCACGACGTCGGGCAGGTGCTCCTGGACGAGCGCGATCGCCTCCTCGGCCGTGTGCACGGGCGGAGCGACCAGGGCGAAGACGTCGTCGAGCCCGACCATGGTCGCGAGCGCATCCGTCAGGATCTTGTGGTCGTCGCAGATCAGCAGCGAGACCGTATTGGCCTGGCTCAACCCTCGTTCTCCTTCGCCGGGAGCCGGACCCGAAGGATGGTACTCCCGTTCGGCGCGGCATCGAGCGATGCCTCCCCGCCGTGTTCGCGAACGATGGCCCGACACAGGAAGAGCCCGAGCCCGGAGCCGGACCGGTCCTCGTAGCCCTGCGGACGCCAGCGTGCGAAGCGACCGAACACCTCTTCGCGCCGTTCGAGGGGCACCCCCGGGCCCTCGTCGACGATCTCGACGATCGCCTGGCCGTCGTCGGCCCGCAGGCTGACGTGGATCGGCGACGTGTCCGGGGAGAAGCGCGCGGCGTTGTCGACCCCCTGCCCGATCGCCGCCGCGACCCAGCGGCCGTCGACCGAGGCGATCACGGCGTCGTCCGCATCCACCACGACCGGGTGGTCACCCGTGTCGGCGTCCTCCACGGCCCGCCGAACGATGAGCGCGACCCGCTGGGGCGACGGTGCGTACTCGAGCGTGCGGGCGTCCACCTTGAGCGCGAGCGCGACCTGGTCGACCAGGCGCAGCAGGCGGGTCGCTTCCGATCCGATCATCCCGACGAACTCCAACCGCTGCTCGTCGCTCAGGCGCTCGTAGCTCGTTCGCAGCGTGGTCGCCAGGCTGGCGACGGAGGCCACCGGACCCCGGACGTCGTGGGCGATCGTCGACGCGATCTCCGCGCGCCCCCCCAGGACCTCCTCGGCGCGATCCGTCGCCCGGCGCATGTGCGACGCCTCGGTCCGTTGGGTCGCGAGGAGCCCGCCGAGCGCCACGAGCGGCACCGCGATCAGCAGACCGTCGGCCGGTTGCAGCCACCCCAGCCCGATCCCCGGGTGCGCGGAGGCCGCGACGGCCCAGGGCACGGCGAGCAGCAGCGCCACCGCGTTCCAGCGGTAGACCGGACTGCGGCGCGGCGTGGCCAGGTGCTGCCAGGCAGCGACCGCGAGCAGGGCGACCGCGACCGCCGTGGCGACCACGGCGAGGGCACCGAGGTCCGTGCCCTCAGGTGGGAGCCCGGACTCCTGCGCTCCGATCGCCGCGAGCCAGTCGACGACCACGACGACCAACGCGGCGCCCCCGGACACGACCGTCCAGCGCAGCGGCGGTCGACCGCGACGCTCCCACCAGGGGACGGCCAGGATGCAGCACGCGGCGACCACGGCCCAGCCGGTCTGCAGGGCGAAGAAGGGTGCGGCTCGGAACGACTCGCCCATCGGATCGAGTCCACCGAGGCCCGGCTCGGGGGCGACCAGCAGCGCCCGCTCGGTCCCGAGGGCCCACCGCAGGGCGAAGCCGAGTTGCACGGTGAGGGCGCCGAAGCCGACGGCCATCAGGAGCGCCTGCGGGTCGCGGGACTCTCGGTACCGGGCCCACGCGATCAGCGTGACCGCGAGGCTCGCGGCGGCCGCGGCCGCCAGCATCCCGACCGTGAGCCGGGGATCCCAGCTGGGTGTGGCGGCGGTCAAGGCGACGGCCGCCGCGGCGGCAGCGAGGAACAGGACGATCCGGACCGGGACCGACGTCACGCGGCGAGTCTAGGAGTAGGAGTGCTCCTCATCGGGGAACGTCCCCGCCTCGACGTCGCGCACGAACGCCTCGACCGCCGACGTCATGATGCCGCGCAGGTCCGCGTAGGCCTTCGCCAGCTTCGGCGGGTGCTCGGTCAGACCGAGCAGATCGTTCACCACCAGGACCTGCGCATCGGTGTCGGGACCCGCCCCGATCCCGATCGTGGGGATCGTGAGCGCGCGCGAGATCTCCCCGCCCAGCTCCGCCGGCATCCCCTCCAGGACGATCGAGAACGCTCCCGCCTTCTCGAGCGACTGCGCCTGGTCCAGGACCCGGGCGGCGTCGGCGCCGCGACCCTGTACGCGGTAGCCGCCCATCGCGTGGACGGACTGCGGTGTGAGCCCCACGTGGGCCATCACCGGGATCCCCAGCTCGACGAGGTCGTGGACCAGCTCGACCCGCGCTCCCTCGATCTTGACCGCGTGCGCGCCGCCTTCCTTCAGGAATCGGCCCGCGTTGCGGATCCCCTCCTCGCGGCTCACCTGGTAGCTGAGGAAGGGCATGTCGCCCACGACCATCCCGTGCTCCACGGCTCGGGCGACGGCGCGCGTGTGGTGGAGCATCTCGTCCATCGTCACCGGCAGGGTGTCCGGGTAGCCCAGGACGTTGTTGGCCACGGAATCGCCGACCAGGAGCACCGGGACGCCGGCCTGGTCCAGGATCTGTGCGGTGGGGAAGTCGTACGCGGTGAGCATCGCCCACCGACGTCCCTCCGTCTTCCACGTGCGGAGGTCGTGGATCGTCACCGTCATCTGCTCGCGCCTCCTTCCGGGGTGCACGGCGTGTTCGAGGACACGGTCCGGGTCCGAGTCTACCGGTCCGCCCGGCACCGGAGGCTCAGGTGATCGTGAGGTCGACGGCGCCGAGGACGTCGTAGCCGTCGTCCTCCAGCAGGTACACCGTGTACCGCCCCGGGGGCAGTGGCCACGGACCCTCCGAGGCGGGGCCGAAGGAGGCCGACCCCTCGATCGTCGCCCCCGTGTAGTCCCACAGCAGGTAGCTGGCCACGTTGGGATCGGCGTCGCGCCGGTAGATCCCGAGCCAGTCCCAGCGGTTCCCGGGCGAGCCGGTCCACGACACCCCGATCGGATCGCCCTCCGAGACCCGCGGCTCCGTGACCGACAGCGTCGCGCCCGCGTCGGGGTCGACGATCCAGACCGGTGCCCGCGCGAGCTCGTCGCCCGCCGCGTCCAGCAGCACGGTCTCGTACGAGCCCGGCGGCCACGCGGAACCGTCGAAGTTCGCCGTGCCGTCGACGGCGCCGTCGGTGGGCGCGGTCGCGACCTCGGCGCCCGACGCGTCGACGACCTGGACCCGCCCGCTCCCCGACGCCGGGGCGTGGAAGGCGATCTGCACGTCCTGCCCGGCCTCCACGCGTCGCTGCAGCGGCGCGACCAGGACGGGCGGGACGCCCGGTTCCACGCGGAAGGTCGACACGACGCCGCGATGGTCCGTGGGGTACGGGGACACCGACAGCTCGGCCGACCCCTCTTCGCCGAGCCGCACGCTGTCGAGCGTCTCGACCGGGCCGGCCGCCCACACGAAGTCGATCCGGTCGGCGGGTGCCTGCGGCGACGGGTTCCAGCCGTCGTCGATCGTGGGCCGGCCGGCCGGCCAGGTGAGCCCCGGCTCGGTCACGGGGTCCGGATGGATCGCGCGGAAGGAGTCGACGAAGCCGAGCTCCTCCATCAGCAGGCTCACCGGCCAGGCCACCGCGAACCGCATCTGGGGGCGTGTCCCGATCGTCTCGGAGGTCCAGTCCCGGTGCGACGGTGCGTTGAAGTCGCCGACCACGAAGGCGGGGACGCCGTCGGAGGCCAGGGCGGAGACGGTCGTCGCGATCGGCTCGATCGCCGGGACCCGGACCGAACGCTCGACGTCGAGGATGTGCTGGCGGGACCGTCCGTTGCGGGCGAGGACCGGACCGTAGGGGGACGAGGGCAGGTGGACGTTCGCGATCGCGACGACACGCCCCGGGTCGACCTCCACGTACGTGAAGGTGCCGTCGGCGTCGGGGGGGTCCAGGATCGGGAACCTGGACACGAGCTGGGTCCTCGGGTCGTAGTAGGGCCATCCCATCGCCTCGGCGAGGCGCGGGATGTTGCCCCAGGCCTCCTCGATCCCGATCACGTCGGCGTCGAGCTCGAGCGCCCCCTCGACGACCGTGTCGAAGTCGATCACCTCGCCGCCGTACTCGATGTTGAACGTCGCGACGCGCAGCTCGACCGGGCCCCCCGACGGCGTCGCGGTCGCGCCGACGGCGCTCGGGGTGGGTGGGGGAGCCGAGGTGGTGTCGCCGCCGGTGCAGGCCGCCAGGGCGCTCAGCCCGACCAGGCAGGCGACGAAGGACATGACGGCTCGCACGGCCCGCGAGCTTAGGCCACCCGCGCGGCTCCGTGTGAGCCGGCCGGGATCCGGTCGCCACGGCGGATGTCAGAGGCGGCCGCTACGGTCGTTCCCGTACGAGACGACGCAGGTGGACGCAGGTGAAGGAGGCGAGCTCCGATGGTGGACCAGCGCGATCGCGGACCGTGGGCACGGGTCATCACGCTCGGCGAAGCACGGTTCGGCATCCTGGTCGGCGGGCCGTTCGACGGGCGCTGCTATCCCCTGCAGGCCGGCACGCCCCGGGAGCTCCAGGTGCCGGCGCCCCACGGCGCCTCCGCGGCCCCGATCCGCTACGTGCTCCGCGAGGGCTGCTACCGGTTCGCGGGCGACGCGGCCGCGGAGCGTTCGGCGGCCTGAGCCGGTCCCGCCCTCGGGCCGTCCCGTACACTGCTGGCAGCCCTCATCCTTCTGCTCCCCTTCGGTGGGGGGCCGTCCAGACCAGAGGAGGTGAACGTTGAGGGAGTACGAATGCATGCTCATCCTGCCCCCGGAGGCCGACGAGGCCCTGGTGGGCACGGCCGTCGAGCGGATCACCAAGGTCATCTCGCCCACCGGCGGGGAGATCGGGCAGCTCGACCGGTGGGGCCGCAAGCGCTTCGCGTATGAGATCTCGCACCAGAACGAGGGGTACTACGTGGTGGTGCGGTTCACGGCGGAGCCGTCGACCCAGGCGGAGCTCGATCGCACGCTGAAGCTCGCCGACGAGGTGATCCGGCACAAGGTCCTGCTCCTGCCCGATGCCGCCGTCGCGAAGGAACGGAAGATCCCGGAGGCGGCGGCTGCCGCCGCCCCCGTCTCGGAGTGACGGGACGCAACCCACCTGAAGGGGGACAACGCTCATGGCGAGCGACAACCAGATCACGATCGTGGGCAACCTGACCGACGACCCCGAGCTGCGCTACACGGCGAACGGGGCGGCGGTGGCCAACTTCCGGGTCGCCTACTCCACCCGGATCCGCGATGCGGCCGGGAACTGGACCGACGGCGACACGTCGTTCTTCACCGTCAACTGCTGGCGGCAGCTGGCGGAGAACGCCGCGGAGTCCCTGACGCGCGGCACCCGCGTCGTGGTCACGGGGCGCCTCAAGCAGCGCTCCTGGGAGAACCAGGAGGGCGAGCGCCGCACCGTCGTGGAGATCGAAGCCGACGACCTCGGGCCCAGCCTCAAGTGGGCCACGGCCAGCGTGCAGAAGGCCAGCCGCTCCTCCTCCGCCTCCGCGGGCGGGGACTGGGGCGCCGCGGTCGCAGCGCCGGTCGGAGGGTCGTCCCCGAACGAGGAGACACCGCTGGATGGCCAATAAGCCCGGGGGCCGACGCCCCAAACGCGACAAGGACGACAAGGCCTGGCAGAAGAAGGGCAAGCGCAAGGTGTGCATCTTCTGCAAGGACGCCATCGCGTACGTCGACTACAAGGACCTGATGGTGCTGCGGAAGTTCACCTCCGAGCGCGGCAAGATCCGCGCGCGGCGCGTGACCGGCAACTGCGTCCAGCACCAACGCGACGTCGCCTCCGCGGTCAAGAACGCCCGCGAGATGGCCCTGCTGCCCTACAGCGCGCGATGAAGATCATCCTGCAGAAGCCCGTCGACAAGCTCGGGAACCCCGGTGACATCGCCGAGGTGGCCGACGGCTACGCGCGGAACTACCTGATCCCCCGGGGGCTGGCGATCAGGGCCGAGAAGGGCGCCCTCAAGCACGCGGAGTCGCTCCAGCGTGCGCACGTCTCGCGCATGTCGCACCAGAAGTCGGAGTACGAGGCCGTGGCGGCCAAGCTGATCGCCGCCGGTCCGGTGCGGATCGAGGCGCGCGCGGGCGAGGAGGGCAAGCTGTTCGGCTCCATCACGGGCGCCGACATCGCGGACGCGGTGCACGCCGGCGCCGGCGTGGCCGTGGACAAGCGCGACGTGCACCTGGA
>DATBJQ010000135.1:0-6391 GCA_036556385.1 Actinomycetota bacterium | reverse complement strand
CTGGACGCCCGGGTCGATCGCGCCGTCGAGCGCCTCGATCGATTCCCAGCGATCGACCGCGCCGGTGACGTCGCGCGCGATCCGGTACGCCCGCACGACGATCGCGAGCGGCGAACCCGTCTCGGTCATCATCCGCGAGACGAACGTGACCCCTTGCGAGTTCACGACGTCGTTCGCGACGATCGTGGCGATCAGCTCCCGGCGGAGCGGGTGCTCCAGGATCAGGTTGCCGAAGCGTTCCTGCATCGCGGACGGGAAGTAGGCGCGGAGATCCGAAACCAGGTACTCGGAGTCCGGGATGTCGGACCCGAGGAGCGCCGCGTAGATCGAGCGCTTCGCGTACGCGAGCAGGACGGCCAGCTCGGGCCGGGTCATGCCGTCGCCCTGAGAGCGCCGCTCGGCCATCTCCTCGGCCGTCGGCAGGAACTCCACGTCGCGCTCCAGCTCGCCCTCGGCTTCCAGGAGCTCCATCAGGTCCTCGTACGCCTCGAGCCGCTCCGCCGAGCGCTCGACCTCCTGCGACAGGATCTGAGCTTGCAGGTAGTTGTCGTAGAGCACGTGCGCCACGACGTCGTCCGCGCACGCCTCCAGCAGCTCGTTGCGCTCGGGCATCGTGAGCAGGCCGCGACCGGCGGCGAGGCCCAGGAGGATCTTCCAGTTGACCTCGTGGTCGGACGTGTCGACGCCGGCGGAGTTGTCGATGAAGTCGGTGTTGATCCGGCCGCCGGCCGAGGCGTACTCGACGCGACCGCGCTGGGTGAACCCGAGGTTGCCCCCCTCGCCCACGACGCGGGCCCGGACGTCCTTGCCCGTGATCCGGACCGCGTCGTTCGCCCGGTCGCCGACCTCGGTGTTCGACTCCCGCGATGCCATCACGTACGTCCCGATCCCTCCGTTCCACAGCAGGTCGACGGGCGCCTGGAGGATCGCCTTGATCAGCTCGGTGGGCATCATCTCGGCCGGCGCGTCGGGCGCGATCCCGAGGACCCCGCGGGCCGCGGCCGAGGGCGTCACGCTCTTGGCCGATCGGTCGAAGACCTCGCCGCCCGGCGAGAGCTTCGCCCGGTCGTAGTCGTTCCAAGACGAGCCGGGGAGCTCGAACAGCCGGCGCCGCTCCGCGAACGCGATCGCGGGGTCGGGGTCGGGGTCCACGAAGACGTGCCGGTGGTCGAACGCCGCCACGAGCCGGATCACCGGCGACAGCAGCATGCCGTTGCCGAACACGTCGCCCGACATGTCCCCGACGCCGACCGCCGTGAACGGGGTGGTCATCACGTCGATCCCCAGCTCGCGGAAGTGGCGCTTCACGGACTCCCAGGCCCCGCGGGCCGTGATGCCGAGCTTCTTGTGGTCGTACCCCGCGCTCCCGCCCGAGGCGAACGCGTCGCCCAGCCAGAACCCGTACTCCTCGGCGATCGCGTTCGCCGTGTCGGAGAACGTCGCGGTCCCCTTGTCGGCGGCGACCACGAGGTAGGGGTCGTCGCCGTCGAGGACGCGCACCCCCGCGGGATGGATCACGGCGCCGTCGACGTAGGTGTCGGTCAGGTCCAGCAGGCCGCGGATGAAGGCTCGGTACTGCCGGGTGACCTCCGCCTTCAGCTCCTCCGGCGTGGCGGTTGGACGCTTGAGGATGAAGCCGCCCTTCGAGCCGTCGGGCACGATCACGGCGTTCTTCACCTTCTGGGCCTTCATCAGTCCCAGGACCTCGGTCCGGTAGTCCTCCAGCCGGTCCGACCAGCGGATCCCGCCGCGGGCGACCAGTCCGCCGCGCAGGTGGATCGCCTCGAGCTCCGCCGAGTAGACGAAGATCTCGTAGAGCGGGAAGGGCTTGACCATCTCGGGCACCTCGGCCGAGCGCAGCTTGAACGCGAGGTAGCTGCGGTCGGCGAGGTAGGCGTTCGTCCGGACGATCGCGCGGATCGTGCCGAGCATGTGCCGAAGGATCTGGTCCTGGTCCAGCGACCGGACCTGGGTGAGAGCATCCACGATCCGAGCGCGGATCGCTTCGAGCTCCTCGTCGGTGGCGGCCCGGGACGGGTCGAACCTCGCCTCGAACAGCTCGACGAGCATGCGCGAGATCGATGCGTGCTCGGCGAGCGCGTCGTTGCGGTAGGACTCGGTGAACCGCGTCGAGATCCGTTGCCGGTACTTCCGGATCGCCCGCAGGATCCCCACCTGCTGCCAGCTCAGGCCGCCCATCACGACCAGGCGGTTCAGCGAGTCCGACTCCGCGTGCCCCATCCAGACCGCCACGACGCACGCCTCGACACGGGCGGCGCTCTCGTCGAGGTCGAGCACCGCGCCGCGGTCGTCCAGCACGCCGAAGTCGTGTATGTAGATCCGACCCTCACCCAGGACCCCGGTGGGGAGCTCCTCCACGACGCGCAGGCCGAGCGCCTCGAGGATCGGCATGAACGCGGACAGGTCGACCTTGCCGTCGGTCTTGTAGAGCTTCACCCGCGTGAGCCGCTCGCCGACCTCCTGGTTGCCGATCCCGACGACGAACCCGCGCTCCGAGCCCTCGAGCTCCTCCAGCTTCAACACGTCGTCGACGACCAGGTGCCACTCGTGCTCGAACGTGGACTTGTAGTAGTCGGGGAACCGCCCGGCGTAGGCGTCGGCGAGCGCCCGGCCGCGATCGGGCCCGACGCGTTCGACGAGCGCGTCGCGCAGGTCGTCCTCCCAGGTCCGCGAGAGCCGCTCGACCTCCTCCTCGAGCTCCTCGTACGGCACCTCGGGGATCTGGACCCCCGCGGGCACGTGCACCGTGAAGAAGATGCGTGCCGACTGCGTCTCGCCCAGGGACAGGTGGTAGTCGACCGTCTCGCCGTGGAACCGCTCGACGAACAGCTGCTGCAGGCGCTTGCGGAGCGCGGCGTTGAAGCGGTCACGCGGCAGGGCGACGATCACGGACACGCTGCGCCCGTACAGGTCCCGGCGCACCAGCACGCGGATCCCGCCGTGCCGCTCGAGCTGCAGCAGGCCGACCAGCAGACGCCGGAGCTCGCTCGTCGTCGCCTGGAACAGCTCGTCCTTCGGGAACGACTCGAACAGCGTCACGGCCGCCTTGTAGTCGTGCCCGCCCGGGATGAGGTCCTCGGCCTGGACGATCTGTTCGAACTTGTGGTGCAGCAGCGGCGTCTTGGTGGCCGGCTCCATGTACGCCTTGCTCGTGAACAGGCCGAGCAGTCGCGCCTCGCCGACGATCTCGCCCTCGGCGTTCACGATGCGGACGCCGATGTAGTCCATGCGCGCCCGCCGGTGCACGGTCGAGTAGGCGTTCGTCTTCGAGAACACGAGCAGGTCGCCGTCCTCGATCCGGCGGCGGACCTGCGGCTCGAGCGTGTCGAGCGGCGTCGGCTCGGCGAACGTCGACCGCTTCACGTCCGACAGGATCCCCAGCCCGGAGCCGGCGAGCGACTGGATCGTGCGCCCGTCCGCACCGTCGTCGAGCCGGTACTCTCGGTACCCCAGCAGCACGAAGTTCAGCTGCAGCAGCCAGTCGAGGAAGTCGACGGCCTCCCCGACCTCCTGGGGCGAATAGCGGACCGCGGCCACGCGGGCGAGCTCGATCATGTGGCGGACACGGTCCTGCATCGGCTCGAAATCCCGCACGACGAGGCGCACGTCGCGCAGGATCTCCTGGACGCGGGCCGTGAGATCGGCCAGCTCGGGCTCCCCGAGCCGCCGATCCAGCTCGAAATGCATCACCGACTCGCGGTGCGAGGCATCCCGCGCGGACAGCACCCGTTCGATCCGACCCTCTTCGTCGCGCGCGGTGCCGATCACGGGGTGCAGGACGCGGCGGATCGCGAGCCCGCGCGAGGCGAGCTCCTCGGTCACGGAGTCGACCAGGAACGGCGAGTCGTCCGTGTTCGACTCCAGCACGGACCCGACCGCCATGTAGCCGTCGGCGGTGAGGTCGGGCGTGAACGCGCGTACCGCGGAGGGGTGCAGCCCCCGGCCGTCCGCGAACTCGAAGGTCGAACGGACCAGCGCGAAGAGCTCCTCGATCGGGGTCGCGGCCAGCTCCTCGTCGACCAGCCGGCGCATGTACGCCTTCGCGAAGGCGCCGACCGCGTCGCGCCGCTCGGGCGGGACGCGCTCGGCGATCAGGTCCAGCAGCGGCTCGAGAGCGGATCGGCCGTCGGAGCGCTGGAGGGTGGGTGCGGTCGTCGCCGCCGAGGTCTCGGTCCCCCCGGGGTCCGTGCCGCTCGAGGTCTCCTGCGCCGTGTCCGACACCGCCGACATTCTGTCAGTTCCTGGTCGCGGCTTCCCGGCCCGGAACGTGAACGGTTGGGAGGGAACCGCGACGGCCTAGGACCGGGGACCAAGGGTCCCCGCCCTTCGGCGAAGGCCATGGACGTTCGCCCGTCGAAGGCCCGGGGGACCCGGAGCTACGCTCCTTGGCGGATGAGGGAACCGCGCGTGCGCGTGCTGGTCGGCGAAGGGCAGCCGGCTCGGCGAGGGCTGTTCCGCTTCGTGCTGGAGAACGAGGGCTACGAGGTCGTCGGGGAGGCGGCCTCCACGATGGAGCTCGCGCAGCAGCTGGCGGTCCACCGCCCGGACGTGGTCGTGCTGGACGACGGGATCGACGCGTCCGCGGTGGCGATGCTCCGCGAGGTGCAGCCGGGCGCGAAGCTGATCCTGGTGTGGCCGCGCGGCGTGGCCGCGGTCGGCGCGGACGCGCGCCTCGAGCCGTCCGAGGTGATGCGCTCGCTGGGCGCGACCGTGGCCCGCGTGACGGGCGTCGAGGGGGGCGTGCTCACGCTCCCGCCGCCCGAGCGGCCCCGGGTCCCCGTGCCGGACGTGATCGTGGTGCCGGAGCCCCGACCGGAGCCCGAGCGGTCGATCCCGGCCCCCGTTGCAGCCGAGCCCCCGACCCCCGACGTCTCCGCGCGGGCGCCGGCGGAACCCGCCCCGGGCACGATGTTCCCGCCCGCCGTCCGGCGACCCGAGGCGACGCGGTGGGCCTACACGGCTCCCGCGCCCCCGGCACCGCCCCGCTCGAACCGGACCTCCCTGCTCGCGGCGGCGATCGCGATCGTCGGCGTCCTGGCGGTGGTGGCGCTGGCGTTCGCGCTCGGGGGCCCGCGGGTCGTCCGGATCCAGAGCCTGGACGGGGACGTGGGCGACGTCCGGTTCCCGATCCAACCCGACGGCACCTTCACGGAGCCCGGGACCTACGGAGGGGTCGTGGACCTGCAGGCGCAGGGTTCGCTCCGTGTCCGGGCGTCCGGCGAGCTCGTGCTGCGGCTGGACGGGTCCTCGCGGCTCGTGGTGCGGGGGGACGGGCAGGTGTCGGGCGACGGCGTCGTGCGCAGCGTGAACGACCACCGGTCCGTCCGGGTCGTGGGGTCGGGCACCGTGCGGCTGAGGATCGACGGCAGCCTCCGCCTGCGCTTGGACGGCTCGATCTCCGGCACCGCCGACGGGACGATCCGGATCCTCGGCGAGGGCACCTTCCTGATCCATCGCGCGCCGAGCTGAGCCGCCCGGGCGCGACGGAGCGTCCGCACTAGGTCCATCGCCGGTTGCCTGGACTTCGGTCCGTCGCCCGCGCCGAGGGGTGCGGGGTACCCTCGCCGCATGGAGGGGATCGCCGGCGAGCACCGACCGAGCGTCGTGGTGGGCGAGGGGGATCCCGCTCGGCGTGGGCTCCTGCGGTTCGTGCTGGAGGGGGAGGGGCTCGACGTGGTGGGCGAGGCGGACACCACCGTGCAGCTGGTCCAGGTGCTCGCCGTCCATCGCCCCGATGCCGTGGTCCTCGACGACGCGATCGGCACGACCGCCGTCGTGGTC
Source organism: Actinomycetota bacterium (assembly GCA_036556385.1). Taxonomy (GTDB): domain Bacteria; phylum Actinomycetota; class UBA4738; order UBA4738; family HRBIN12; genus AC-51. The sequence goes on along the minus strand of DATBJQ010000135.1, from coordinate 589 downwards.
GCTCGCGAGATGCATCCGCAGGCGAAGGTGATCCTGGTCTGGCCCGCCGACGTCATCCCGATCGGCGGCGACGCCCGCGTGGATCCCGCCGACGTCCTGCGCGAGCTCGGGCCCGCCGTCGGACGCGCCCTGGGTCTGGATGAGCCCGCGGCCGCGACCGCGGCCGTGCTCACGCTGCCCGCCGTCGCCTCGCCCGCGGAGGTGGATGCCCTGCGCGAACGCGACGGCACCGGCCGGCTCGCCCGCGTGCTGCCGGGTCCGGGGCTCCCGCGGCCGACGCGGGACGAGCCCGTGATCGTCGATCGGGAGCCCGCTCCGCTGCTGATCCTGCCCCTGGCGCCAGCGCCCGACGACGAGGCGTAGCCCGCGCCCGGCCGCGCCGGGACCTTCGGCCCGGGAGCCACGTGCGCCGTCGGCGTACGGTGGCCGGGGGTGAGGCGATGATGCGTGGCGCGACCTGGATCCGCGAGCACGGGTGGCATCAGCTCGGCCGACGCTCGGGGCGGTTCGGCGTCCTGCCGAACCGCACGCACCTGCGTCGCGGCGACCGGCGCGAGGGACACCTGCCGAACGTTCCGCACCGCCGCCC
>DATBJQ010000134.1:0-2331 GCA_036556385.1 Actinomycetota bacterium | reverse complement strand
GTGAACGTCGCCTCCGGCGGCATGTACCTCCAGCGGCTGCATCTGGACGACCTCCAGAAGGAGCGCGAGCCGTACCGAGGGAGCCTCGCGTACGCGAGGGCCAAGCGAGCGCTCGTCACGCTCACCCGCGAGTGGGCGCGGCGCCTGCGGGACCGGCGGGTCATCGTGAACGCGATGCATCCGGGATGGGCCGACACCCCCGGCGTCGTGGCCTCGCTGCCCACGTTCCACCGGCTCATCGGGCCGAGGCTGCGGACCCCCGAGGAGGGAGCGGACACGATCGTGTGGCTGGTCGCCTCCGACGAGCCGGCCCGGGTGACGGGGCGTTTCTGGCTCGACCGCCGGGCGCGGTCCGTTGATCGGCTCCCCTGGACGCGGGTGGACGAGGGCGACGCGCTCCGTCTGTGGCAGGCGTGCGAACGACTGACGGGCGGATCGGCCTAGGCAACGAGCTCGGGAGAACACGGCTCGACGGTACCCGGCGAGGTGAGGTGATCGAGGCGTCCAAACCTATGCGCTTGGGCCGCCGAACCGATGCACGGAGGCTCCCCGCCGCTACCGTCGCGCCATGGCGAGGATCGCGGTGATCGGCGGAGGCATCGCGGGCATGGGCGCCGCGTGGGCGCTGAACCGGCGGCACGAGGTCGTCCTCTACGAGGCCGAGCCGCGGATCGGAGGGCACTCCCACACGGTCGAGGTGGACGACGACGGCCGCGCCGTCCCGGTCGATACCGGCTTCATCGTCTACAACGAGCGGAACTACCCCAATCTCGTCCGACTGTTCGACGCGCTGGACGTCCCCACGGAGCAGAGCGACATGTCGTTCTCGGTGTCGGTCGGTAACGGCGCGTTCGAGTACCGGAGCCGGGCCCGGGGGCTGTTCGCGCAGCCGTCGAGCGCGCTCCGGCCGAGCATGTGGCGGATGCTCTGGGACTTCCGGCGGTTCTGCGTCGACGCGCCCCGGCTGCTGGCGTCGGGGACCCGTGAGTCGCTCGGCGACTATCTCGATCGCGGCGGCTACGGGGAGGCGTTCCGCCTGGACCTCCTGCTGCCGGTCACCGCGGCGATATGGTCCTCGGGCCTGGATGACATGCTCGACTTCCCCGTGACCACCTTGGTGAGCTTCCTGACGAACCACGACATCCTGCAACTGCGTTCGCGGCCGCGGTGGCGCACCGTGACCGGCGGGAGCCGCGAATACGTCCGACGCCTGACCGGCCCCTACCGGGACCGGATCCGCCTGTCGCGACCCGTCGTCGCGGTCGGGCGGGACGAGGGCTCGGTGCGGGTTCGCGATGCATCCGGAGGGCTCGACCGGTTCGACGAGGTCGTGTTCGCCACGCACCCGGATGTCAGCCTCGAGATCCTCGGGGCGGACGCGACGCTCCGGGAGCGAGACCTGCTCGGCGCGATCCGGTACCAGCGCAACGAGGCGGTCCTGCATCGCGATCCCGCGCTCATGCCGCGTCGCCGGGGGGCGTGGTCGAGCTGGAACTACCTCGCCGAGGGGCGCGGTGAGCTCGATCGGTCCAAGCCCGTGTCGCTGACGTACTGGATGAACCGGCTCCAGAACCTGCGGACGCGCCGGCCGGTCTTCGTCACGTTGAACCCGATCCGCGAGCCGCGCGGGCAGGTGCAGCGGTTCTCGTACGCGCATCCGCAGTTCGACCGCGCCGCGATCGACGCGCAGCTCCGCCTCCCGTCGATCCAGGGCGTGCGCCGGACGTGGTTCGCCGGGGCCTGGTGCGGGCACGGGTTCCACGAGGATGGGCTTCGGTCCGGGCTGGATGTGGCCTCGGCGCTCGGCGCCCCCGCGCCGTGGGTGGGCTCGCCGGAGCCGAAGCGCGTGGAGGCGGTGGCCGCATGAACAGCGCGGTCTACCTCGGCACCGTGATGCATCGCCGGTTCTTCCCCGCGACCCACCGGTTCACCTACGGCGTGTACTACCTGTGGCTTGACCTCGACGAGCTCGACGACCTCGATCGCTCCGTGGGCGGGTTCGGTCACAACCGCACCGCCCCGTTCGCGTTCTGGGACCGGGACCACGGGCCGCGCGACGGGTCCCCCCTCCGCCCATGGCTGGATGGGTACCTGCGTGAGGCCGGGATCGACCTGGAGGGCGGTCCCGTGCGGATCCTCACGATGCCGAGGATCCTCGGGCACGAGTTCAACCCGATCTCGGTGTGGTTCGGCTACGGGCCCGCCGGTGACCTTCGCGCGGTGCTCTACGAAGTGTCGAACACGTTCGGTCAGTGGCACCATCACCTCGCGGGGGTCGACGGCCTGGACCCCGCGGGCAACGCCCGGCACGTGTTCGACAAGGAGCTTTCC
>DATBJQ010000133.1:0-14579 GCA_036556385.1 Actinomycetota bacterium | reverse complement strand
GCGCCGACGCGCCGCCCTCGCCGCCCGGAAGCGCCGGCTCCGCGCCGCCCTCCGTGCTCGACTTCGACGCGCCGCTGCTCGATGGCGGGACCTTCCACGGCGCGTCCGTGGCCGGCAAGGACGTCGCGTTCTGGTTCTGGGCTCCCTGGTGAGTGCGATGCCGGGCCTCCGCGCCCGAGGTCGCGCAGGTGGCGCGGCGCTACCTCCGGGAGCATCCGGATGACCTCGCGATCGTGGGCATGGGGGGTCTCGACGACCGAGCAGCGATGCGGGCCTTCGTTGACGAGTTCGGCCTCCCGTTCGACACGGTCGTGTCCGAGGACGGGCGGCTCTGGGCGCGGTTCGGGATCCCCTACCAGGGCGCCTGGTACTTCCTCGACGAGGACGGCCAGGGCGAGGCCGTCCCGTACGACCTGAGCGGCGACGAGCTCGCCGACCGGCTCGACGACCTCCTCGCCGGCTGACCGCCCGGCACCGGACCAGGGGTCTCAGACGGCCTGCAGGTCGACGAGCATGTGGACGCGGAAGCGCGCGAGGACGCCCCACCGGTTCACCGCACGCTCGTAGCCCACCCCCACCCGGTACGCGACGGGGTGGAACGACAGGTAGAACGGCTGGGTCTCGAGCAGCGAGATCGACACCACGCGGAACCCGGTCGCCTCGGCCAGCCGTCGGATCGCCGCCGGGTCGTTCGCCCGGTAGAACGTCGCGAAGGTGTCGGCCTCGGCCCGACCCAGCCGCGCGTTGAACCATGCGTGGAACCGGACGGGCGTGACCCGGGCGGCCAGCGGCACGTAGTGCCATCGGTTCGGGGTGAGGATCACCAGGTGTCCGCCGGGGCGGAGCACGCGGCGGAGCTCGCGCAGCACGTCGGCCGGACGCTCGAGATGCTCGAAGACGTACCGCGAGAACGCCAGGTCGAACTCGGCGTCGCCGTACGGAAGCGCCGCGAGATCCGAGACCGTGGCCTCGGTCAACGACGGGTTGGCGAGGACCGCCGGGGACACATCCACGCCGGCGACCCGCGCGGCCGTGGCGCGATAGTCGTGTGGGAACACGACCCCACGCCCGGCACCGGCGTCGAGCGCCGACGAGCCCGGGCGCAGATGGGAGCGGACGAGCTCATCGAAGAGCTCCTGCTCGCCGACGACGCCCGCGTAGTAACGACGCTCGAGGGCCACGACCGAGGTCTTCGTGCGGCGAGTCTACGCCGCCTCCGGCGCGCGAGGTCCGCCTAGATGCCGAGACGGCCCGGACCACTGACGAGGTCGTGGGCGGGCGGAGCCAGCCGGCCCTCCAGGTACCCGCGCGCCACCATCGCCTGGGCGCGGAAGACGTCGACCTCCCAGTACGAGAACGGGCCGGATCGGTAGCCACGCGAACCGACGTTGCGTTGGACCGATCCGCACGCGAGCCAATCCTCCGCGTTCGTGACGTCCCAGAACTCCGACGCGTAGCCCGGGGAGAACCCGGGCAGGGAGAACGCCTCCTCCGGGAAGTACCACGCGCACTCGACCCAGGTCCGGTCCGCGGCTCGCGGGACGAGACGGTGGGTCATCACGTAGTCCGGGTGGGGGCTGATCAGAAGGTTCGGGAACGCCGCCGCGTAGCCGACCACCCGCTGCCGGTCCTCCGGCAGGCCGGGGATCGTCACCCCGAGCGACTCCCCGGTGAGCGACATCGTGCTGGCGTGGTCGCGGAGCTCCATCGGACCCCCGATCCACATGCCCTGCGACCGCTCGCCGTAGGTGATGTCCGAGTCCGGGGGGGTGACCTTGCAGAGCGCGGGGTGGATCTCGGAGCAGTGGTAACACTCGAGGTAGTTCTCGATCACGATCTTCCAGTTCGCCCGCAGCTCGTACTCGTGCCGGGCGCCGAGGCGCAGCGACGCGGGTGCGTAGCCGTCCACGACCAGGCCGAGGTTCCCCAGATGCTCCTCGATCGGCGGCGCGTCTCCGGACGCGTTGAGGAACAGCCAGCCCTGCCAGGAGGCGAGCCGCGCCTCCACCAGCGGGAACGCGCCCTTGTCGAACCCATCCATGTCGAACCGGGGGGCGGCCCGGCAGTCACCGGTCAGGCCGTAGACCCAGGCGTGGTACGGGCACCGGACGCCCCGCTGGTTCCGGTGCTCCCCCACCGACAGCAGCTCGTGTCCTCGGTGCCGGCAGATGTTGTGGAAGGCGCGGAGGGCACCGTCGTCGGCGCGCACCAGCAGGAAGCTCTGGCTCCCGACCTGGATCGCCGTCTGATCCCCGGGACGCTCGAGGTCCAGGTCCCCCTCGCGCCCGACGCACATCCACGAGCCCTCGACGAAGTGCTCCTGCTCCCACGCGAACACGTCCTCGGAGGCGTAGGCGGCGCCGGGGAGGGTGAGGGCGCGTTCGAACGGCTGCAGGACCATCTCGACCTGGGCGAGGTCCAGTGGGGCGGCGGCGCGCGCGGGCATGCTGGTTGAACCTCCGTTCAAACTGAGGCCGGCATCGTAGCCGAGCGGTCGCTCCCGGCGGCGAACCGTGGGTCAGGACCCTTGCAGTGCAAGGAGGCAAAGGGACGGCGGTCGGTCAGTCCCGGTCGTGCCACGCACGGAGCAGCGCCCGCTCCCGCGCGTCGTCCAGCCCCGCCCGCAGGGGCCAGGGAGCGCCGCGCTCGTAGTCCCAGGCCAGCGTGTCGCGGATCGTGTCCTCGGCAGACCGGACCGTCAGTCCGGCGTCGCGGGCCCGGGTCGTGTCGAACAGGTGGAACCCCGGCTCCCGGGGCGACCAGATCGGCAGCGGGATCGTCTCGTCGTCCAGGAGCCCGTGCGTCGCCGCGAATCCCTCGTCGATCCACGTGAACGTGGTGTCCGCGCCCGCCTGGTCGCGGGCGGTGGCGAGCAAGGAGCCGATCGTGTCTCGACCGGCCGGCGTCACCACGTCGAACGTGCCGCCACCGCCCTGCTCGGAACGCAGGAGGACGAACGCGGCCAGGTCGCGCGCGTCCACGAACTGCCAGGTGTCGTCGGGCGCACCGGGGGCCAGCATCTCGCCGCCCCGAGTCGCCCGGCGGAGCCAGTACGTGAATCGATCCGTCATGTCGTACGGCCCCACGATGTAGCCGGGCCTGATCACCACCGCGCGATCCCCGAACGACGAGCGCACCGCGCGCTCGCACGCGACCTTCAGGGGTCCATAGGTCTGGTCGGTCACGTCCTCGGTCTCGGGGAACGGCGGCTGGTGGAGGTCATCGTCCTCGGTGGCTCCGGGGCGCGCGTCGTCGCGATGCGCCGAGACCGACGAGATGAACACGTACCGATCCGTGTCCGGGAACGCGGCGGCGGCGGTCAGCAGGTCGCGCGGGACGTAGGCGCAGGTGTCGACGATCGCATCGAACGAACGCCCGGCCAGGGCGTCGAACCCCGCCCCACGGTCCCCGTGGACGTGCTCGGCGTCCGGCCATGGATCGTCGGGGCCGGTCCCGCGATGGAACATCGTGACCTCGTGCCCCCGTTCGAGGGCCAGCCCCGTCAGCGCACGGCCCGAGAACCGAGCCCCCCCGATCACCAGCAACCGCACCGACGCCTCCTCGCGCTCGAGCCGACCCACGACGTTACCGTGACGTGACGCTCCGAACGCGGCCCCCGCCCCCCCGCGTCCCTATGCTGGCGCCGTGCGCGTGTGTCACCGATGCGGGACCGAGAACCCCACCGAGGCCAACTTCTGCATGCGATGCGGGGCGGCGCTCACGACCCGGATCGGGAGCGAGGAACGCAAGGTCATCACGGTCGTGTTCTGCGACCTGGTCGACTTCACGGCCCGTGCCGAGCGGATGGACCCGGAGGAGGTGAAGGAGACCCTCCGGGCCTACCACACGGCGGTGAAGGACCTGATCGACCGGCACGGAGGCACGGTCGAGAAGTTCCTGGGCGACGGCGTGATCGGCGTGTTCGGCATGCCGATCGCCCACGAGGACGACCCCGAGCGCGCCGTCCGCTCGGCGCTGCGGACGGTGGATGCGATCGCCGAGCTGAACCGGGCGAGTGGCCTGGACCTGCACGTCCGCGTCGGGGTCAACACCGGCGAGGCCCTCGTGTCCACGGTCCCCGGCGAGCAGATCGGTGGCTCCGTGGCCGGCGACGTCGTGAACACGTGCGCCCGCCTCCAGGATGCGGCGCCCTCCGACGGCGTCCTGGTCGGTGAGGCGACGTACCGGGCGACCGCGTCGGTGTTCGCCTACGAGGAGCGGGAGCCGGTCGTCGCGAAGGGCAAGTCGGCCCCCCTCGCCGTCTGGCGGCCGCTGCGCGCCCGGAGCCGGGTCGAGGCGGACCGGGTCGCGGAGGATCCGTCGTTCGTCGGCCGGGAGCGGGAGCTCGGCGCCCTGCGACGCGCGTTCGGCGCCGCGACCGGGATCGGCGGGGAACGATCCGATGCCCGGTCGGCGCCGGTGATCGTCCTCGTGTCGGGCGAGGCGGGCATCGGGAAGACACGGTTGATCCGCGAGTTCGCCACGTTCGCCGACGAGCTCCCCGACCTGGTCCGGTGGCGGCGAGGCCGATGTCTCCCCTATGGGGAGGGCGTCCGGTTCTGGGCGCTCGGCGAGGTGGTCAAAGCCGAGGCCGGGATCCTCGACACCGACGACCCCGACGAGGCGGGGCGCAAGCTCGACGTGTCGCTCGACGACCTGGGCGTGCAGGGTCCCGACCGGGGATGGGTCCGCGCGCTGCTGGAACCGCTGGTCGGCTTGCCCGGTCCCGCCGCGTTGCCCTCCCGGGACGAGCTGTTCGCCGCGTGGCGCCGCTACCTGGGGGCGATGGCGGCCGGCCCGGCCGTGGTCGTGTTCGAGGACCTGCAGTGGGCCGACGCCGCGCTGCTCGAGTTCGTCGGATCGCTCGACGACCTGGCCGGCGCCCAGCTCCTGGTGGTCTGCGTCGCGCGGACCGAGCTCGACGAGCGGTTCCCGGACTGGGCCGCCGGCCTGGAGGGACTCACCGTGATCACCGTCGAGCCCCTCGCCGACGACGACGGCCGTCGACTGGTCCGCTCGTTGCTCGGCGCCGGCTCCCTGTCGCGGCAGCGCGAGGACGCCCTGCTGGAGCGGGCTGGTGGGAACCCGCTGTTCGCCGAGGAGTTCGTGCGCATGCTGCGCGACGGCGTGTCCCTCGACGAGGCAGAGGACCTGCCGATCCCCGACAACCTCCAGGCCCTGGTCGTCTCCCGTCTCGATGCCCTGTCGCCCGAGCTCAAGGAGCTCGTCCACGACGCCTCCGTCGTGGGCAAGGTGTTCTGGCCCGGCGCCGTCGCGGCCGTCGGCGAGACCCGGCGCGAGGAGATCGAGGCCCGCCTCCCGTTCCTCGCGAGGAGCGGGCTGATCTCGCGGCGCGAGACCTCGAGCGTGGCCGACGAGCCCGAGTTCACGTTCCGGAACGACGTGACGATGGACGTGGCCTACCAGCAGATCCCCAAGTCGTGGCGGGCGCAGAAGCACCGCAACGCCGCGGCGTGGGTCCGGATGCTGGGCGGGGACCGGGTGACCGACCTGGCGCAGGAGATCGCGTTCCACCTGTCCCGGGCGCTCGAGCTCACGCCCCGCCCGGACCCCGAGCTCCGCGATGCGGCGGCGCACGCGCAGCTGCTGGCGGCCGAGCGACTGTCCGCCCTCGACGCGCCCGCCGCCGTGCGCGCCTTCCGCCGGGCGCTCGCCCTGCTCGGGCGCGACGATCCCCGACGGCCGGAGGCGTTCGCCCGGGCAGGCGTGGCCGCGGACGCGATCGGTCGCTTCGACCTGGCGGAGCCGTGGCTGCGCCGCGCGATCGACGCCTACCGGGCGGCCGGCGAACCTCGGCGAGCCGGCGAGATCATGGGCACGCTCGGACGCTCACTCACGATCCAGGGGCGTCTGGCCGAGGCCGACGTCCTGTTCGACAGCGCGGTCCATCAGCTCGAGCTGCTGCCGCCTGGGCCCGAGTTGGCCGCCGTGTGCGCGCGGATCGCGGGCCGGGCGTTCATGGCGGGCGACTACGACCGGGCGCAGCGGTGGGCCGAGCGGACCCTGGAGGTCGCGGTGGACGGCGAACCCCAGGAGGCCGTGGCGCTCGCCCTCCAGTACCGCGGCAGCGTCCGGGCCGAGCGCGGTGAGCGAGCCGGCATGGACGACCTGCGGGAGGCGATCCGACGAGCCAGGGAGGCCGACCTCACCGACGTCCTGGGGGCGACCCTGGGCAACCTCGCCTACCTGACGTGGTTCCGAGAGGGACCCGCCGCGGCACTCGAGATCGCGCGGGAGGTGCAGTCGTTCGCCGCTGCGCGGGGCTTCTCCGTGACGGAGATGTGGGGGAAGGCAGCCGAGATCGAGTCGTGCTTCGACCTCGGCGACTGGGACCAGGTCCTGGACCTGGCGGACGAGATGCTGCGATGGGACGCGGAGCACGGTCCGTCGCAGATCGGCATGTGGGCGCGCTTCGCGTCGGCCTGGGTCCTCCTGCGGCGTGGCGACGCGGCCGGGGCCGCCGACGCGATCGCCGAGGTCGAACGGGGGGCCCAGCTGCTCGAGTACCCCGAGTTCGAGGCGACGCTCTCGGCGATCGCCGCGGACATCGCGTTCGCGAACGGCGAGACGGCGGCCGCGCTTGCGCGGATCGAGGACTTCGACAAGGCGGTGGCGGACGTCCCGGAGATCCGGATCCACTTCCTCCCCGTCGTGGTGCGGACCGCCATCGCGTGCGGGGACCTGCGGACGGCAGAGCAGTTGGTCCCGCCGACGCCGGGGCCGCCGATCGAACGCCGCCGACTCTCCTACGAGACGGCGCTGGCGGTGCTCGAGGAGGCACGCGGGGAGCTCGACGGAGCCGAGGTGCGCTACCGGGAGGTGGCCGAGGGTTGGGAGGCGTTCGGCTTCCCGCTGGAGGCCGGACGCTGCGCCCTCGGCCGGGCGCGCTGCCTCATCGCGCTGGGCCGGGACGGTGAGGCCGATCGGGAGATCCTCCGCGCCCGGGGACACCTGGCCCCCCTGAAGGCCCGGCCCGTGCTGCGCGAGCTGGACGCCCTGCGCGACGCCTGAGGCGCCGCGCGGGGGGCCCGTCAGGCCGCGGCCTCCATCGAGGGCTCGTACCCGCCCGTGCGGGCGAGGCCGTTCATCCGAGCGCGATGCGCCAGCGCCCGCTGGCCCGCCTCGACGTTGGCCGGCTCGCCGCCCCATGCGCGCAGCGACGGGGCTTGCAGCGCCCGGCCGTAGCTGAACGAGAGCTCCCACGGGAGCCCGCCGCGCGCGGCGGCGATCCGGTTCATCTCGTTCAGGCGGTTCGTCGCCTCCTCGTCGGACATGCCGCCGGACAGGAACACCACGCCCGGGATCTCGGCCGGGACGTGGGCGAGCAGGCAGTCGACCGTCGCCTGCGCGATCTCGTCGTCGGTCGCCTGCGACGAGCTGAACTTGCCGGGGACGATCATGTTGACCTTCAGGAGGGTGCCCGCGAGCTCCACGCGGGCGGCGGCCAGCTGCCCGAACAGCGCGTCCAGGGTCCGGGCCGTGGCGGACGCGCAGGCGGCGAGCTCATGGTCACCGTCCATCAGGATCTCCGGCTCGACGATCGGGACCACGTCGGCGTCCTGACAGAGCGCCGCGTAGCGACCCATCGCGTGCATGTTGGCCACGATCGCGTAGTCCGTGGGGAGCCCGTCGGCGACCACCATGGGGGCGCGCCACTTCGCGAAGCGGGCGCCGAGACCCACGTACTCGGCCAGTCGCTCCCGGAGACCGTCCAGCCCCTCCGTCACCGTCTCCCCGGGGAACCTCGCGAGCGGTTTGGCACCCGTGTCGACCTTGATCCCGGGGATCGAGCCGGCGGCCTCCAACACCTTGACGAAGGGGACGCCGTCATCGGTGGCCTGCCGGATCGTCTCGTCGAACAGGATCACGCCGCTGATGTGATCGCCGATCCCGGGCGTCGTGAAGAGCATCTGCCGGTAGCCACGCCGCGTGGCCTCGGTGGACTCCACCCCGATCTGGTCGAAGCGCTTCTTGATCGTGCCGCTGGACTCGTCGGCCGCGAGGATGCCCTTGCCGGGCGCGACCAGGTCGCGGGCCGTCGCGCGCATCGCGTCACTCATGTCCGGTCTCCTCCTGTCCTCGGGCACCTGCCTCGCGCCGGCCTCGGCCGCGCGCGGGGCGGAACTTCCCGAGCGTAGCCCGTGGCGCCGCCGGCGCCCAGGGCCGGTCGGGCCCGGCGGCTCAGGGTCGAACGGGCCGTCGCCGATACGGGGTCGGTGAGGACCGATCCGGGCAAGCTCCAACTCTCGTGGGTCGCGGTCGCGCTGGCGGCCGCGCTCTCGGCGACGACGCCCGCGGCGGCCCGTCTCGCCGGCGAGCACGCGGGGACCGGGTCGAGGCCGGCGGTCGGCACGGTCGTCGCGACCGTCGGCCAGGTGGCCACGGGATCGCTGCGGCCGGCCGCGGCACCTCCCGCCCCCAGCGCCGCCGCGCCGAACGAGCGCTCCCACCCCGTGGGGTGGGTCGGAGCGGGCGGCGGGATCGACGGGCCCGGGCGCGTCGGACGGCCACAGCCGGCGCTGCTGGTCCGTGCGCGGGACGGCCTGGTCGCGCGGCGGTTCCCCTCGGCCTCGTCACGGTCGCTCGGACGGGTCGCCACCGTCTCGAAGTACTACCGCGTCCCGCTGGTGCTCTGGGTCGAGGCGGTGGACGAGAGCGGGCGCTGGGGACGGATCGAGCTTCCCTACGTCTGGCCCCGCGCCGACGGATGGATCCCCCTGCGTGGTCTCCGCCGCGAGGCCACGTGGCTGCGGCTCGAGGTGGATCTCTCCGAGCACCTCGTCCGGGTGTACCGGCGCGGCCACCGACTCTTCACCGTTCGCGGGGCCACCGGCTCGCCCTCCTCGCCGACGCCCCCCGGCGACTACATGGTCACCGACCGCGTCCCGTTCGCGCGTGGCAGCTCGCTCGGGTCGTTCGCGTTCGGCATCAGCGGCATCCAGCCGAGGCTGCCGGCGGGGTGGACCGGCGGGAACCAGCTCGCGATCCACGGGACGAACCAACCCTGGTCGATCGGGCGCAGCGCGTCCGCCGGATGCGTCCGCGTCTCCGAGCGGGCCCTCGAGCGGTTGAAGCCGCTGCTGCGACTCGGCACCCCCGTCGTGATCCACCGGTAGGGACGTCCGGGCGCGAACGGACCCCGCGCGCGGTGGTATGCATACACGCCGGCCGTCGAGGAGGCGTGGATGACCGAGGATCGCCTGACCTTCCTGTTCATGCCCGAGAGCGCCTACGGCCCCACGAACAACTGCATCGGGATCGGGAAGGTCCTCGAGCGACGGGGGCACCGCGTGGTCTTCGCGGCCGAGGCCTCGTGGAAGGGTCGTCTCGAGCCGCTGGGGTTCGAGGAGGATCTCGTCGACCTGGCGCCGCCCGCCGAGGACGGCGCGGAGCAGGATGCTGGCCAGTTCTGGACGGACTTCATCACCGAGACGGCACCGGAGTTCCGGAAGCCGACGATCGAGCAGCTGGCGACCTTCGTCGAGCCGGTGTGGTCCTCCCTGATCGACGGCGCGACCTACTGCGAGCCGCAGCTTCGAGCGATCCTCGATCGAACCGACCCCGACGTGATCGTCGAGGACAACGTGAACGCCTTCCCGGCGTTGTTGACGCACCCGGCTCCCTGGGTGCGGATCATGAGCTGCAACCCGCTCGAGATGAAGGACGCCGCGCTCCCGCCGGCGTTCAGCGGCTACCCGATCGACGACCCGAGCGGCTGGCCGGCGTTCCGCGACGAGTACGAGCGGACCCACCGGGAGACGTGGGAGCGCTACGACGCGTTCGTCGTGGACCAGGGCGCGCCGCACCTGCCCGACCTGGAGTTCATCCACGAGTCCGCGGTCCTGAACCTGTCGATCTATCCCGCCGTCGCCGACTACCCGCGATCGCGACCCCTGGCGCCGACCTGGCACCGGCTCGAGTCCAGCGTGCGGACGACCGAGGAGCCCTGGGAGCTCCCGGACCAGCTCCGCGATCGCGAGGGCGCTCTCGTGTACCTGTCCCTGGGCTCGCTGGGTTCGGCCGATGTGGAGCTGATGCGCCGGTTGATCGCGGTCCTCGCCCGGTCCCCGAACCGGTTCGTGGTGAGCCTCGGGCCGCGCGCCGACGAGCTCGAGCTCCCGGGGTCGATGTGGGGAGCGGCCCGCCTCCCGCAGACCTCGATCATCCCGGCGTGCGACCTCGTGATCACGCACGGCGGGAACAACACCACGACGGAGGCCCTCCACTTCGGCAAGCCGATGATCGTGCTCCCACTGTTCTGGGACCAGTACGACAACGCCCAGCGGATCCACGAGCTCGGGTACGGCGTTCGCCTCGACACGTACAGGTTCGAGGATCGAGAGCTCCTGGGCGCGGTGGAACGGCTCCTCGCCGACACGCGTCTGCGTGAGGACCTGGCGGCGATCGGGACGCGGATCCGGACCACGGACGGGCTCGCGACCGCGGCCGATCTCCTCGAGCGCCTCGGCCGGAGCACCCGCCGGCGTGCGGAGTGAGGCGCCGCAGATCCCCATCGGCGCTTCCCTTCTGGCAGTAGCATTCCGGGATGCCGCATCGCGTGAGCATCCGGGACGTCGCTCGGGAGGCGGGCGTCTCGGTGACCACGGTGTCGCACGCGTTGAACGGCAAGGGGCGGCTGAACACCGAGACGCGGCGGCGTGTGCTCGATGTGGCCGAACGGATGGGCTATCGCCCGAACCCGGCCGCCCGCAGCCTGGTCTCGGGCCGCACGGGGCTGATCGCGGTGATGGCGTCGCTCCCCAGCGAGCCGCGCGTCGAGTTCTCCACGTTCTCCTACTACTCCGAGCTGATCGCGGCCGCGACGGCGGCCGCCGTCGACCGCGATTCGGCGTTGATCGTCGCGCCGCCGAGCTCGCGGGGATGGTTCGTCTGGGATCGGGTCGCGCTGGACGGCGTCATCGTGATCGATCCGATGGTGGGCGACCGGGCGCTCCCCGTGCTGCGTGAGCGCGGGATCCCGTTCGTCACGGCGGGGAGGGACCCGAACGGTCACCAGCAGGACGCCGTCGTCGCGAGCGACGACCGGGCCTCCACGCGAGACGTCCTGGATCACCTCGTCGAGGCCGGCGCGGACCGGGTGGCCCTGGTCACGATCCCTCCCGTGATCTCCTACATCACGGAAACGGTCGCCGCATACGAGGCCTGGTGCGCCGAGCGCGCACAGGAGCCCCGCGTGGTCACCGCGGAGATCCCCGAGCTGGTCGCGTCGCCCGACGCGACGTTCGCGGCCATGGTCTCGGCCGCGCTGAGCGGCCCGGACCGGCCGGACGCGATCTTCGCTCCGGTCGAGCTGGTGGGCGTGGCGATCCACCAGGCGCTCACCTCGGACGGGGTCTCGGTCCCCGACGACGTGATGCTCGTGACGACCCACGACGCGGGAGCGGCGGCAGCCGCCCACATCACCACCCTCGATTGGGACTACCCCGGCATGGGCCGGATGGCCGCCGATCTCCTGTTGGACGTGATCGAAGGTCGGCGGCTGCCGCCCTGCGAGGAGCTCGTGACGTGCACGGTGGTCCCACGGGCCACCACCTCGCGCTGAGCTCCGTTCCGAGCCCCGAGCGGCACCGCCCACGCAGGAGCCGTGCCATCATCGATCGCGTGGCTCGACGGAACCGAGCGCATGCGGTCGTGCCGTGGTCGCTCCTCGTGGTGGGGTGGTTGCTGATCTCGAGTGGTCCGGCTCGAGGCGACTGTCCGGGCCCCATCGTCGAGGTGCCGGGCGCCGATCGCACCGGGCAGGACATCCCCGTCGTCGCTCCGGGCGGCACGCTGTCGCTGGCGGGTGAGTACTTCTTCCACGGGTGCAACGACACGCCAGGCCCGTGCGAGCGGGGGGGCATGTCCGATCCGATGCACGACGTGCCGCTCGACATCGCTCGGGCCGAGCCTTCGGACGAAGAGGGGGCCCGGTGGGAAGCGAGGGGTGTCCCCACACCACTCGTGACCATCGACGCTGACGATGATGGGAGCTTCAGCGTCGAAGGGCTGCGAGCGCCGGACCAACCTGGCCGGTACGTCCTCGTGCTGACGCCGAGGCCCGGCTGGCAGCCATCCATCGTGATGCGGCTTTGGGTGAGGGACCCCACCTCCACCTGACCGAGGTGAGACCTGCGCCCAACCTCCTCGGGGCTACGCTCGCTGCGCTCGCTCCTTGAGCCCCGCACCCCGTTCTCCTCGGGGCTACGCTCGCTGCGCTCGCTCCTTGAGCCCCGCACCCCGTCAAGTTTCGCCCGCGCCGGAGCCGATACCGGAACCCGTGACGGGGATGATGCCGGCCGACGGTCTGGTACCGGCGCCGGAGGCGCTGTCACGACGCGTGCTGCTCCGCGGTGCTGCGGCGAGCGCGGCGGTGCTCGCGGCGGCTCCATCCCTGTTCCGGACGCCCCCGGCGGCAGCCGCCGGGGGCGTCTTCGTCGCGACCGACCCCGACCTGCACCTGTTGCGACGCGCCACCTTCGGCCCCACGCCGGCGCTCCGCGCGCAGGTGGAGCGCCTGGGCCGCCACGCTTGGATCGAGCAACAGCTGAACCCCGGCTCGATCGACGACTCCTCGTTCCAACGCATGCTGGACCGGCGGTTCCCGGGGCTGGGGTGGACGATCCCGCAGGCGCGGGCGCGTCTGGAGGAGTTCTCCTGGGACCTGATGTTCGACCTGGGCGTCGCCGCGCTGGCACGCGCGTGCTGGTCCAAGCGCCAGCTGTTCGAGGTGATGGTGGACTTCTGGTCCAACCACCTCAACGTCACGAACCCCTTCGACGGCGGATGGGACTGCCGCCACGACTACGACCGCCGGGTGATCCGCAAGCACGCGTTGGGCCGGTTCGAGGACATGCTGATCGCCTCGGCGAAGCACCCGGCGATGCTCCTGTACCTGAACAACGCCGAGTCCTCGAAGTACTCGCCGAACGAGAACTACGGACGCGAGCTGCTGGAGCTCCACACCGTGGGGGTCAGCGGCGGCTACGACGAGATCGACATGCGCCAGTCGGCGCTGATCATGACGGGCTTCACCGTCGACTGGGAGACGACCACCTTCCAGTACGAACCGTCGTGGCACCACACGGGCCGGGTCTCCGTGATGAACTGGAAGAGCGCGAACCGCACGGGGTCCGGCGGCTACCAGGTGGCGCTCGACTACCTGCGCTACCTCGCGCACCACCGCTCGACGGCCCGCCGGATCGCGTACCGCCTCTGCGAGCGCTTCGTGTCCGATCACCCGCCGGCTGGGCTGGTCGATCAGCTGGCCGACGAGTACCTGCGCAGCGGCACGGCGATCAAGCCCGTCCTCCGCAAGCTGTTCCGGTCGGCGGCGTTCGCCAACTCCGTCGGGGAGAAGGTCCGGCGCCCGATGGAGGACATGGCCGCCACGGTCCGCATCCTCGGGATCGGACCGGACCGCACGGGCACCGACGGCATGACGGGGCTCTACTGGATGATCGGCGACCTGGGGCACAGCCCGCTCGGGTGGGTGCCGCCCAACGGCTACCCGGACACCGCCGACGCATGGAGATCGGCGGGCGGCACCCTGGGCCGTTGGAACATGCACATGTCGCTGGCGGCCCACTGGTGGCCGGATCAGCTCACGCTGCCCAACCTGCGCAAGAACCTCCTGCAGAAGAAGCTCCCGAGGACCCACGGCGCCCTGGTCGACACGCTCTCCCGCCGTCTGGTGTTCCGGGAGCTGCCGGGGCCACACCGAGCCGCGATCCTGGACTTCCTCGGGGTCCGCGGGTCGGACCCGCTGCCGGCAGACTCCGGGGTGATCCAGTGGGAGCTCGCCTCCCTCGTGTCCCTGATCCTCGACACGCCCTCGTTCACCGCCCGATGAAGGAGCCCACGATGGAGACCGAGGCCACCCCCCTGCTGGCGACGCCGACCACGGAGCGGATCTCGCATCGCAACAAGGAGTGCGGGTGCCCGGAGTTCGATCGGGCGATCTCGCGGCGCTCCTTCCTGAAGCGGGCCGGCATCGCGGGCCTCGTCGCGGGCATCGCCTCGGAGACCGCGTTCACGCGTTTCGCGTTCGGCGCCACGCCGTACACGGGGGACGTGCTGGTGATCCTGTCGCTCCGGGGAGGATTCGACGGATTGCAGGCGGTCGTGCCGGCCGCCGAGCCCCACTACGGGAACTACATGAACCTGCGGCCCAACGTCGGGATCCCCAGCGGCCAGCTCCTCCAGCTCGACGCGACGTTCGGCCTGCACCCGGCCCTGTCGTCCCTCAAGCCGCTGTACGACGCGGGGACACTCGGGATCGTGCACGCGGTGGGCATGGCGGAGCCGGACCGCTCACACTTCTCCGCGATGGAGGAGCTCGAGCGCGCCGCACCGGGCACGTCGCTGCGCACGGGGTGGATCGACCGCGTCCTCGGGTTGCGGGAGGAGGGCTCCGTGTTCCAGGGCGTGCAGGTCGGCACCGGTCTGCCGGCGAGCGCGTTCCTCGGACCCTCGCCGGAGCTGGCGATGTGGTCGATCGACGGGTTCGGGCTCTCGGCCGCGTACGACGACGAGCAGCGTGTCCGCTGGGACGCCGC
>DATBJQ010000132.1:0-3399 GCA_036556385.1 Actinomycetota bacterium | reverse complement strand
CGAGCGCCGTCGCGTGATGATCGCAGCCGACGCGGTCCGCGGGTCCGCCGTGGCCGTGCTCGGCGTGCTCTCGCTGAGCGGCAACCTCGAGCTGTGGCACGTCGTGGTGCTCGCGGGGCTCTACGGCGTCGGCAACGCGTTCTTCGGGCCGGCGTTCGACGCGATCGTCCCGGAGCTGGTCCCCAAGGCCGAGCTCACGAAGGCGAACGCGATCGACCAGTTCGTGCGGCCGGCCGCCTGGCGCCTGGCCGGCCCCGCCGCAGGCGGCTTCCTGATCGCCCTGTGGGGCCCCGGCGGGGCCTTCCTCACCGACGCCGCCACGTTCGGGGTGTCGATCGTCGCACTCCTGCTGATCCGGCCACGACCCCGGACGGTCGAGGCGGCCGGATCGATGTTCGCGGACGTGAGGGAGGGCTTCCGGTTCGTCCGGTCGAAGGTCTGGCTCTGGGGCACGCTGGTGGCCGCCGCGTTCGCCTACCTCGTGTTCATCGGACCGCAGGAGGTGCTGCTGCCCTTCCTCGTGAAGAACGAGCTGGGGGGCAGCCCGGCGGACCTGGGGTTCATCCTGGCGATGGGCGGGATCGGCTCGATCACGGCGGCGCTGATCGTGGGACACCGGGGCGCCCCCCGGCGCTACATCACGTTCATGTACCTCGCCTGGACGGGCTCGACGCTCGCGGTCGCCGGGTACGGCCTGGCGAACTTCGCATGGCAGGCGATGGTCGCATGCCTGGTGTTCAACGCCCTGGAGACGGCCGGCACGATCGTGTGGGTCACGACGAAGCAACGCCTGGTGCCCAGCCACCTTCTGGGCCGGGTCTCGAGCCTGGACTGGTTCGTCTCGATCGGCCTGCTCCCGCTGTCGTTCGCCCTGACCGGTCCGGTCGCGGCCGCGATCGGCGCCCAGCAGACCCTGGTGGCGGCGGGGGTGATCGGCGCGGTCGTGACCTTCTCGTTCCTGTTCCTGCCGGGCATGCGGGCCGTCGAGGTGGAGCATCCGATGGACCGGGCCGACGGGCCGGTTGAGGACCCCCCGGTCTCCGCGGCGACCGTCGCCGGGTCCCCGTCCTGACCTGCGGGTTCCATCCTCCGTCCGGGCTAAGGCACCCTCTCGGTTCGGTCGATATCCCCACCATGAGGAGGCGGGCTTGGCTCGTGTACCTGGTGCTGGGCAGCGCCGCCACGGCCGTGTTCCTGTTCGTGCCCGGCGCCCGCTCCGGCGCGCTCTTCAACGCGATCGGGCTCTCGTCCCCGATCGTGATCGCGCTGTCCCTACGACGGCGCGAGCCCGGGAACCGGCTGCCGTGGATCCTGATCGCCGCCGGCCAGACGCTGTTCGTGCTGGGCGACGTGATCACCTACAACTACGACCGCTTCTTCGGCACGGAGCTGCCCTACCCGTCGATCGGCGACCTCTTCTACCTCTCGGTGTACCCGTGCCTGATCGCAGGCATCCTGCTGCTGGTCCGTCGCCGAAGCCCCGGGCGCGACCGCGAGGGCATGATCGACTCCCTGATCGTCGCGATCGGCGTGGGGGTGCTCTCGTGGGTGTTCCTGATCGCCCCGTACACCCGAGACTCGTCGCTCACGCTGCTCCAGAAGCTCGTGGCGATCGGGTACCCGGTGATGGACCTCATGCTGATCACCGTCGCCGTCCGCCTGGCGGTCGGGGCCGGGAAGCGCACCCCGGCCTTCTACCTGCTGCTCGGCGGGCTGGTGGCGCTCTTCGTGACCGACAGCCTGTACGGCTGGATGGTGCTGCACGGCGGCTACGACAACACGACGGGCTACCTCGAGGCCGGCTGGGCGGCCTTCTACCTGTTGCTCGGGGCCTCCGCGCTCCACTCGTCGGCGCGGACGCTCACGGAGCGATCGGCCGAGCCGGGCTCGCGGCTCACGAAGGGCCGCCTCGCCGTGCTCGCGACGGTCTCGCTCATCGCGCCGGTCACGGATGCGATCCTGACGATGCAGCTCGCGAGCGATACGCCGGAGGGCGCGGCGGCACGCGCCGACGACCTGGTCGTCCTGGGGTCCTCGATCCTGCTCTTCCTGCTCGTGATCGCGCGGATGGCGGGCCTGATCCGGAAGAACGAGCAGGCGGCCACCCGCGAGCGCGCCCTCCGCGAGGCAGGAGCCGCACTGGTCACCGCCACGAACGTCGAGGAGATCCATACCGCCGCGATCACGGCGGCGGTCGCCCTCGCGGGTCCCGACTCGGGCGTCCGGTTGTGCGAGCTTGATCCGTCGAACGCGGACGAGGACCTGATCGTGGTCGCGTCCGAGGGCGGTCGGCACGAAGCGCACGGCCTGCGGTTCTCGCTCTCCATCCTGCAGGGATGGAAGCGCGCACGCCTGCTCGACCATGGCGGCTATCAGGTCAAGACCTACGAGAGCGTCCTGCGCGACCCACTCGGTCTGCCGCGGGAAGAGGAAGGCTCCGTCCTCGTCACGCCGATGTTCGTCCGGGACGAGTTCCGCGGGATGCTCGTCGTGGGCACGCCCGAGGAGATGCCGCTGACGGTTGCGGACAGCCTCCAGGCGCTCGCGTCCCAGGTCGCCTTGGCGCTGGAAAGCGCAGCTCTGACGGAGGACCTGCTGCGGCGGAAATCCGAAGCTCGATTCGCGTCGCTCGTGCAGAACTCCTCGGACGTCGTGACGGTGATCGACGCGGACGCCACGATCCGCTACGCCAGCCCGTCGAGTGCAGGGGTCCTCGGCTTCCCCCCCGAAGAGCTCGAGGGCACGCGGTTCACGGAGCTGGTCCACCCCGAGGACCGGACACGGATCCTCGCCTTCCTCACCCACGCGGTCGAGCCGAGCGGGGTAACGATGGCGTTCCAGATCCGCACGCGCGAGGGGCACTATCGGCACGTCGAAACGCTGCGGACCGACCTGCTCCACGACCCCAACGTGAAGGGCATCGTCCTGAACACGCGTGACATCAGCGAGCGGAAGGCGTTCGAGGAGCAGCTGGCGCACCAGGCGTTCCACGATCCGGTGACGGGCCTCGCGAACCGGGCGCTGTTCCGCGACCGCGTGATGCACGCCCTCGAGCGCCGCTCCCGCGACGACAACCCGGTCTCCGTCCTGTTCATGGATCTGGACGACTTCAAGACGATCAACGACTCGCTCGGCCACGCCGCCGGCGACCAGCTCCTGCGCGAGCTGGGCGAGCGCCTCGTCGGGAACCTGCGGACCGCCGACACGGCGGCCCGCCTCGGCGGCGACGAGTTCGCCGTCCTGCTCGAGGACGCCGCGGACGCCGCCCGGACCCAGGCGGCCGCGGACCGGCTGCTCGCCGCGCTGTCCGAACCGTTCGACGGCATCGGAGGGGCCGACGGGCAGGTGCGCATCGGCGCCAGCGTGGGCATCGCGATGGGCGCGGCGGGGCAGCACGAC
>DATBJQ010000131.1:0-1915 GCA_036556385.1 Actinomycetota bacterium | reverse complement strand
TCTCCGCCGGCGGCAGGAGCAGGCGGGACTTCAGGTACACGAGCGTCGCCGCCAGCACCAGGAAGGCGCCGGCGTCGTCGAGGTCCCGGAACTCGACCGACTCGAGGTAGGCGAGGTACTGGTCGGTGATCCGCCGGATCGGCAGGCGCGTGAGGTCGATCTCCTCCGTGCGCGCCAGGTGGAGCAGCAGATCGAGGGGCCCCTCGAACTCCTCCAGCCGCACCGTCAGGGGCGACGGGGGCGCGGTGGCCTCGGCGGGCGTCGCCGTGGTCGTCTCCGTCACGCGACCCCCACGGCGGCTTTCACCTCCGTCAGCGTTTCCGACGCGATGCGCCGGGCGCGGGCCGAGCCCTCGCGCAGCACCTCCCGCAGGTGCTCCGGCTGCGCCGCCATGCGCTGCCGACGCTCTCGGATCGCCTCGAGGGGCGGGACCATGTGCTCGAGGAGCACGCCCTTGCAGTCGAGACACCCGATCCCGGCGGTGCGGCAGCCGTGGGCCGCGGCAGCGCGCGGCGCTTCGGGCGTGAAGATCCGGTGCAGGTCGAACACCGGGCAGACGTCGGGGTTCCCGGGGTCCGACCGGCGCTTCCGCGCCGGGTCGGTGACCATGGTCTTGATCTTTGGCACGGTAATCTCGGGCGGATCGGCCAGGTAGATCGCGTTGTCGTAGGACTTCGACATCTTCCGGCCGTCCGTCCCGGGGACCTTGGGGATCGCGGTGAGCTTGATCTCGGGCTCGAGGAGCACCGAGCCGAACAGGTGGTTGAACCGCCGCGCGACCTCCCGCGTCAACTCGATGTGGGGCGCCTGGTCGACGCCGACCGGCACGTAGCGCGGCCGGTAGATCAGGATGTCCGCCGCCTGGAGCAAGGGGTAGCCGAGGAGCCCGTAGGAGGGCGACTGGATCCCCAGTTGCTCGACCATCTCCTTGTAGGTAGGCACGCGCTCGAGCCAGGTCACCGGCGTGATCATGGAGAAGAGCAGGTGGAGCTCAGCGTGTTCGGGCACGAGCGACTGCATGAAGAGTGTGCTCCGCTCCGGATCGAGGCCCGCGCCGAGCCAGTCGGCCGCCATCTCGAGGGTGTTCGTCGCGATCTCGCCCTTGGCGGGGATGTCCGTGGTGAAGGCGTGCCAGTCCGCCACGAAGTAGAAGCAGTCGAACTCGGTCTGGAGCCGGACCCAGTTGTCGAGGGCACCGAGATAGTTCCCGAGGTGTAGACGCCCCGTCGGGCGCATCCCCGAGAGGACGCGGGGGCGGCCGGTCATCGGTCGCGACCCTCGAGGTACGCGGCCAGCCGGTCGACGTCGGCGGGGGTGTCCACGCCGATCGAGCCGTGCGGCGTGAGCAGAACGCGGATGCGGACGCCGTGCTCGAGGGCCCGCAGCTGCTCGAGACGCTCCGTCTGCTCGAGGGGCGTGGGCGCGAGCCGCGCGTACCGCTGCAGGAAGGCGTGCCGGAACACGTAGATCCCGACGTGGCGCAGGGGGACGACGAGGCCCACCTGGCGAGCGTACGGAACCGGGGCCCGCGTGAAATAGAGGGCGTGGCCGGACTGGTCGAGCACGACCTTGACGGCGTTCGGGTCACGATGCTCCGCCTCGTCCGCGACGGGGTGCGCGAGCGTCCCCATCTCGATCGTCGGGTCCTCGCCCATCACCCGGACCAGCTGGTCCAGCGCCTTCACCTCGAAGGTCGGCTCGTCTCCCTGGAGGTTCACGACCAGGTCGAAGGGCCAGTCCCGCGTCGCCTCGGCGACACGATCGGTCCCGTTCACGCACTCGGCCCCGGTCATCGCGACGGCGCCGCCGAACCCGCGCACCGCGTCGGCGATCCGCTCGTCGTCCGTCGCCACCACCACGCGCTCCACGCTCTCGAGCTCCCGCGCGCGTTCCCAGACGTGCTGCACCAGGAACT
>DATBJQ010000130.1:0-20220 GCA_036556385.1 Actinomycetota bacterium | reverse complement strand
GGGAGGCTGCGGTAGAGCTCGAGGCTGATGCGGTAGAGCTCCGCCCCCACATCGGTCGGATCGCGGAGCGTCCGGGACCGGGTCAGGGTCGTGAAGGTGGCCAGCCGGGCCTTCATCGTGACCGTGCGGGCACGGTAGCCGTCCTGTCGCAGGCGCGCCGCCACGCGGCCCGACAGGTGGAGCAGCTCGCGTCCGATCTCCTCGTCGTCGTCGAGGTCGCGCTCGAAGGTCTCCTCGTGGCTGACGGACTTCGGTGGCTCGTACGGGATCACCGCCCGGCCGTCCACGCCGTGCGCGAGCTCGGTGAGGTGCGCCGCCGCGGCCTCCCCCACCAGCCGCTCGAGCACGGAGCGTGGCGTGCGGCCCAGGTCGCCCACGGTGCGGATCGCCAGACGACCCAGCAGGTCGCCGGTCTTCTCACCGACCCCCCACAGCTGGCGGACCGGCAGCGGCTCGAGGAACGCCGCCGTGTCCGACGCGGGGACGTGGAGCATGCCGTCGGGCTTGCACGCTTCCGAGGCGAGCTTGGCCACGAACTTCGTCGCCGCGATGCCCACCGAGCACGTGACGCCGACCTCGCGGTGCACCTCGTCGCGGATCCGTTGGGCGACCTCGGGCGGTGCCCCGAACAGACGCGTGGCGCCGCCGACGTCCAGGAACGCCTCGTCCAGCGAGATCGGCTCGACCAGGGGGGTCGTGGACAGCAGGACCTCGCGGAAGCGATGCGAGTGCGCCTGGTAGGCCTCGAAGTCCGAGGCCAGGAAGATGCCGTCGGGGCAGAGCCGCCGGGCGCGGACGGCCGGCATCGCCGAGCGCACGCCGAACGCTCGCGCCTCGTACGATGCGCTGGCGACCACCCCACGGGAGCCCGTGCCCCCCACGATCACCGGCTTGCCCGCGAGCGAGGGATCCTTGAGGACCTCGACCCCCGCGTAGAAGGCGTCGAGGTCGACGTGGAGGATCGGCTCCGACGGCCTCTGGTGCACCGGTTGGGTCCCCACTCGGACTCCCCGCGTTCCCCGGTGGACGACCGCGTGTGCGCTCATCCGGCCGACCCGGGACTGGCGTGCCACAGCCTTCCGACCCCGGTGGCGGGCTGTCCGCCCGCCGGCGGAGCCCGGCGCTCCTGCGGCGTGCCCATGGCCTCGTGCAGCCGGCCCTCCCCGCGGGCACGGTGCAGCGCGGTGAGGTCCCAGACGTCATGCGCGATGATACTGACGCCCCGCACGCCGGTCCGCCGCAGCTGCCCCCACACCGCCATCGCGTACGCGTGGAAGACCGTGCGCGCGACCCGGGGTTGGACCGACTCGAACACCGTCACCTCGATCGGACCGGTGGCGTCGTCGAGCGAGACGAAGATGATCCGCTGGCCGCTGCGGACCGCGGGAGTCTGCGACGCGATCTTCACCCCCGCGACCAGGACCCATTCGTCCTGTCGCCGGGTGGGCAGGTCCTTCGCGCGTGTCACCCCCAGGTCACGCAGGAGCGGCTCGTAGAACGACACCAGGTGCCGCGTGACATCGAGCCCCAGCACCTGCAGCTCCGCCCGCACCACCTCGGCGTCGGTGTACTCCGCGAACCGGTGCGACGGCGCGAGCGCCTCGGTGAGCACCAGCTGGTCACCCTCGCGGGCGGCCTCGGTGGTGATGGCGTCGTAGAGATGGCCACGGCGGTTCGTCCGTGCGGGCCGGGGGGAGGCTCTCCCGGAACCGACCCGTGGGCCCGTCAGGGCGTCGAAGGCGCCCGCGTGCGCCAGTGCCTCGACGACGGGACGCGCCACGATCGTCCGTCGCAGGACGTCGCCCACGTCGCGGAACGGCCTGTCCGCCCGGGCCGACAGGAGCGACCGGATCTCGGCATCGGAGATGCCGTGGACGTCCTGGAGCGCCAGCCGGATCCCGTAGCCTCGGGGTGGCCCGATCTCCTCCACCACGTACTCGGGCTCGCTCCGGTTCACGTCGAGCGGCAGGATCGGGATGCCGTGGCGGCGAGCGTCGTCCAGCAGCAGGCGTCGTGGATACATGCCGGGGTCGTGGGTCAGGATCCCCGCCAGGAAGTGCGCCGGGTGATGGGCCTTGAGCCACGCCGAGCGATAGGTGGGGACGGCGAACGCCGCCGCGTGGGCCTTGCAGAACCCGAACGAGGCGAACTGGGCCACCGCGTCCCAGGTTCGCTCGGCGGCGTCCCGGTCCACGCCGCGGCCGACCGCCCGTTCCACGAAGGTCGTCCGGAACGCAGGGAGCTGCTCCTCGTCGTGGAGGTTGCGCCGGATGTGATCCGCGGTGGTGAGGTCGTAGCCCCCGACCGCCGCCAGGGTCCGCAGCACCTGCTCGTGGTACACGATCACGCCGAACGTCTCGCGGAGCGCCGGCCGCAGGTCCGGATGGATGTAGGTGGGGATCTCGCGGCCGCCGCGCCGTGCCAGGTAGGGCCGGATCATGTCCGATTTCACGGGCCCGGGGCGGAACAGCGAGATGTCGACGATCAGGTCCTCCCACCGGGTGGGTTGGAGCTTCTGCAGCAGCTCCCGCTGGCCCGGAGACTCGATCTGGAAGCACCCCAGCGTGTCGGAGTCGCGGATCAGCTCGAAGGTGGGTCCGTCGTCCAGCGGGATCCGCTCGAGGTCGACCTTCTCCCCGGTCGTGCGGGCGATCTCGTCGATCGCGTGCCGCATCGACGAGAGCATCCGCACCCCCAGGATGTCGAGCTTGAGATAGCCGAGCAGCTCCACGTCGTCCTTGTCGGCCTGGGCCATGCGATGCCCGTTCGCGGAGCGCTCCAACGGGACCCGCCGCACCAGGTCGTGGCCGGCCAGGACGAT
Organism: Actinomycetota bacterium; assembly: GCA_036556385.1. Classification (GTDB taxonomy): domain Bacteria; phylum Actinomycetota; class UBA4738; order UBA4738; family HRBIN12; genus AC-51. Next base: position 17,399 of record DATBJQ010000130.1, on the reverse strand, counting down.
GCCGCACGGATGCAGGGCGATGTGGCGCGGGAAGCCGTCGAGACGCTCGGCGACCCGGAACAGCAGCTCGAGCTGGGACAGGGGCAGGTTGATCCCGTGCAGCTCCGGCAGGCGGTCGAGACCCGCACGCAGGTGGCGAGCCGAGATGTGAGGGAAGGCCGTGGCGATCACCCCGACCTCGACCTCGGGCAGCCCGAGCGCCTTGCCGACCTCCCGGACCGCGGCGCGGGCGCGGTAGGTGTCGATCATGGCCACACAGGCGGCGCGCTCCTCCCCGTGGCGCGACAGGACCATGTCGTAGACGTCCTCGCGACGTGCCGACTCGACGTCGACGTCGATGTCGGGGAGCTCGTCGCGCATCGGGTTGAGGAACCGCTCGAACACCAGGTCGTGACGCAGGGCGTCGACGTCGGAGATGCCGGTCAGGTAGCAGACCAGGGATCCGGCGGCCGACCCCCGGCAGGCCGCGAAGATCCCCATCGCGCGGATGTCCGCGCAGATCTCGGCGACGGTCAGGAAGTAGGCCGCGTAGCCCATCCGCCGGATCATGGAGAGCTCCAGGTGGAGCCGGTCCCGGAGCGCGGGGGTCTCGCGCATCCCGCGGTCGTCCACGCCGCGCCAGCATCGCTCCGCCAGGAGGGCATCGGCGCTGCGACCAGCCGGCGTGGGGAAGTCGGGGAAGTGGATCCGGCGCAGGCCGAGGTCGAAGGTGACGCGCTCGGCCAGCCGGAGTGACTCGTCGCAGAGCCCGGGACGCTCGGCGAACAGCGCGCGCATCGCGGCAGGGGGTTTGAGCCATCCCTCCGCGTTCGCCCGGGTGACGTGGTTCGACGCGATCGGGACGATCCGGCGCATGCACTCCAGGGCGTCGGCCAGGAAGGCGTCCTGGGGCACGAGGTACCGGACCCCGTTCGTGGCCACCGCGGGGACCTCGAGACGATCCGCGAGCCGCAGCATCGTGCGAACCTCGGCGTCGGAGCGTGCCTCCAGCCGATGCTCCACGGCGACGCGGAGACGGTCGGCGCCGAACGCCTCGCGGAAAGGTCCGGCGAGCCGTGCGGCGGCGTCGACGCGACCGCCGGTGGCGAGCCGTCCGGGGTGGGACCGGGGGCCGAGCAGCGCCACCAGCCCACCCGCGTGCGCGCAGATCTGCTCGGCGGCCACCCAGGGGTCGCCGCGCTCCCCGAGCAGATGGGCGTCGGTGGTGAGCCGGCACAGGTTCGCGTAGCCGGCGTCGTCGAGCGCCAGCAGCACCACCGGGGCGTCGTGCGCCCCTTCGCCCGACGACGGCGCGCGCACCGTGAGGGAGGCACCCAGGATCGGCCGGACCCCTTCCGACCCGCAGGCAGCCACGAACCGCGCGGCACCGTAGAGCCCGTCGCGATCGGTCATGGCCACCGCGGGCATGCCGAGCTCGGCCGCCCGGTGGGCGAGCTGCTCCGGGGAGCAGGCACCGTCCTTCAGGGAGAAGAACGAGCGAGCATCGAGATGCACGAACGAGCTCGGCAACGGTCAGTCCCAGAGCCGTTCCAGGTGCCAGCGATCGTGCTGGCGATCGAAGTAGAGATCCCAGACCGCGCCGCCGCGCGCCTCGACCCTCCAGTAGTCCCGGTCGCGGCCGTCGGCCCACCAGCGGCCCTCGATCCGCCAGCGCCCGATCACGTCACGGATCTCGTAGCGGCGGCCTCGCCACTCGAAGGCGGACGGGAGTCCACCGTCACGTTCGACGCGGATCTCGTCGTCGCCGAATCGCTTCGTCACCGTGACGGACCTCACAGACACTGGCTCGGGCACTGGGTCGGGGTGGTCGAACACATGTTCGGGTCGAACGCCGACCGTATCCCCCGGGGCCGACACCCGTCAAGACGGCCAGAAGACGAATGGCTCCACGGAACCTCCACGTCGGAGCCACGGAGCGGCCCGCCGGGCTCGCTACGCTCGGAAGCGATGGGCGCCACCACGTACACGCCACCGGCCGACGAGCCCGAGCTCCCTCGACGGGAGCCCGGGGAGACCGTCGCGATCCGGGAGATCTGGAACGGACGCGTCTGGTACGCGCGGCCGGCCGTGGTCGTGCGCGACGACCCCAACCTGCAGATGTTCCACGTCCCCCCGCACGTGACCTGCAAGACACCGGTCGCCCACGACGGCTCGCCGCTGCGGATCCCGACCGAGGACTGGGAGCTCGCCGACGAGGAGCGCAGCGACACGCGGGTCCTGTCCTTCGCGTTCCCCGACACCCCGTACGCCGTGATCCTCCCCTTCGACCCCGAGGGCCGGCTCCAGAGCTACTACGTCAACCTCCAGACCCCCCTCGCCCGGTCCGTCGCCGGGTTCGACACCCGCGAGCACGTGCTGGACGTCACGATCCCGGCCGATAGATCCAGCTGGTCGTGGAAGGACGAGGACGAGCTGGACCAGGCGATCGCGGGCGGCCTGTTCAGCGAGGAGGACGCGGCGTGGTTCCGTCACTGGGGCGAACGCGCCGTGGAGCACGTGTTGCTGCGCGAGCCGCCGTTCGACCGCGAGTGGAACGGCTGGGAGCCCGACCCCGCCTGGGCGACCCCCGCGCTCCCCGCGAACTGGGAGCTCGTCGAGGCCTGAGCCCGAACAGGAGTTCCCCTCCTTGTTCTGTTCCTCCGTCCGCGGGGCGTAGTATCCGGCCGTTCGGAAACCGGAGGAAGGGGGATCGCCTCGATGGATGACTCAGGCGGCTTCGGAGCCGCGCCTCCACCGCCACCACCGCCCAGTGCCGGCGGCGGCGGTCAGATCGCGCCGAAGGGGGTCGGCGACGTCTACACCACGGCGTGGGAGCTCTACAAGACCAACGCGTCCAAGCTCTTCACGATCGTGGCGATCGTCGTGGTTCCCCTCAGCCTGCTGTCGGCGCTGCTGACCTACGTCGTGCTGGCGGGCTCCAAGGAGACCACGGTCATCCTGGGCGAGGAGGTCACGGTCACCACGCGGAGCTTCGGGCTGACGTTGCTCGGCAGCCTCCTGGCGGCCGCGATCGCGATCATCATCTCGGCGCTGTTGCAGGCAGCGATCATCCGCGGGGCCGCCCTGGCCTCGGTCGGTGACCCGCTGGACGTCGAGGCCAGCTACCGGTACGGGTTCCGGCGCTTCGGGAGCGTGATCCTCGTGTCGCTCCTGGTCGGGCTCGCGGTGGGCATCGGGCTGATCCTGCTGATCATCCCGGGCTTGATCCTGCTGGTGATGTTCGCCGTGGCGATCCCCGCGCTGGTCGTGGAGGACCGTCGCGGGACCGACGCCATGAGCCGATCGTGGAACCTCGTGAAGGGGCACTTCTGGCACGTGGTCGGCGTGATCGTCGTCGGTTGGCTGATCAGCGTCGTGGTCGGGCTGGTGTTCGGCGCGATCGGCGCCGCGATCGGCGACCTGTGGGTCCTGCGGTGGATCTTCGACGTGATCGCGCAGATCCTGATCGCGCCGTTCATCGCGCTGGTCACCGTGGTGCTGTACATCGACCTCCGCGCACGTTCGGAGGCGCTGACGGGCGACGCGCTCCGCACGGAGCTGGCGTCGAACGCCTGACGGAACTTCCCCGAGGAACGACCGAGGGGGTCCGCTCGCGGAGCGGGCCCCCTCGCCGTCTCGGTACGCTCCGGCCGTGACCGAGCTCGACCGCCGCACCGCCTACGACGTCCAGGCCGTCCGCGCCCGCTTCCCGGCCCTCGCCAGGACCGGGGCCGACGGCCGGCCGTACGTCTGGGCCGACGCGCCGGGGGGCTCCCAGGTGCCCGAGGCCGTGATCACGGCGATCGCGCATCGCCTGCGCTCGGGCGCCTCGAACACCCACGGCGCCTTCCCGACGAGCCACGAGATCGATGCCTTGATCGAGGAGGCGCACGGGGCGGGTGCCGACCTCCTCGGGTGCGATCCGCACGAGGTCGTCTTCGGACAGAACGCCACGTCGCTGCTGCTGCACCTGTCCCGGTCCTTCGCGCAGACCCTCGGGCCCGGCGACGAGGTGATCGTCACGCGCCTCGACCACGACGCCAACGTCCGTCCGTGGGTCCTCGCGGCGCGCGACGCCGGGGCGACGGTGCGATGGGTCGACGTCGTGGGCGACGACGTGACCCTCGACCTGGACGGGTTCGACCGACAGCTCTCGGACCGGACCCGGCTCGTGGCCTTCACGCTGGCATCCAACGCCGTGGGGACGATCCCGCCGGCGCTCCAGCTGGTCGAGCGAGCGAAGGCCGTCGGCGCCGTCGTCGCCGTCGACGGCGTCCACCTCGCGCAGCACCGCGCGATCGATCTGCATCGGCTGGGCGCGGACGTCGTCGCCACCAGCCCGTACAAGTTCTTCGGGCCGCATCAGGGGATGCTCGGCGTCCGCCGGGCGATCCTCGAGCGGTGGACCCCGTACAAGCTGCGGCCGGTCGACGACGTGGATCCCGACCGATGGGAGACGGGGACCCAGAGCCACGAGTCCCTCGCCGGGACGATCGCGGCGATCGACCACCTGGCCGGGATCGGACGCGCCTACGGGCAGCCGGCGGACGAGACCCGCCGCGCGGCGATCGTCGCGGGGTTCGAGACGATCGGCGAGCACGAGCGCGCGCTGGCCACGCGCTTCCTGGAGCGTGCCCGCGACGTCCCCGGGCTCCGTCTCCTGGGGATCGCCGACCCCGCCCGCGTGGACGAGCGCACGCCGACCTTCGCGATCCGCCTGGGGGACGCGGATCCGGCCGAGACCTCGGCGGCGCTCGCCGAGCGCGGCATCTTCACGTGGGACGGCCACTACTACGCGATCGAGGTCTTCGACCGGCTCGATCTGCTCGCGTCGGGCGGTGCCGTGCGGATCGGCTTCTGTCACTACCACACGCCGGACGAGGTGGACCGTGTCGTCGACGCCCTCGAGGACCTCGCCGGGCATGGATCCGTCGCCTGAGACCGGCGCGGATCGGGGTCGACCAGCACCAGCCTCGTCGGGTCGCGTCGCGATCGACGTCCTGAGCGCGATCGCGCTGCCCGTGCTGATCGCCGGCGGCATCTTCCTGGCGCCGTTCCTGCGCGACCCGACCCAGATGCCCTTCGGGGCCGACACGGTCGGCTACGTCTGGAGGTCGTCGGTCGTGCAGGCCGACGGCGTCTCGGCGCTCGAGGACGTCGTGCGCTCCCTCGGGGCGCGACCGCTCCAGCCCGTGGTCGCCGCGATCTTCCTCGGATCGACCGAGCAGGCAGCCCTCGTGTGGGCGATCGTGTCACCCGCCGTGCTGGCGGCGATCATCGCGCTCGCTGCCGGCGCCGTCGCCACCGACGGGCTCGGTGAGCACCGCCGACGCTCCCTCGTGTACGGCGTGGGCGTCGGGTCCTCGGCCTTCGTCGCGTGGACCGCCTATGCGTACGCGGCCAACCTGACCCTCGACCCGATGGCGCTCGGGCTGGTCCTGGTGGCCTCGCTGGTCGCCTTCGGGTCGGCTCGGCGACTCGCAGGCGTCCTCCTGCTGCTGGGCGCCGCGCTCGCCCACTACCTGTTCGCCGTCGTGATCGTCGGGCTCCTGCTCCTGTTCGGTGTGCTGCTCCTCGCCGCGGAACGACGGTTCCGCGGACCGGATCGCCCTCCCGACGGAGCCGCCCGTCGCGTCCTGACGATGCTGGGGGCCGGCGTTGCGGCGGCGGTCGGTGGCATCGCCCTGTCCCCCCAGCTGCCGACCCGGGTCCCGACGATCTCCGTGGAGGGTCCGTTCACGCAGCTCAAGACCTCCTCGCGCCTGCCGCAGATGGCGCTGTGGGCGACCGTGCCCCTGGCGGCCCTCGGCGGATGGCTCCGGATCCGGACGGGGACCTCGATGACGCGCTGGATGACCGCCCTGCTCCTCGTGTGGGCGTCGATGGCCCCGATCAGCGTCCTGGCCTGGTACGTGCTCGAAGTGCCGCTCCCCCCCTATCGGTGGGCCGCCTTCGCCCTGCCGGTCCCGCTCCTGGTGGTGGCCGCCGCACTGGCGCTGGGCGAACCGCTGCGTCGGAGCGGGGTCGCGATCGGCAAGATCGCCGCGGGAGCCCTGGCGGCGGTGGTGGCGGGAGCGCTCGCCGCGGCCGGTGCCGCGGTGTGGTGGAACGCCGGCTCGGAGATCGACCGCGCGATGTTCGCGGAGCTCGGCACGGTGGCGAACTACGCCCGCACGATCCCGGCGGAGACCCCCGTGGTCCTCGTGACCCGGCGGAACCAACCCACCGAGACGCCCGACCGGATCCTCGCCGCCCTCCCGGCCGACGTGATCGAGCGGTTCTCGGTGCTGCCGACAGCGGTCGACCGTACTCGGGACGACCTCGGCATCCAGGCCCCCGAGGGGGCCGCGATCCTCTGGATCTCGACGCTCGGGCAGCCGGAGCCGCTCCCGGGCGTGGGGCTCGGACCCGGCGTCGTGCTGGTCGCCGGGCCACCCCCCGGCGAGCCGGTGGTCCCCGGCGAGCTGCCGCGCGCACCACCCGCCGGCCGGCTCGTCCTCCTCGCCTCGTTCGCGCTGATCGGGCTCGGCGTGGCAGGGAGCGGCTGGGCCGGGCTGGCCGGCGTGCCGGCGATCGGCAGGATCGCCCTGGCCCCGACGTTCGGGCTGGCCCTGCTCGGTTCGCTCGGCACGCTCGGGAGCCGCCTGGGCATCCCCTTCACGCGGCTCGGGAGCCTGGGCCTCGTGCTGGTCACCGCCGCCGCAGGCTGGGTGGTCGATCTGGGGCTCCGCCGCTCGCGTGGCGGCGAGCGCGCTGTCCCCCCCCGTAGAATCACGGGATCTCCCGTTTGAAAGGATCCTTCGCATGCGCATCCTGATCCTCGGTGGGGACGGCTACCTGGGGTGGCCCACCGCCATGAGGTTCTCGGACCGAGGTCACGATGTTCACGTGATCGACAACGGGCTCCGGCGCCGGGCCCACCGCGAGGCCGGCACGGACTCCCTCACGCCGATCGCCACCTTCGAGGACCGCGTCGCGGCCTGGAAGGAGGTCTCCGATCGCGGGATCGGGCTGACGGTCGGCGACCTGACGGAGTGGCCGGTGGTGGAACGTCTGTTCCGGGACTTCCAGCCCGAGGCGGTCGTCCATTACGGCGAGATGCCGAGCGCGCCGTACTCGATGAAGGACCGCGAGCACGCGGTCTTCACCCAGACCAACAACGTCGTGAACACGCTGAACGTCCTGTACGCGATCCGCGACCTCGCGCCCGACTGTCACCTGGTCAAGCTCGGCACGATGGGCGAGTACGGCACGCCCAACATCGACATCGAGGAGGGCTACCTCGAGATCGACCACCACGGGCGGCGCGACACGCTGCCGTTCCCCAAGCTCCCGGGGTCGATGTACCACCTGTCGAAGGTCCACGACTCGCACAACATCCACTTCGCGTGCCGCGTGTGGGGCGTGCGAGCCACCGACCTGAACCAGGGCGTGGTCTACGGCATCGAGACCGACGAGACGAAGCTGGACGACCGGCTGCTCACGCGCTTCGACTACGACGACGTCTTCGGCACGGCGCTGAACCGCTTCTGCCTGCAGGCGGTGATCGGACACCCGCTCACCGTGTATGGCCGGGGTGGCCAGACGCGCGGGTACCTGAACATCGTCGACACCCTCCAGTGCGTCGAGCTCGCCGTGACGCATCCGGCCGACGCGGGGGAGATGCGGGTCTACAACCAGTTCACGGAGCAGTTCTCGATCCTGCAGCTCGCCGAGCTCGTGCAGAAGGCGGGCGCCGAGGTGGGGATCGACGTCGACGTCCGGTCGATCGAGAACCCGCGGTTCGAGCTGGAGGAGCACTACTACAACGCGACGCACACCAAGCTCCTCGACCTGGGACTGAAGCCGCACCTGTTGAACGAGACGCTGATCGAGTCGATGTTCGCGACGATCGAGCGCTACCAGGACCGGGCGATCATGGATCACATCCTGCCGCGCGACCGCTGGCGGCCCGTGCCGACGACCGGCTGAGGCCATGGAGATCCTGCTCCGCGTCGTCGGCGGGGTGGCCGCGGTCGCGCTGTTCGTCGTCACGCTCCGCCGGTACCGGCTCCGGCAGATCAGCCGGCTCAACCTGCTGATCTCGAGCGCACTCACGCTCTTCGTGGCCGCGGTGGCGATCTGGCCCTCGCTGTTCGGGTCGCTCGTGCGGAACTTCATCGACGCCGAGCCGGGCGACCTCCAGGCGTTGATCTCCGTCACCATCGTGGCCGTCGTCGTCCTGTTCGGTCTGGTGCTGCGGGCGCAGTCGCAGGCGGACACGAACGAGCGCAGCATCCGGCTGCTCGTGGAAGCGCTCAGCGTCGAGCGCTTCGACTGGGCGGAGGCACGACGTCGTGTCGGTGACGCTCCCATGATCGTGACGATCTCCCCGGCGTACGACGAGGCAGAGAACGTGGGTCCCGTGATCCACGCGATGCCGACCGAGATCGAGGGACGCGTCGTGGTGCCGCTCGTGATCGACGATCATTCGGACGACGCGACCTCGGAGGTGGCCCGATCGGCCGGGGCCCTCGTCGCCCGCCTGCCGATCCGCCGCGGCGGCGGCATGGCCCTCCGCGTGGGGTACGAGATCGCGCTGCAGCTCGGCGCCGAGATCGTCGTGACGCTGGACGCCGACGGGCAGCACCTCCCGGAGGAGATGCCGATCCTGCTCAAGCCGATCTTCGAGGATCAGGCCGATCACGTGAACGGCTCGCGGATGCTCGGGGACTACGAGCGCGGCCCGTTGGTCCGCCATCTCGGCGTGCACTTCTTCTCGTGGGTCGTGACGATCCTGACCGGCCAGCGCGTGACGGACATCTCGAGCGGCTACCGGGCGACGCGGGCCGAGACCCTCCGCACGCTGTTCCTGAAGCAGGACCAGTTCTGGGCCTCGGAGGTCACGATCGAGGCGCTCCGTCAGCGCGCCCGTGTGGTCGAGGTCCCCGTGACGTTCCTGACGCGGCGGGGCGGGGAGTCCAAGAAGCCGAAGACCCTCCGCTACGGCTGGAACTTCTCGAAGGCGATCATCCAGACCTGGCTCCGCTGATCGCGCGCCCGACGGCGAACACCGCGCCGGCCGCCCCGATCACCAGCGCCGCACCCACCCCCCACGTTCCGCCGCTCCGGTGGCCCAGCAGCTCGACGACGAGGCCACCGAGGACGACGAGGCCGAGCCCCACGCACGGCGCGAGGGCGGCCCGCACCGTGATCGCGCCGCGGACCAGGCCGAGCGACCACCCGAGGCCGACCAGGGTCGCGAGGCCGAGCATCCACAGCGTCCAGCCGGCGAGCGAGGCGGGTTCGGGCGGTGCCAGGGCGGGCGGCTCGGCCGCCACGCTGGGCAGCTCGCCCGCCGCCACGAGCAGCCACGGGGCCCGAACCCACGACGGGTGGGCGCTCGCCAGCGCCTCGAAGTCGTCGACGTAGGGACGCAGCACCACGATCGTCGGGTCTTCGGCGAGGAGCGGCTCGACCGCTCCCCACGCGTCGAGCGCGGACTCGTCGTACCCGGGGATGTCGGGACGGAGCGTGACCTCGCCGCCCGCCGCCCGTGCGGGATCGCCCAGATAGACCCAGGTCCGCGGGATCATCGTCGCGGGCAGGGCCGCGCGCAGGCGGCGGAGAGCGGGGATCGTCCCGAATCCGTCCCCCGTCTTGTCGGAGCCGGGGACGTCGTCGACCACCAGGATCAGCGGACGATCCAGATCAGCGGCGGCGCGGCCGAGCTCCGCCAGCTGCGCCGCGACCTTGGGCTGGGTGCTCGGCTGTCGCGCGCCCCAGACCCCCCAGGCCTCCACCGCCAGCGCGACGACGACCGCGAGAGCGACGGCCACCCCGACCACGGTCCTCGCCGTGCCCGCGCCGCTGCGCACCAGACGCCCGACCCCGACGGCGCCCGCCGCCGCGAGCACCGGGATCGCCAGGGCGATCGAGATCAGGCGGTGGAGGGGCACGGTCTCGACCACCACGCCCAGCAGGAGTCCGCCCACCGGGAGCAAGGCCCATCCCAGCAACGAGCCCAGCGTCGCCCGCGGACGGCCCCGCACGACGGCGAGCACGGCGACCCCGATCGCCGCCGCCGCCAGGAGCCCCGACCGGAGGTACTCCGGGAGCTGACGGTCCAGGTTGCCCTGCACCCCCTCGTCGGTCACGCCGAGCGGGAGCTGGGGCGGCGCGGGCGTCGAGAGCGAGACGACGACGCAGGCGACGGCGGCGATCCCGACCACGGTGACGAGACGGAGCGCCGCCCGGCGCCGGTCGGTCTCGGGGGCGAGCTCCGTGCCCGGGACGAGGGCCAGCCAGCCGGCCCAGGCGACGATCACGACGGCGAGCGTCGCGGTCACGACCCAGTGCGTGGCCCAGGCGCCGGCCAGGAGGATGACGGCCGCCGCCGCCGCACCGCGATCGCCCGCGGCCGCGGGCACGAGGACCGCGATCGCGCCGAGGAGCATCGCCGAGGCCATCAGCTGCTCGAGCGGACCGTTCGCGGCGAAGACCACCGCGAGGCTGGCTCCCGCGGCGAGCGCGTAGAGCGGGGCGGCGACCGGCGGCTCCTCGATCCCGAGCTGGCACACCGCCACCGCGGCCAGCGCGATGATCGCCGCGAAGACCGCCGGGACGACGAACGCGGCACCGAGGGCCTCGGGACCGCCCGCCGAGCGCGCGACCGCGGCGAAGATCGGCAGCCCGACGCGATCGCCGTTCGCGTTCAGCAGATGCGACCCGCGGTAGACCGGCAGCGCGTCCAGACCGTCCGCGGCGACGAGCCGCATCCGCCAGACGTGGTGCGGGGTGTCGGACCCGAGCGGCGTCGGCGGTCCGTCGTCGCCGTACGGGAGCAGCATCCCCACCACGACCGCGGCCACCGCCAGCACGATCAGCACGGCGGGACCCGCCACGCGGGTCGTCCGACTCACGCGGGATCCCCGAGCGCGGCCGCCACCCGACCCGAGAGCCTCGCGTTGTCCTCCAGCAGGTCGAGGTTGCTCTCGAGCGACCGCCCGCCCGTCTCCTCCGCCAGGGCGGCGAGCAGGAACGGGGTGACCTCCTTGCCGTCGACGCCGGCCGCCTCCATCCGCTCCTCGGCGCGGCGCGTGGCGGCGAGCAGCTCGTCGACGGGCAGCGCGCTGGTCGGCGGGATCGGGTTGCACAGCAGGATCGCCGCCTCGATGCCCAACCCCTGCTGGGCGCGGGCGAGCGCCGCCGCCTCCTCCGGACGATCCACCCGATGCTCGAGCGGGAGGTCGGCCTCCCGCGCCAGGAAGAACGGCAGCCGGTCCACCCCGTAGCCGACGACCGCCACGCCGAGCTCTTCGAGCTTCTCGAGGGTCCGCGCGGGGTCGACGATCGATTTCGGACCGCTGCACACGAGCAGGATCGGAGCGCGAGCCAGCTCCAGGAGGTCCGCCGACACGTCCGGGCGGGGGCCGGGGTGGACACCGCCGATGCCACCCGTGGCCGCGACCGGGATCCCGGCCGCGCGGGCGCACCAGATCGTCGCGCTGACGGTGGTCGCCCCGAGCACCCCGGCGGCGACCGCGACGGGCAGGTCGCGCCGCGCCACCTTCACGACCCCGTCGGACGTGGCGAGCCGAGCGAGCTCGTCGATGTCCAGCCCCACCCGCGCCACGCCGTCCAGGACCCCGGTCCAGGCCGGCTCCGCACCGGCCGACCGGATCGCTGCCTCCATGCGGTCGACGCATTCCAGGTTCCGGGGCCGCGGGAGGCCTTGGCCGATCACGCTCGTCTCCAGCGCCACGACCGGCCGGCCGCCCTTTACGGCCGCCGCCACCTCGGACGAGAGCAGGACGCTCATCGGGCGCGATCTCCCGGTGCCGGCCACATCTCCGGGCCCGCGACGACGAGCGCGCCGGCGCGACACGCGGTCTCCAGCGCCTCCTCGAGCGGAGCGCCCCGGGCGAGCGACCCGAGCAGCACGCCGTCGAAGGCGTCGCCGGCGCCGGTCGGATCGCCCTGCTCGACCGCGTCGGGGCGCCCCTGCACGATCGTGCCGTCGCGGCACACGAGGGCGCCGGCCGGACCCCGCTTCACGACGGCCAGGCGGTAGCGCGACCCCAGGGCCCGGACGGCCTCGCCGTCGGAGCGACCCGTGAGGATCTCCGCCTCGCGCTCGTTCGCCAGGACGGCGGTCGCCTCCGAGGTCTCGGCGAGGAACCGATCGGCGCCGAAGCGCTCGACGATCGGCCAGGAGGCCGCCTCGACCGCCAGCAGATCGGTGCGCGCACGAGCGAGCGCCTCGATCGCGACCGCGTGTCCCGGCTCCTGCAGCAGGAGGTACCCGGAGATCAGGACGGCGCCCGCCTCGAGGACGGGTGGCAGATCCTCCACCCCGAGCAACGCGTTCGCGCCTCGATCGGCGACCATCGAACGCTCGTCCGCCTCCGTCATCACCAACATCACACCCGTCGGGGCCTGGTAGGCGCGGACCATCGAGACGTCCACGCCACGGTCCTCCAGGGCCCGGCGCGCGAGGTCCGCCGGGAGGTCGCGTCCCACCGCGCCGATCACCCCCGAGGTCGCACCCGACCAGGCTGCCCACGCCGCGGCGTTCGCGGAGGTCCCCCCCACCCGGACCGACACCTGCCCGTGCACGTCACCGCCGCGCGCGAGCTCGCCCGAGCGAGCGTGCACGTCGAGCATCACGTCGCCGACGCAGAGGAGATCCACGGCAGCACAGGCTAGCGTCGCCGGGTCGGCGGCGTGGACCTCAGGGGGCTGGGGCCGCCCTCGCGATCGCCCGCTCCCGAGCGAACCGCTTCCAGTCGCTGCTCTTCGTGCTGAACAGGATGTCGGTCACGATCTGGAACACGGCGTAGACGGCCATCAGCACCACCGCCCACCAGGGGGCGTTCGTCGCCGGCCACAGCGCGATCGCCAGGAGGGGCGCGATCTTCGTGGCGATCGCGCCGCTGGCGTGGAACCAGGCTCGCAGCGACGCCTCGGCCCGCAGGTAGGTGGCGTAGTCGGTCTTGAGCCCGGGTCTCGGGGGCGGTGGACCCCCCACGAAGGCATCGGTGAACCGGATGCCGGCGAGCCACCCGAAGAACGCGTGGGTCGGCACGTGGACCCCGAGCGCCCAGGCGCCGCCCGCGACCAGGAACGCGAGCCCCGCGACCGCCCCCGTCGTCGTGGCCGCGACGACGATCGCCACCACGCCCACCGCGACCGCCGCGAGCATCGCCGCGTTCCCGACCCAGACGCGGGTCCGCAGGCGCACGGCGGCGCGGAACGCCGCGGTGTCGATCCTCCCAACCTGGTCGGCGTGGTCGTGCACGAGCACCGGATCGCGCTTGATCCGGGCGACGACGAGCCAGAACCCGAGCGCTCGCAGATCCGTCTGGCCCGCCGCCACCGCCGCCTCGACCCGGTCGAGCTGCTGTCGGATCGTGGTTGCGGGCGTTGCGACCTGCGTCGCAGGACTTGCGTTCGCTTCCACGGTTGCACGCCTCCTCGGCGTTAGGATTCGCGCCGGCGCGCTCTCCCGGAGCGCTTCCCCCGACGGGAGGTCGATGTCCAAGAGCATCGCACAGACGCTGTCCCCGGGCGACGCCCGGGGCCACGCGCTGGTCACCCTCGACGGCCGCTACCACGTGTTGGAGCGCATCGCGGCCGGGGGCATGGGAGAGGTCTACCGCGCCCACGACGCCGTCCTGGCTCGCGAGGTCGCCGTGAAGGTCCTGCACCGCTCGCTGGCGAGCGACGCCGGGTTCGTGGACCGGTTCCGCCGCGAGGCGCGCGCCGCCGCCACGCTGAACCACCCGAACATCGTCGCGGTCTACGACTGGGGCGCCGTGGACGGCGTCTATTACATGGTGATGGAGTTCGTGCACGGCCGTTCCGTGCGCGAGCTCCTCAACGCCGGCGGCCGGCTGGCGCCCTCGCAGGCCGTCGAGATCCTCCGCCAGACGCTGTTGGCGCTGGAGCACGCTCACGCGAAGGGCATCGTGCATCGCGACCTGAAGCCCGAGAACATCCTCATCACGTCCGAGGGCACGGTGAAGCTCACCGACCTGGGGCTGGCCCGCGCCTTCGCCGACGCGAAGAGCACGCACGCCGGCGCCGTCACCGGCACGGTCCAGTACCTGGCGCCCGAGCAGATCCGCGGCGAGCCGGCCGATCCCCGCAGCGACCTCTATTCGCTCGGCGTGGTCGCCTTCGAGCTGCTCACCGGCGGGCTCCCGTTCAGCGGCGAGACGCCGATGGCGATCGCGTACAAGCACCTGTCCGAGCGGGTCCCCGTCCCCAGCGGGTTCGCCGACGACGTGCCCCCGGACCTCGACGGGTTCGTGGAGAGCGCGACCGACCCGTCGCGCGAGCTCCGACCGGAGTCGGCGCGCGAGATGCGGATCGATCTGGAGGCGATCGCGCCGCAGCTCCCGCGCGCCCGGTCCCTCGGCGCGCTCGTGCAGGACCTGCCGGAGGTCGTGACCGACGCAGAGCCCACCGCCGCGGTGGTCGCGCTCGCCACGGACACGATCCCCCGCGTCCGGCGCGGGACCCGCCGCCGCTGGCGCCGGGTCCTGGGTCTCATGCTCGTCCTCGCGCTCGTGGCGGCGGCGGCGTGGGGGATCTGGACCTACGCGTTGCCGCACACGAACCCGGTCCCCTCGCTCCGCGGCCTCACGCTCGAGCAGGCCGAGACCAGGCTCGGCGACCTGGGGCTCGTGGTCCGCTACGAGGACGGTCGGTACGACGCCACGGGCCGCTCCACCGAGGGAACCGTCCTCGCCCAGGATCCGCCACCGGGCACGGAGCTCGAGGCGGGGGCCACCGTCGCCCTGGTCCCGTCGCTCGGACCGCCACCCGTCGCCGTGCCCGACGTGACGGGCAAGCCGCTCGCCAAGGCCCGGGAGCTCCTGGTGGACGGCGGGCTCGAGGCCGGCGCCGTGACCCGTCGGTTCCACGCCACCGCGCCGGAGGGCACCGTGATCGGCCAGGAGCCGGCGAGCGGGCAGGCGCCCGAAGGGTCCTCGGTGCGGCTCGTGGTCAGCAGGGGCCACGCCCCCGTGCCGATCCCGTCGGTGATCGGCGAGCCGCAGGAGCGCGCCGAAGACGTCCTCCGCGCGGCGGGCTTCAAGGTCACCACGCTGGAGGTCTTCTCCGACGACGTGCCCCGAGACCACGTGGCCGATGTGTCCCCCGCCGAGGGCGTCGAGGCCGACTACCAGAGCGCCGTCACGATCACCGTCTCGCGCGGCCCGGAGCGGTTCCCCGCCCCGGATCTGCGCGGGCTCACGGTGGCACAGGCACGCGACCGTGCCGCACAGCTCGGGCTCGAGGTCTCCGTGTTCCTCGTGCCGGGCACGCCGATGACGGACGTGCTCAGCCAGACGCCGGCCCCCGGCACGATCGTCACCTACGGGGACGCGATCACGATCTTCGTGTCCTGAGGAGAGCCTCCGTGGCCGACTGGACGCCCGTGCTCGCGCTCGACGACCTGTGGGACGAGGACCCCGTCGTGGTCGCCGTCGAGGGGGTCGACGTGATGGTCGTCCGCTCCGGCGACGACGTGTTCGCGACGGCACGCGCCTGCACGCACCAGGGCGCCCCGCTCGACCAGGGGAACCTCGACCTCGGTGGCTCGCTGAAGACCGTGACCTGCCCGGCCCACGGGAGCCGCTTCGACCTGCGGACCGGGCGCATCCTCCGGCCGCCCGCCGCCACGCCCCTGGCCGTCTACGAGGCTCGGGTCGAGGCGGGGATGGTCGAGCTCAGGCCCCCGGGCTGACGCCCTTCGGGCTCCGCCGCGCCTCCGTCTCCATCCACCACGGATCCCAGCCGCGATCACGCGGGTCCACGACCGTCCCGGGCGGCACGATCGCGTCGATCGCGTCCAGCGTGGCGGCGTCGAGCTGGAGATCGGCCCCGGCCAGCAGATCGGCGAGCTGCTCCTCGGTGCGGGGGCCGATGATCGTGGACGTCACGGCCGGATGCGCGAGGGAGAACGCGATCGCGAGGTGCGTCAGCGAGACGCCCGCGTCCGCGGCGACCTTCGTGAGCGCCTCGACGGCGTCGAGCTTGCGCTGGATCTCGGGCCTCGTCTCGTCGAACTGCCACCCCATCCCCCGGCCGCCCACGCGGGACGAGCGGGCCTCCGGTGACCGGTCGAACGCCTCCCGCCGGTAGCGGCCGGTGAGCCACCCCCGGTTCAGAGGGCTCCAGACCAGGACGCCCATGCCGTACCGGGCGGCGACCGGCAGCACGTCCAGCTCGATCTGTCGCGCCAGGATCGAGTACGGGGGCTGCTCGGTCCGCAGCCGCGCCAGGCCGCGACGGTCGGCGGTCCACGCGGCCTCCACCAGCTGCCAGGCGGCGAAGGTGGACGAGCCGAAGTAGCGGATCTTGCCCTGACGCTGGAGGTCGGTGAGCGCCGCCAGCGTCTCCTCGACGTCCGTCGCGGGGTCGGATCGGTGCAGTTGGTACAGGTCGACGTGATCCGTCTTCAACCTGCGGAGGCTCGCCTCGATCTCCCGGGTGATCCAGACCCGCGAGTTCCCGCGTTCGTTCGGCCCGGGCCCCATGCCTCCGTGCACCTTGGTCGCCAGGACGACGTCGTCGCGCCGGTGCCGGAGGGCCTTGCCGACGATCTCCTCCGACTCCCCCGCTGAGTACACGTCCGCGGTGTCCACGAAGTTGATGCCCGCGTCGAGCGCCTGGTGCACGATCCGCACGCCGGCGTCGTGATCCGAGTTCCCCCAGGCGCCGAGCATCATCGTGCCGAGGCACTGCGTGCTGACCTGCACCCCGGTGCCGCCGAGCGTCCGGTATTCCATCGATGCTCCTCCCGCGACGGCCCCCCGGCCGCCCGACGGACAGCCTACCCACGCCCTTCGTCGGCGCCCCACCCAGGCTGCGGGTTTGACCTCCGGCCTCCGGTTTGGCACCGTCCTGGAGGGGGCGAGGGCCATCTTCCAGCTCGGCACGCCCCGGCCGGCAGGTGTGGTGTGACCGGCACCGGGTCGGCGGGCCGTGCCGTCCGTGCCCTCGCCCCCTCCGGTGCCACGTCAGGGCTCGAGCTCGGCGCGCGGTCCTTCCTGGTAGCTGTACCGCTCCTCCGCCCAAGGGTCGGCGTGCACGTGGTACCCGCGCACCTCCCAGAACCCCCGCCGGTTCCGATCGGTGAACTCGAGGCCGGTGAGCCACTTGGCGCTCTTCCACGCGTAGCGCTTGGGCACCACGAGCCGGAGCGGCCAACCGTGCTCCGCCGACAGGTCCTCCCCGTGGTTGCGCCACGCAAGCAGCACGTCGTCGTCGTCCATCGCCGCGAGCGACAGGTCCGAGGTGTAGCCGTGGGCGCAGTGCGCGATCACCCACCTCGCCTCGGACGAGGGCTTGGCCCGCTCCCGGATCGTCCGGAACGGCACGCCCTCCCACGTGTTGTCCAAGGTCGTCCACCCCGTCACGCAGTGCATGTC
>DATBJQ010000129.1:0-2605 GCA_036556385.1 Actinomycetota bacterium | reverse complement strand
GCGCAGGTCGATCCACACGGCGCCGCCCTCGGTGGCACCGTGCAGCTCCTCGTGGGGGACGTGCGCCACCAGGGTCTCGCCACCGTCGAGGCGGATCGTGACCCGCGCGAGCCAGCCGAGCGTGGCGATCCGCTCCACGATCCCCCGCGCGTCCGACCCGTTGCGGTCGGGCGAGAGACGCACGTCGTGGGGCCGCACGAACGCGGACGCCGCGGCCCCCTCCTCCAGGTGATCGGCGCCGGGCAGCCGGAAGCCGCCCAGGTGGACGTGCCCGTCGCGGACCGAGCCGTGCAGGACGTTGGCCGAGCCGACGAACCCGGCCACGAACGACGTGGCGGGCTCGTCGTACACCTCGGCGGGCGAGGCCGCCTGCTCCACGCGGCCTTCGTGCATCACCACGACCTGGTTCGCGAGCTCCAGCGCCTCCTCCTGATCGTGGGTGACCAGGATGCTCGTGACGCCCAGCTCGCGGTGGAGCTGATCGAGCCACAGCCGCAGGTCCTGCCGAACCTTCGCGTCCAGAGCGCCGAACGGCTCGTCCAGCAGGAGGACCTCGGGCCGCGGCGCGAGCGCCCGCGCGAGCGCGATCCGTTGCCGCTGGCCGCCCGACAGCTGCTCGGGGTACCGGTCGGCGAAGTGGGACATCTGCACGAGGTCGAGCAGCTCGACGACGCGGGCGTCCCGGGAGGCCTTCGCCTCCTTGCGCACCCGGAGCCCGAACGCGACGTTCTGCGCGACGTTCATGTGCCGGAACAGCGCGTAGTGCTGGAAGACGAACCCCACCTCGCGCTCCTGCACGCTCTTGACGGTGAGCTCCTCGTCCCCGACCCAGATCCTGCCCTGCGTCGGGACTTCCAGCCCCGCGATCATCCGCAGGACCGTGCTCTTCCCGGACCCGGACGGACCCAGGAGGGCCGTGATCGATCCCGCCGGCGCCGTGAACGAGACGTCGCTCACGGCCTCGAAGTCGCCGAACCGCTTCGTCAGCTGCTCCACCACGATCGGCGTGCTCATGAGGTCTCCCTTCCTCGTTCCGTGCGTCGTCGGAGGCCCTCGATCAGCACCAGCAGCACCACGGAGATCGCTGCGAGCACCAGCGCGACCACGAACGCCTGCGCGTCCTGTCGCTCCTCGAGGGCGTTGAAGATGTAGATCGTCGCCGTCTCGGTCTTCCCCTTGATCAGGCCGCTCACGATCAGCACGGCGCCGATCTCGCCGATCGAGCGAGCGACCGTGAGGGCGATCCCGTAGCCGAGCGCCCACCGGATGTTCGGGAAGGTCACACGTCGGAACGTGTGCCAGATCGAGGCGCCGAGCGTCCGCGCGGCGTCCTCCTCCTCCAGCCCGATCTCCTCGAGCACGGGCACCAGCTCGCGGATCGTGAACGGGATGCAGATGAAGATCGTGACCAGCACCATCGACGGGACCGCGAAGATGATCTGGATCCCGCGGGCCGTGAAGAAGTCGGTGAACCAGCCTCCGACGCCGAACAGCAGCACGCATGCCAGGCCCACCGTGACCGGCGACAGGGCGAACGGCAGGTCCACGAGGGCGTTCATCAGCGTCCGACCGTGGAACCGCTGGCGGACGAGGACCCAGGCCACGATCAGGCCGAACACCGTGGTGACGAGCACCGTGATCGCGGTGATCACGAACGTCAGGTAGAAGGCGTGCCGCACGTCGGGCAGCGAGAACGTCTCGGGGATGATCGACAACCCGGGCTCGAGCGCCACCAGCACGATCCCGATCAGCGGCAGCAGGAGGAGAACCGCCAGGTAGCCCACCGAGGCGGTGATCAGGCCCCCACGGACGAGCCGCCGGCGACCCGGCGACCGGGTCACGGGTGTGGTCACGGCGGACGCGCTCATGAGTCCACCCTGCGCCGCAGGAGCCTCGCGGTGACCAGCACCAGGACGAACGAGATCGCGAACATCAGCGTCGCGACCGCGGCCGCCTCGGCCGGTCGGAACTGTCCGGTGAGCTGGAAGATGAACACCGGCGCCGTCAGCGTCTCTCCCGGGCGGTTCCCCGAGATCAACACGACGCTGCCGAACTCCCCGATGCAGCGTGCGAAGGTGAGCAGCACGCCGCCGACGACCGCCGGACGGATCGCGGGGAAGACCACCCGCCGGAACGAGGTCCACGCACCCGCCCCGAGCGTGGCGGCCGCTTCCTCCTCGGCCGGATCCAGCTCCTGCAGGACCGGCTGGACGCTCCGCACGACCAGCGGCAACGTGACGACGCACAGGGCCAGCAGGATGCCGAGCGGGGTGAAGATCACCTGGATCCCGAACCGCTCGAGGATCTCGCCGATCCTGCCGTTGGGGCCGTACAGGCTCGCGATCATCAATCCGGTCACGAGCGTGGGGATCGCGAGCGGCAGGTCCACCAGTGAGGACAGGACGTTGCGTCCGGGGAAGCGGAACCGCACCAGGACCCAGGCCAGCACGACCCCCATCACGCCGTTGATCAGCGCCGCGAGCGCGGACGTGATCAGCGTGAGCCAGATCGCGGACCAGGCGTAGGGGATCGCCAGGGCCGAGCGCAGGGACGTCATCCCGTCCGAGAACCCCTCGCTGATCACCGCGACGACGGGCACCACCAC
>DATBJQ010000128.1:0-17228 GCA_036556385.1 Actinomycetota bacterium | reverse complement strand
GACGCTGAGCCGGCCATCCGGTTCGAGCGAGCCCAGGTCACCGGTCCGCAGCCAGCCGTCCAGCGTGAAGGCCTCGGCCGTCGCCTGGGGGTCCCGCCGGTAGCCGGACATCACCGTGCGTCCGCGAACCTCGATCCGTTCCTCCGGGTCGATCCGAACCTCCACGCCTCCGAGGGGACGCCGGTCGTACGTCACGCCACCGCTCGTCTCGGTGAGCCCGTACGTGGTCACGATCCGAGCGCCGGCCTCGGTCGCGGCCGCGCGCAGGTCGGGGTCCAGCGGGCCGCCCCCCACCAGCAACGCGAGGCCGGAGAGCGGAGCCCCCAACGCCACCAGCCGAGCCACCATCGTGGGCACCACGCTGGCCCAGGCCGGCCCGGCGTCGACGAGCCGCGCGGCGTCGAACGTCTCGTGCAGCGTCAGGGGGTGGCCGACCTCGATGCCGCGCAGGAGGACCAGCAGTCCGGCGACGTGGGACGGTGGCAGGCACGCGACCCACGGCTCACGGGCTCCGTCGCCGAGCGCGACGTCGCCGGCGCGCAGGGCGTGGCGCAGCCCGGCGCGGGAGAGCTCGGCGAGGCGCGGCACACCGCGCGTCCCGCTGGTGGCGACGATCGCGCCCACCCCGTCGGCGACCGGCGCCCCGTCGGCGAACAGCACCTCGTCCCCCAGGGTCACGAGGTACGACGGCTGCGCGCGGTCGACGATCGCGGCGCGATCCCTCGCCGGCAGCCGCTGATCCACGATCACGAAGGGGACCCGGCGCTCCCACAGGTCCGCGACCACCCCCGCGAGCCGCCGCCCCGCAGGAAGGTCGATCGCCACGAGCTGACCCGGAGCGGCTGAGCGCGCCACGTCCGGTAGGCTACCGAGAACCGTTCGAGTCCACGCTCTCGGAGTGATCGGTCACATGGTTGAGATCCCCGGAACCCAGATCAGGCCCGCGCTCGACTGGCAGCCCTACGGCGAGTGGACCGACATCCGCTACGAGACCGCCGAGGGCATCGCCAAGATCACGATCGACCGGCCACAGGTGCGCAACGCCTTCCGGCCGTTGACGACCGGGGAGCTGATCCGCGCCTTCGAGGTCGCGCGCGACGACCCGGCCGTGGGGGTGGTGATCCTGACCGGTCAGGGGCCGGAGGCGTTCTCGAGCGGCGGGGACCAGCGGATCCGCGGCGACGACGGCTACGTCGACGAGCGCGGCATCGGCCGGCTCAACGTCCTCGACCTGCAGGTCGACATCCGTCGCCATCCGAAGCCCGTCGTGGCGATGGTGGCGGGGTACGCGATCGGCGGCGGCCACGTCCTGCACCTGTGCTGCGATCTCACGATCGCGGCGGAGAACGCACGGTTCGGGCAGACCGGCCCGAGGGTCGGCTCGTTCGACGGCGGGTACGGGATCGGACTGCTGGCGCGACAGATCGGCGAGAAGCGCGCCAAGGAGGTCTGGTTCCTCTGCCGCCAGTACGACGCCGCGACGGCGCTCGACTGGGGCCTCGTGAACGCCGTCGTGCCGGTCGAGGAGCTCGAGGAGACCACGGTGGCGTGGTGCACCGAGATGCTGGCGATGTCACCCCTGGCGCTCCGGCTGCTGAAGGCCGGCTCCCACGCGAGCGTCGACGGGCTGGCCGGCGTCCAGCAGCTCGCCGGTGACGCCACCCTCCTGTACTACATGACCGAGGAGGCCCAGGAGGGCCGCAACGCGTTCCAGGAGAAGCGCGCGCCCGACTTCTCGCGGTTCCCGAAGCGCCCGTGAGCCCCGGCTGGCAGGTGTGGTGGCGCGGGATCCGCCCGCGCACGCTCGGGGCCGGACTGATCCCGGTGGTCGTCGGGACCGCCGCCGCGGGATCCGTCGTGTGGTGGCGGTTCGGCGCCGCGCTCGTCGTGGCCGCGGGCCTCCAGATCGGCGTCAACCTGGCGAACGACTACTTCGACGGCGTGCGCGGCGTCGACACGGCCGAGCGTCTGGGCCCGCCGCGGCTCACCCAGAGCGGGGCCGCGTCGCCGGGCGCGGTCCTGGCCGGAGCGCTGATCGCGGTCGGGGCGGCCGGCTTCGCCGGCCTCGCCCTGGCGATCGCCACCGAGCCCGCCCTGGTGCTGGTGGTCGGCGCGCTCGCGATCGTGGCCGCGCTCCTGTACAGCGGTGGGCCGCGCCCGTACGCGGGTCTCGGCCTGGGCGAGCTGATGGTGTTCCTGTTCTTCGGCCTCCTGGCGACCAGCGGCACGACGTTCGTCATGGTCGAGACGGTCACCGCCGACGCGTGGTGGTGCGGCGCCGTGCTGGGCCTGCTGGCCGTCGCGATCCTCGAGGCGAACAACATCCGGGACGTGGAGACCGACGAAGCGGCCGGCAAGCGCACCCTCGCGGTCCGGATCGGTGACCCGGCGGCGCGGGCGCTCTACGCGACGCTCGTGATCGGGGCGTTCCTCACGATCGTGGCGGGCGTCGTCGCCTTCCTGATCGACCCGGCGGTCGGGCTGAGCCAGTGGGGGCTCGCGGGCCTCGCGGCGTGGCCGCTGGCGCTCCGCCCGTTGGACCATGCGCGGACGGCCACCGGTCGCGAGCTGATCCCGGTCCTCACCGGGACCGCGCTCACGCACGCCGCGTGCGGGCTCCTGTTGGCCCTCGGCCTGACGCTGGGAGCCACGATATGAGCGGTGGGGACCTGAACCTGCGCTGCGCGTGGGCGCTGGTGGACGAGCTGGTGCGCGCGGGCGTCCACCACGCGTGCCTCTCCCCCGGCTCGCGGTCGACGCCGCTCGCGCTCGCGATCGCGCGGCACCCGGAGGTCGAGGTGCACACGTACCTCGACGAGCGCGCGAGCGGGTTCACGGCCCTCGGGCTCGCGAAGACGCGTCAGCGGGCCGTGGCGATCGTGTGCACGAGCGGCACCGCGGCCGCCGAGCTGCTGCCGGCCGTGGTCGAGGCCTCCCAGGCTCGGGTGCCGCTCGCGATCCTCACCGCCGACCGGCCTCCGCGCCTGCGCGGCACGGGGGCGAACCAGACGATCGACCAGGCGGGGCTCTACGGGCGGTTCGTGCGCGCGTCCCTCGAGCCGCCCGTCCCGGCGTCCGACGAGGACGAACCGGGCTGGGCCTCGGCGGGGCGCGACGCGATCGTCGCGATGACCTCGCTCCCGATCGGCCCGGTCCACGTGAACTGCCCGTTCGACGAACCCCTCACGCCCGGGAGCGTGGACCTCCCGTCCCCCGGGCCCCGGCGGGAGCGCCCTCCGGGACCCAAGCCGTGGGAGGATCGCGTCACCCCCGAGGACGTCGATCGTGTCGCGCACGCGATCTCGGGACGCCGCGGCGTGATCGTCGCGGGGTCGCGCACGTGGGAGGACAACGGGCGGGTCGGGCACCTCGCGGAACGGCTGGGCTGGCCGATGCTCGCCGAGCCGCTCTCGGGTCTGCGCCGTCCGGGTGCGGCGCTGTCCGCGGGGCAGGCGCTCCTCGGAGCGCGGGACTGGCTCGACGCGCATCGGCCGGAGGTGGCGCTGCAGGTCGGGGCGACGCCGACGGCGCGCGCGACCCAGGCTCTCGTCGCCTCGGCGGAGCTGATCGTCGTCGACGTGCACAACCTCGACCCCGACCCCGAGCACCACGCGTCGGTGCGCGTCGACGCCCAGCCCGACGACCTCGTCGGGGCCGTGCTCGGACGGCGGGTCGAGCCGGCGCCGTTCGGCTGGCTCACCGAGTGGGAGGTTGCCGACGAGCGGGCGCGTGCGGCACTCGACCGGGTCCTGGACGGCGAACCGCAGCCCTCCGGTGTGGGGATCGCGCGCGACCTGGCCGCGGCGATCCCGGCCGGCGGGATCCTCCTGGCGGGGAACTCGCTCCCCGTCCGCGATCTCGACCTGACGATGACCCCGCGCGACGATCTCCGGGTGCTCGGGAACCGAGGCGCGAGCGGCATCGACGGCCTCGTGTCGACGGCGATCGGCGCCGCGGCGAGCCGGCGCGGTTCCACCTATGCCCTGCTCGGCGATCTGGCGTTCGTGTACGACCTCGGAGCCCTCGGATGGGCGGCTCGGCACGACCCGCCGGGCCTCACGATCGTGGTCGTCGACAACCGGGGCGGTCGGGTCTTCTCCGACCTTCCCCAGCGCGACCTTCCCGAGTTCGAGGACCTCTTCCTGATGCCGCACGAGGCCGACCTCGAGGCGCTGACCCTCGCGACCGGTGCCGACCACGTCAGCGTGCGGCAGGCGAGCGGGTTGGCCGTCGCGGTCCGCGAGCCGGCCACGGGGATCCGGGTCGTGGTGGTCCCGGTCGACCCCGAGCACGACCGGAGCGTCCGTGCGCGCATCGAGGAGGCCGTCGCGCAGGCCGTCGACACGCTGCCCTAGCCCCAGCGGAGCGCGTCGAGGAACGCGCGGAACTTCCGCTCGGTCTCCTCGACCTCGCCCTCCGGCCGGCTGCCGGCCACGATCCCCGCGCCCGCGGCCAGGATCGCCCGTGCCCCGACCAGCTCCGCGCACCGCAGCGCGATCGCCCAGACACCGTCGCCGTCGGCATCGATCCACCCGACCGGACCGGCGTAGGCGCCGCGCTCGAAGGGTTCGAGCTCACGGATCAGGGCGACGGCCTCACGGGTGGGCGCGCCCGCGATCGCCGGCGTCGGATGCAGGATCGCCACCAGGTCCACCACGGTGGGGGCCGGCTCGCGCAGCTCCCCCTCGAACCGGGTGGACAGATGCCAGACGTTCGGCGTGGCCAGGAGGACCGGCTCCCGGTCCCAACGGAGGTCGCGGCAGAGGGGTCGGAGCGCCGTCGCGATCGCGTCCACGACGATCGCGTGCTCCTCGCGGTCCTTCGCGGACGCCGCCAGCGCCTCACCGAGCGCCCGATCCTCGTCCGGGTCCCCGCTCCTCGCCGCGGACCCCGCGAGCGGGTTCGAGCGAACGGTCGTTCCCGAGCGGGAGACGAGCAGCTCGGGGGACGCGCCCACCAGGACGCCGCGCTCGGTCGGCATGGCGAACGCGTAGGCGGCCGGGTCGACCGCCCGGAGCCGATGCGCGAGCCGGCGAGGATCCAGCTCCCGCCCGGCCTCGATCTCGACGGTCCTGGCCAGCACGACCTTCCGGACGTCGCCCGCGTCGATCCGCCCGATCGCCGCGCCCACCGCCCGCGCGTAGGCGTCGGCCGACGGGAGATCGTGTCGCTGGGGTGCCGTGAACGGGGACGACGGCGAGCCGCCCGCGACGGGCCGGATCGGCTCAGGGAGTGTGTCCTGCAGCGCGGTTCGGAGCGCGGGTCCGGCGACCCTGCGCGTCACCGCGGGGTCCGGGATCGAGAGGAGCGCGTTCGGATCGTCCCAGCACGGCAGGGCTCCGGCGGCCACACCGCCGGACGGCCACAGCTCCCGCAGCCGCCCCTGGGCGTCACCCGGCGCCACCCGCTCGATCGGCGGACCCCCGGCGACGCCCAGGCCCGCGCGTTCGAAGTAGACGCCGGCACCGGGACCGTACGCCGCGAGGAGGTCGAACGCGGAGCCGAGACGCTCGGCGTTCACGCGCGGGTCCCGGCGAACACCTGGGTGATCCCTCCCGACAGGGCGATCCGGCGGGCGCTGGGGAACCCGGCGTCGGCGAGCATCGCGAGGATCGTGGCGGGAGGCGGGAGGTAGGCCATGGATCGCGGGAGGTACGCGTACGCCGCACGGTCCGAGAGCGTCCTCCCGATCAACGGGACCACGCGCTCGAAGTAGACGGCGTGCCCGGCCCGGAGCACGCGCGTCTCCGGGCGGGCAGTCTCGAGCAGGGCGATCGCGCCTCCGGGGCGCACCACGCGCCCCAGCTCCGCGAACAGCTCCGGCAACGACGTCACGTTGCGCAGCGCGAACCCGCAGGTGATCCCGTCCGCGCTCGCCGCGCCGACGGGGAGGCGCAGCGCGTCGGCCTGCACGAGCGGGGCCTCCGTCCGCGCATGCGCGAGCATGCCGAACGAGAAGTCGAACCCGACCGGCCGATAGCCCGACGCGGCGAGCTCTCGGCACAGGTCGCCGGTCCCGCACGCCAGGTCGAACACGCGGGAGCCGGCCGGGAGCCGGAGCTCC
Organism: Actinomycetota bacterium; assembly: GCA_036556385.1. Lineage (GTDB taxonomy): Bacteria > Actinomycetota > UBA4738 > UBA4738 > HRBIN12 > AC-51. The sequence goes on along the minus strand of DATBJQ010000128.1, from coordinate 11,164 downwards.
CGGACCGCCCGACGGCGCCATCCGACGTCCATCCCGAATGTCATGACCCGGTTCACCAGGTCGTAACGCCCACCGATCGTGTCGAAGAGCTGCCGCACGGCGCGGGCCTTCTCCTCGCCCTGCGGGAGCCCTTCCTCGGAGGTCATCGGCCGATGCGCTCCTCCGCCGTCTCCAGCAGGACCCGGCGGAAGTGGTGCTCGACGAGCGAGGTCACGGCGGGGAGCAGCTCGCGGAACGCCTCGACCGTCCGCGTCTCGGCCGCGCCGTCCTCACCGATCGTGTCGCGGATCGGCGTGCGCACGTGCTCGTCGAAGAGGTCCACCGCGCGCACCGCGAGCTGCCGCATCGCGGCATCGGCCTCGCGGGCCAGCGAGAGCAGGTCGCCGAGCGGGAGCCCGAACTCGAGCAGGCGCAGGGCGGTGCGGACCATCTCGATGTCTCCGGGGGTGTAGAGGGTCTCGCCGGTCGGGGTGCGGCGGCCGACCCGGATCCCCTCGCGCTCCACCGCCTGGATCAGCGAGGCCGGGACGCCCGAAGCGGTCGCGAACGCGTCGAGGGTCAGGAGCTCGTCGTTCGCCGGCTCGCCCAGCTCCCGCGCCACGGCGGCCGCGAGATCCCCATCGGCCCCTTCCAGCTCACCGCGCACGACGCGGCCGATCGCGGCCAGGTTCAGTCCCTGCTTGCGGAGCTCTCGTATCCGCCGGATCCGCTCGACGTGGTCGTCGGTGTACCAGGCGACCCTCCCCTCCCGTGCGGGCGCCGGGAGCAGGCCGCGCGACTGGTAGTAGCGCACCGTGTCGACCGAGACGTCGCAGGCCGCGGCGAGCTGCTCGACCCGATACCTCATGGCCCATGCCTCATGGCCGATACCTCATGACCGTTCACTCTACGAGTGCGCGCTCGAACGGTCATGCCGCGTTCCCCGTTCCCCCGGCGCGCGGGGCCCACGGCTACGATGCGCCCCGTGAAGCACGCCGCGCGCACGGTGAGCCTCGGAGTGGCGCTCGCGTGCGTCGTGGGAACGATGGCCGTGGGCACGCTCTCGAAGATGCCCTGCGCCCAGGGCGACTGGTCCGACGGACGCCAGTACAAGTTGCTCTGCTACACCGACGTGGTGCCCCTGCTGGGCACGGAGCAGCTCGCCGATGGGAGGCTCCCCTTCCTCCAACCGTGCGCCGAGGCCGACGGCAACTGCGACGAGTACCCCGTGATCACGATGTACGTGATGCGGGCCGCGGCCTGGATCGGAGGGTCGGCCTACCGCTCCTTCTACCTGACGAACGCCTTCCTCTTAGCCGTTGCCGCCGCCGCGACCGCGGTGTGTCTGTGGTTGCTGGTGGGCCGCCGTGCCCTGTGGTTCGCCCTGGCGCCGACGCTGCTGATCTACGGGACGGTCAACTGGGACCTGGTGGCGGTGGCGCTCGCCACCGGGGCGCTCGTCGCGTTCGCGGCGCGACGGGATGGATGGGCGGGGATCCTGCTCGGGCTCGGGGCGGCCTCGAAGTTCTACCCGGCGCTGCTGCTCTTGCCCCTGTTCCTGCAGGCGCTGCAGGACCGTCAGCCAGACCGTGCGGTGCGTTTGCTGTGGTGGACCGTCGGCACCTGGGTGGCCGTCAACCTGCCCTTCGCGCTGGCCGGGCCGTCCGGCTGGTGGGAGTTCTTCCGCTACAACTCGGCGCGTCCGCCCGACTTCGACAGCCTCTGGTACATCGGCTGCGCCCGGGGCGACGATCCGGGACGGTTGCTGCACAACCTCGACACGCTCTGCTTCTCGACGCCCACGGTCAACGTCGCCTCCGGGATCCTGTTCGCCGCGTCGTTCGCGTTCGTGTGGTGGTGCAAGGCTCGCCGGCAACCCGGCTTCCCGCGGTGGACCCTGGGCTTCCCGCTGCTCATCACGTTCCTGCTGTGGAACAAGGTCTACTCGCCGCAGTACGGGCTCTGGCTGCTGCCGTGGTTCGCCCTGGTCGGACCGGACCTCCGGCGGTTCGTCGCCTTCCAGATCACCGACGTCGCGGTGTTCGTGACGCGGTTCTGGTTCTTCGGGACCTTCACCGACGTGATGGGCGCGCCCGAGCAGTGGTGGTTCGAGGCCGCGGTGCTCGCGCGCAGCGCCGTCCTGATCTGGTGCCTCGTCGGGTGGGTGCGGACCGATGCCGCACCGCTCGCCCTGGGGACGGGGGGGTGGCGACGCGAGGCGCCGCCGCCGACCCGGCAGCTGGAGCCCGTGTGAGCGACGACGTGCGGACCTCCGCCGGCGTCCCCGCCGGCGCGATCGACGAGCCCGAGCTCGAGCCACGGGTCCGCGACGGGCTGCGCGACACCGTCTGGGTGTTCCTCGGCGTCCGGACGCTGTTGTTCGTCCTGTCGGCGGTGGGCGTGGGCCTGATCCCGTTGCCGTTCGATCAGCCCACGAGCGTTCCCGGCTGGCCGGCGCGTCCACCCGATCGCGGGTGGGAAGCCGTGTTCACCGCGACCGAGCGACAGGACGCCCTGTGGTACCTGCGACTCGCGACCGACGGCTACCGGGAGGACGACCTGAGCGCGGCCTTCTTCCCGATGTACCCGGCGATCGTTCGGACGGTCGCCCTGGTGCCGGGGGTCGGGCCGCTCGGCGCCGCGCTGCTGGTGTCGAACGCGGCCGCGTTCGGAGCGCTGTTGATGCTCCACGCGCTCACACGCCTCGAGCTGGGCCGGGCGGCCGCCCGACGGACGATCCTGTTCATCGCCCTGTTCCCCACCGCGTTCTTCCTGCTCTCGCCGTACTCCGAGTCGCTGTTCCTGCTGCTGTCGGTCTCGGCGTTCTGGTTCGCGCGACGCGACCGCTGGGGCTGGGCGGCGGTGCTCGGCGCCTCCGCCGCCCTGACCCGCAGCGTCGGTGTGCTGCTGCTCCTGGGGCTGGGTGCGGAGGCCTTGCGCCAGTGGCGGTCCGAGGGCCGCAGCCCCCTCCCCCGCCTGACCGCGGCGGCCGCCGTGATCCTGGGACCGCTCCTGTACGGCGCGTACTGGCTCGCGGCCTTCGGCAACGTGTGGGCGCCGCTCGACGCCCAGCGTGCGTGGCAGCGGCAGACGTCCTTCTTCCTGCTGACCGTGTGGCGCGCCGTCGACGCGGCCTGGGACTTCCGCTTCTACTACCTGCTCGACGTCCTCGTGGTGGCGTTCGCGATCACGGGGGTGGTGCTCGCGGTCCGTCACGTGGCCTCGCCCTACTCCGTCTACGCGATCGCGAGCATCCTGCTGCCGCTCACCTTCCCCTTCCCCGACCGGCCGCTCCTGTCGATGCCCCGGTTCGTGCTGGTGGTCTTCCCCGCCTTCTGGGGCTTCGCGGCGGTGGCGGCGAGGCGGCCGGGCGTGGCGACGGCCGTCGTGGCCGGCGGGGCCGCCGGCTACGGGATCCTCACGGTGCTGTTCGTGAACTGGCATTACATCTTCTGAGCGCGGGCCCGGGCCCGTGGGTCGTTCGGCCCGATGCGAGCGGTTCCCGAGTAGTATCCGTTCCAGTCGACGGTCCCGATCCGGGGGGAGGATCCGGCGGACCGCGGAGGAGACAGGGGCAGGCGTGACGATCAAGGTCGCGATCGCGGACGACCATTCACTCGTTCGGCAAGGGCTCCGCCGGTACCTGGACATGGCCGACGGCATCGAGGTCGTCGGCGAGGCGTCCAACGGCAAGGAGCTCCTGGACCTCGTCGGGGCGGAGGGGCCCGACATCGCCCTGATCGACATCCGGATGCCCGAGATGGACGGCCTGGAGGCCGCCCGCGAGCTCCGCGATTCCCATCCGCAGGTCGGCGTGATCATGCTGACCGCGTACGACGACCGCCAGTTCGTGGTGGAGGCGGTGCGCAGCGGCGCCCGGGGGTACGTGCTGAAGGCCCGCGACGCAGAGCACCTGATCCAGACGGTGCGTCTGGTGGCGGGCGGCAATATGGTGATCGACCCCCAGCTGGTCGTGGCGCTGGCCGAGGAGCTGTCCACGGCGAAGGAGCGCGATCGCAAGGCCGAGACGCTCACCGCTCGCGAGATCGAGGTGCTGCAGCTGCTCGCGTTCGGACACACGAACCGCGACATCGCCGAGCGCCTGTACATCTCGCCCGACACGGTCAAGACGCACCTCGAGCACATCTTCGAGAAGCTCGGCGCCTCGGACCGGACGGCCGCGGTCGCCGAGGCCCTCCGTCGACGCCTGATCGAGTAGACCGAGGGTCCGTGAGCCGCGGGCGAGCCCGGGCTAGGCCGTCCGGTCCCCGCTTCCCCCCTCCTGGGTGATGCGCGGTGGACGACGACGCGGCATGATGCCCGTACCCATGGAGGTCGTCGCCCCCTCCCGAACGCGGCGCGTGCTGGTGATCCTGGTGCTCGCCGCCGTGTCGGTAGCGCTGTACGCAGCGCTCCCAGCTGACACGCGTGCCCAGGCGCGCGGGTCCGAGTCGCTCTTCGCCGCAACGGCTCTGGTGGCTGCGTTCCTCGTTCTGCGAGCGGCCCTCGGCTGGCCGTCGCGACGGAGCATCGCCTTCTTGCTGATGCTGGTGGGGGTCGGGGCGCTCACGTTCCTGCTCTCCGACGTCCTCGGTGGCACCGGCTACCGCCCGGCCTGGAGCGACCTGGCGTTCCTGATCCTGCTCGTGCCACTCGTCCTGGCGCTCCGCGACGAGCTCCGGGCGCACCTGGCGCCCCGGGACCGCCGCGAGACGGCGATCGACGTCGCGCTGATCTCGTTCTCGCTCGCGGCGATCGCCTACACGCTCCTGCGGCCGGCCGACGCCGACGCCGTCGTGTCCAGCTCGACCGCGGTCTTCGCGCTGCTCGCCGCTGCCACGTTCACCGTCTTCGCGGCGGTGGCCCTGTGGGTCCCGTCGGTGGGGCACCTGCTGCTGTTCCTGTCCTTCGCGCCGGCGTCGCTCGCCTCGCTGTGGTTCGGGTGGCAGTGGACCCACGAGATGTTCGAGGGAACCTTGGTGGTGGACCTCGTCTGGATCGTGGCGCCGCTCGGGATCGCCGCGGTTCTGACCCTGGTGCCGCATCCGACCGCGCGCGGCGAGACGAACCCGGCTCGCGTGGCCCGCCCGGTCATGACGAGCGTCGCGGTGATGGCGGCGTGCGCCGCCCTCGTGGTGGTGTCGATCCTCGATTCGGAGCAAGGCCTCCCGGGCACCCAGTCCACCGCGATCCTCGCTCTCCTCGTCGTGGGGATCGCCGTGCGCATCCTGGCCAACCAGTTCGCGACGGCGCAGGCGCGGAGCGAGGCGCGCGACGCGCTGGAGCACCGGGAGCGGGCGCTCCGCGAGGCCGACCGCGCCCTCGGCCGGGAGCGGGAGGCCAACGAGACGCTCCGCTCCTCCGAGGAGCACCTCCGGCTCGTGTTCGACGCCGCGGCCGACGGCTTCGTCGAGCTGGACGAGCGCAACGTGATCGTGCGGGCGAACGAGGCGTTCGCCTGGATGGTCGGTCTGGACCGGTCGATGGTCGAGGGGCGGTCGTGGGATGCGCTGACCGGGATCGTGCAGGGCGGCGGCCCGTCGTTCCAGCAGCTTCCCGAGACCGGACAGGGCGAGATCCGGCGGGCCGAGGGCCAGCCGCTCTACCTGGAGTCCCGCATCTCCAACGTCCCCACGCTCCCGCCTCGCCGCCTCATGCTGGTGCGCGACGTGACCGCGGCGAAGGTGGCCGACCGCACGATCCGATCGCTGTTCCAGTTCCTGCAGGACCGCGACGAGGATCGCACACGGCTGCTGCGCCGGACGAACGCCGCGATCGAGCAGGAGCGGAACCGGATCGCCCGCGACCTCCACGACGGGCCGGTCCAGGGCGTGTCGGCCGCGTCGCTGTCGCTCGAGGCGGCGCTGCTGATGATCAAGGCCGGCGACGTCGACCGCGGCCTCGAGGTCCTCACCCGGCTGCGGGGTGAGCTGGCGGGCGAGGCGGACGCGCTGCGCCGGCTGATGGCGGGGCTCCGGCCTCCGGTGCTGGAGGAGCGGGGGCTGATGCCGGCGCTGCGCGAGACGCTCGCGCGGTTCGGCACGGACCTCGGCGTGGCGACCGAGTTCACCGGGCACCTGGACGCCGAGATCCCCGGCGATCTGGAGACGCTCGCGTTCCGGGTCGTGCAGGAGGCCCTCACGAACATCGCCAAGCACGCCGACGCCTCGCGCGTGACCGTCCACGTCTCCTCCGAGCAGGAGCACCTGCGGATCGAGGTGGAGGACGACGGCACCGGGTTCGAGACCGAGCGTGCGCGCGACTTCCTGCGCAGCGGGCGCGTGGGCCTCGCCTCGATGCGCGAGCGCGTCGAGCTCGCCAGCGGCACCTTCGCCGTGCGGTCCACCCCCGGTCGAGGTACTGCCGTGATGGCGACGATCCCGCTCGACAGCGTGGCCGTGACCGTCACGGTCCCCTGACGGACGGGTCCGCTCTCGCGGGCTCGCCCCCGCTCCTCAGTCCGGATCCGGCGTGCCGGTGGCGGTCGGGGTCGGGGTCGCCGTGGGCGGCAGCGACGGCGAGGGCGAGGGGGTCGGCGAGGGGCTGGGGCTCGGCGACGGGCTCGGGCTCGGCGGAGGTGACGGCGTGGGTGAGGGCACGTAGGTGGGCGGCTGCGTGTCGTACCCGGAGAACGACGGCATCACGAAGTCGTCGTACTCGCGGTCCTGCATCGCCACCGACATGAAGTCGTGCCAGATCGCCGCGGGGATCGTCCCCCCGTAGACCGTGGAAACGCCCTCGATGTTCTCCAGCGGGATCTCGCCCTGGGGCCAGCCCATCCACACGCACGTGACGAGCGACGTCGTGTAGCCGCAGAACCACGCGTCGACGTTCTCGTTGGCGGTGCCGGTCTTGCCGGCGGCCGGGATCGACCCGAGCGAGGCCGCGCTCCCGGTCCCGCCGCTGATCACGCCGCGCAGCGCGTACGTGACGAGGTCTGCATCGTTCGGGTTCAGGGCCTGCTCGGTCCGCCGGTTGAGGGGGTCCAGCCGCCCGCCCGGCAGCTTCACCTGCAGCAACGGCGTCGCCGGGTGGTAGGCGCCGCGAGCGGCCAGCGTCGCGTACCCGCTCGTCATCTCGAGCGGGTTCACCGCCACCGAGCCCAGGGTGATCGAGCAGACCTCGGGCAGGTCCGACCTGATGCCCATCCGGTGGGCGACGTCCACCACCGGGCCCGGGCCGACGGCCGCGATCAGCTGCGCGAAGATCGTGTTGACCGAGTGCGCGGTCGCGTCCTTCAAGGAGTACGTGCCCGAGCCCTCCGCGTTCACGGGGTGCCACACACCGTCGGGCTGCTCCCGATCGGGGCACCCGGGGATCGGCATCGACGACGGCCCGACCCAGTAGTCGTCGAGGCTGTAGCCCGCCTCCATCGCCGCCGCCAGCGTGAACGCCTTGAAGGCCGAGCCCGCCTGGCGCCCGGACCCGCCGGCGCCGGAGGCGAAGTTGACCTTGCTCCGCTCCCAGTTCCGCCCACCGACCATCGCCAGGATCTCACCGGTCTGCGGGTCGATCGACACCAGGGCCGCGGCCGGATCGTCCGGGTCGGGGAGGTTGTCCTGCACCGCATCCTCGGCGGCCTCCTGCAGACCGAGATCCAGCGTCGTGGTGACGCGCAGGCCCCCGCCGTAGACACGGGCGCTCCCGTACTGCTTGAAGAGCTGCCGGCGCACGTGGTCCACGAAGTACTCGGCGTCGCCGGGGGCGATGAGCCGCTCGCTGGCATCGACGTAGTTCGGGCGCTCGTCCACGGTCCCGCAGCACGGCGTCTCCTTCAGGTCCTTCGCCTCCTGCGGCGTCAGGTAGCCGTAGCGCGCCATCTGATCGAGGGCGTAGTCGCGGCGGAACTCGTTGTCGTACTTGCGGTCGATCGGGTCGTAGTCCTCCGGCGCGTGCAGCACCCCGGCGAGGGTGGCCGCCTCGAGGGCGTCGAGCTGCCGGGCGTGCTTGCCGAAGTACGTCTCCGCGGCCGCCTCCACGCCGTAGGCGCCGTGGCCGAAGTAGACCGTGTTGAGGTAGAGCGCCAGGATCTTGTCCTTGCCGAACTCCTGTTCCAGCTTCATCGCCAGCAGGATCTCGCGCGCCTTCTGCGAGACCGACCGCTCGGGCAGGATGTATCCCTGCAGCCCCGTCTCGGGGTCCAGGACGTACTCGCCCGCGTAGATGTTCTTCACGACCTGCTGCGTGATCGTCGACGCGCCCTGGACCTCGTTGTCCGTCCCCCGCAGGTTCGTCCACGCGGCGCGGAGGATGCCGACGGGGTCGATACCCGGGTGCTCGTAGAAGTCGTGATCCTCGGTGGCGATCACGGCGTCCCGCATCGGCTGCGAGATCGACGACAACGGGACCACCGTGCGGTCGACGGCGCCGTGCAACGTCGTGATCAGCTCGCCGTCGCGGTCGTACACGTAGGTCGTGCGGATCGGGGGCAGGCGGCCCGGCAGCTCGATCCGGGAGTAGGCGATCGCGAAGGCGACCGCCCCCATGACCGCCAGGGCGAACGGCGTCAACAGCACCAACAGCCACCATCGACGCCGGAAGAAACCCTTCTTGACGGCAGCCTTCTTCTTGGCCTTCGTCGGGCCGTGTTTGGGGACGTAGTCGCCCCGCCTGGGAGGAGGTTTCGTGCCGGTCGCCACGATCATCCGATGCTAGCAACGGGTGAGGCCCCGGAGGAGGGAACCATGGTCGGCGAGAGATGGCGGTTCGATGGAGACCGAGCGACCGTGCGTGCGTGCCTTGCAGGGCCGCTGGTCCGTCCGTAGGGTCGGGTCCTCGTGGCCTCGTACCCGCCGTCGCGTGGACGCCGAGCGCGGCGACCGACGGCCGCGGCGCTCCTCGGCGTCGTGCTCCTGACCACGATCGCCGCCTCGGGTGGGAACGGGGGGTCGGCGACCGCCGGCGACGGCGATGCGGTGACCCGAGGGCCGTCGCCACGCCTCGAGCTCCGTGCGTGTCACGGGATCGAGCACGCGCGCTGCGGACGCCTCCGGGTGCCGGTCGACGTGCGCGATCCGTCGCTCGGCACCACGTCGGTCGGGTTCGCGCTCTTCCGGCGCGACGACCGGGCTCGGCCGGCCCGTGGCACGATCGTCGCGGTCGAGGGAGGGCCCGGGTACGGCACGATCGCGTCGCGCTTCTGGTACCTGCGGCTGTTCCGGCCGCTGATGGCGCGTCACGATCTGCTGCTGATGGATCTGCGCGGGACCGGGCGCTCGGATGCCGTGCGGTGCCCGGAGCTCCAACGGTGGACGAAGGCGAGCCACGACGTCGCCTGGCCCGTCGCCGAGGCGCGCTGTGCCGCCCGGCTGGGGCCGATGGCCGAGCGGTACGGCTCCGCGTTCGCCGCCCAGGACCTCGCGCTGCTGCTGGACGCGCTGGCGATCGACCGCGTCGACCTGTACGGCGACTCGTACGGGACCTTCTTCGCACAGACCTTCGCCGTGCGCCACCCGGACCGCGTGCGGACGCTGACGCTGGACGCCGCCTACCCGATCGAAGGCGTGGACGGCTGGTGGCGCGACACGAACGCGGCGGCGCGGGTCGCCCTCCGCCGATCGTGCCGCCGCGACGCGACGTGCACCGGCGATCCGCTGCGTGCGATCCGGAGGGTGGTGCGAGCCGTCCGCCGCGAACCGTTGGTCGCGACGGTCCCGGACGCCGACGGCCACCTCCGCCACGTTCGCTTCACGCCCGAGACGATGGGGACGATCCTGGCGAACTCGGGGTACGCGCCCACGATCGACCGGGAGCTGCTCGCGGCCTCCCGTGCCTTCCTCCGACGGCGCTCGGACCCCGCGGCGCTCTTGCGGATCGCCGCCGAGCAGGGCTGGTACGCGGGAGCGGGGAACGTGCGCGAGTACTCGCAGGGTCTCGCGACCGCGACCAGCTGCAACGACTACCCGATGCTCTGGGACCGGCCCGACCCCTTCGCCGAACGCCGCCGCGCGTTCCGAGAAGCGGTGGGCGCGCTCCGCCGCGACGACCCCGGCGCCTTCGACCCGCTGCGGATCTCCGAGTGGGCGACCGCGGCCGACGCGTCGTACCGCTCGTGCATCCGGTGGCCGGCGCCCGAGGATCGACTGCGACCCTTCCCCGCAGGCGGGACCTATCCGGACGTCCCCACGCTGGTCCTGGACGGGGAGTTCGACTCCGTGACGTCGCCGTGGGGGGCGAGGCGCGTCGCCCGGAGCTTCCCGGACGCCACGTACGTCGAGGTGCCGAACGCGTACCACGTCACCGGTCTCGACGGGCCGGGCACGTGCGTCACCGGGATCATCCTGCGGCTCGTGCGGCGCGCCGCGGTCGGCGACACGTCGTGCGTGCGCCGGACGTCCCCCCCGATCCGTGTGGTCGAGGCGTTCCCGGAGACCGCGGACGAGGTGCCGGGGTCGCTCGCACGGCGGGCCGCCGCGATCGCCGCCGGAACAGTCGGCGACGTGATCGCACGGTGGGACGTGATGGGTGGCTACGAGGGAGTCGGGTTGCGCGGCGGAACGTTCCGGACGTGGGGGTACGACGCGCCGCGGTGGCGGCTGGACGCGGTCCGCTGGGTCCGCGACGTCGCGGTCGACGGACGGATCGCCACCGACACCTTCTCGGGACGGAGCGAGGCGACCGTGACGCTCGCCGGTCCGTCGTTCCCGCGGTCGAGGCTCACGGTCCGCTGGAACGCGCTGCGGCCGCGCGCGCGGGCGTCGGTGGTGGGGACGGTGGGCGGCGCGGCGATCGACGTTCGGGTGCCGGTGCCGTGAGGCCCGCTCAGCCGCTGGCGGCGCGGCGAGCCGTGAGGGCCTCGTGCAGGTGGTTCCACTGGCAGGTGCGGCACACCTCGACCACGTAGCAGCACGCACCGGGGTAGGCGACGGCCATGCGGAGCCCGGTGTCGACCGACCACACGCGCCCGTTGTCCGCCTTGAGCCCCTCGCCGTAGACGTAGGCCAGCAGGACCAGCTTGTCCTTGCCGCAGATCGGGCAGTCGGTCCGGGTGGGCTCGCCGACGTTCTTGGCAGCCCGTATCAGCTCGGGGTGCGCGTCGCACAGATCCGTCACCGAGAGCATGCCCGCGCGGGCGCTCCGGAGCAGGGCGCGTTTGGCCAGCGTGTAGTCCACCGCGCCCAGCTGGGAGCGGCTGGTCCGCCCGAGTGGCCGTCTCGCCGACTTCCTGGCCATGGTCGGGCAAGGG
>DATBJQ010000127.1:0-14431 GCA_036556385.1 Actinomycetota bacterium | reverse complement strand
CCGCAGCTTCTGGGACCTGCTGGGGTGCCTGAGCTTCGAGAGGGTCTTCGACTCGATCTGCCGGATGCGCTCGCGCGTGACGCCGAACTCCCGGCCGACCTCCTCGAGGGTCCTCGGGTGCCCGTCGACCAGGCCGAACCGAAGCTGGATGACCTTCTTCTCCCGCTCGGAGAGCGTGTGCAGGACACCCTCCAGTTGCTCCTGGAGCAGGATGAAGCTCGCCGCGTCGACCGGGACCACGGCCTCGGCGTCCTCGATGAAGTCGCCGAGGTGCGAGTCCTCCTCCTCCCCGATCGGCGTCTCGAGCGAGACCGGCTCCTGCGAGACCTTCTGGATCTCGCGCACCTTCTCCGCGCTGATCCCCATGACCTTGCCGATCTCGTCGGGAGTCGGCTCGCGGCCGAGGTCCTGCAGGAGCTGCCGCTGCACCCGCACGAGCTTGTTGATCGTCTCGACCATGTGCACGGGGATGCGGATCGTGCGGGCCTGGTCGGCGATCGCGCGCGTGATCGCCTGGCGGATCCACCACGTCGCGTACGTCGAGAACTTGAACCCCTTCGAGTGGTCGAACTTCTCCACGGCGCGGATCAGCCCGAGGTTGCCCTCCTGGATCAGGTCGAGGAACAGCATCCCGCGGCCCACGTATCGCTTCGCGATCGACACCACGAGCCGGAGGTTCGCCTCGATCAGCTTCTTCTTCGCGAGCTGGCCGTCGCGCTCGACACGGCGGCAGAAGTCGTCGAGCTCCTCGTCGGTCTTGGGCTTGTAGCTCTTCGCGATCCGGTCGCGCCCGATCCCCTCCACCTTGCCGAACGCACTGAGCTGGTGGTCGCGGATCTCCCACACCTTCTGGACCAGGAACCGGAGCTCCTTGGGCTCGGCCTTCCCCTCCTCGGACACCTCGACCTGCAGGGCCGTGGACAGCTCCCCCGACTCGATCCGTCGCGCCAGATCCTCTTCCTGGGCGGCGTTCAGCAGCGGGACCTTGCCGATCTCCTTGAGGTACATCCGGACCGGGTCGTTCGTGGGCGCCCGCAGCAGGTCGACCTCGATGCGCACCTGCGTGGCGGCGTCGGTGTCGTCGCCGGGGACCTCGATCACCTCGATCGCCTCGGCGGTCAGGTGCTCCTGGATCTGGGAGAGGAACTCCTCGATCTGCTCCGGCGTGAAATCGTCGACCGGGACGGTCTCGAGCAGGTCTTCGGAGGTCACGAAACCACGCTCGCGACCCTTCGCGACCAGCTGCTCCTTGACGTCGTCGAGGCTCGGCAGATCCGTGACCGCAGGGGGGCCTGGATCGGCCGGGAGCTCCCGTCGAGGTTCGCGGGCAGGATCGCTCATGTGAGGACCTGGGGGGGCTTCAGCACGACCGGCACAGTGTACGGAACGCGGACCCCCGCGACCCGGAAGCGGCGGCACCTGCTGCAGCGGCGGTTCCGCGGCTCACTGGCGCAGCCGGCGGAGCTGCCCGTCGGTCTCGACCAGCTGTCGGAACAGGTCGTCGTAACCGTGGTCCTCGGTGGGGTTGAGTCGCTGCAGCTGCAGCCGGAGCGCGTCGCTGCGGGCCTTCAACAGGAACTCCTGCAGACGCTTCCACACCGCCTCGGCGTACTCCGCCGACGGCTCGCCGTCGAAGGGCTCCACCGTGAGCGCGGCCGCACCGGCCGACAGCTTCGGGTCCGACGCGTCGACCACGACCGTGATGTCGCCCCCGGCCTCGACCAGCGCCGCGAACAAGCGGCGGTTGGGCGGAGATCGGAAGTGCTCCTCGGTGAGACGACCGGAGTACGCCGCGTAGAGATCGGCGTCGCGCGCCAGCAGACGGAGCATCTCCCGCTCCACGCGCTCGGCCACGCTGCCTTTGCGGATCGTCTTGGCGACCTCCTGCGGTCGCCCGCCGAGGCGCCGCTGGAGCGAGCGGAGGACCGAGGTCTCGGCGACCCCGGCGAGGTCGGCCACCAGACCCGCGTACTCGGAGCGACGGACGGGATCCTCCAGCCGCTCGAGGATCGGCAGCGTCTCGGAGACCGCCGCGGACTGGCCCTCGATCGTGCCGAGTTCGTGGCGGCCCACCGTGCGCCGCAGCATGTACTCGACGAGCGGACGGGCGTGGGCGGCGGCGTCCAGCACCGCCTGCGCCCCGTGCTTGGCCACCATCTCGGCCGGGTCCAACCCCTCGGGCATGATCATCACGACGGCCTGGATCGGGTACGTCTCCTGGAACGCGAAGGCGCGCTCGGCGGCCCGCGCGCCCGCCTCGTCGGAGTCGAAGGCCAGCACCGCGCGACGGGCGAACCGCGACAGCAGCTCGAAGTGCTCCTTGCCGAGGGCCGTGCCGCACGTTGCCACGGCGTTGTCGATCCCCGCCTGCGCCAGACCGATCACATCGGTGTACCCCTCCACCACGAAGGCCTCACCGCTGCGGGCGATCGCCGCGCGAGCGCGGTGCAGGTTGTACAGGAGGAGGTGCTTGCGATAGATCGGCGTCTCGGCCGTATTGAGGTACTTCGCCTGCTCGGCGGCCCGCGGATCGCTCGGGAGCACGCGCGCCCCGAACCCCAGGTGGCGGCCCTGGAGGTCCTGGATCGGGAACGTCAACCGGCCTCGGAAGCGGTCGCGCACGGTGCCGTCGTCGCCCCGCGTGGCGAGCCCCGACTCCAGCAGGATCTCGGGCGACAGGTCTCGGGCCTGGCTGAGACGCCGCAACAGGAAGTCGGGATAGCCCGGCGCGTAGCCGATCTCGAAGGTCTCGATCGTCTCGGGGGTGAGCCCCCGCTCGGAGACGTAGGCGCGCGCGTCGGCCGCCTCGCGCCCGCCCGTGAGCATCTCGCGGTACAGGTGCGCCGCCTGTTCGTTCGCGCGGAACAGCGCCTTGCGATGTTCGGCGGCGCGCCGCTCGGCCGGGGAGTCGCCCTCGTACCGGAGCTGCACGCCCGCGGCCGCGGCCAGGCGCTCGATCGCCTCGACGTACGAGAGCGATTCGAGCTCGCGCAGGAACGTGATGGCGTCGCCGCCCTTGCCGCAGCCGAAGCAGTAGAAGACGCCCTTCGAGGGCGACACGCTGAACGAGGCGGTCTTCTCCTGGTGGAAGGGGCAGAGCCCGCTCATCGCGTCGTGACCCGACCGCTTCAGGGTGAGGTACTGGCTCACGAGCTGGACGATGTCCGTCCGTTCCTTGACGGCTTCGATGTCCTCCTGCCGGATCCGCGCCAACGCCCTCAGGGTCCTCGCTCGAGGAGCCAGCCCCGGGGAAGGAAGAGCCGCTCGTAGGTGCGCAGAGCGTACCGGTCCGTCATGCCGGCGATGTGATCCGCCACCCGGGTCGGGGCGTCCCCCGGCGCCCGCCGGACCTCGGGGGGCAGCTCGTCGGGGTGCTCCAAGAAGTAGGTGAACAGGTCGCGGATCAGCTTGACCGCCTTCTCGTGCTCGTCGCGGGCGCTGTCGCGCAGGTACACCTCGGCGAACAGGAAGTCGCGCAGCTCGTCGAGCGCCCGGGCGACCTGCGGCGAGAGCGTGACCTCGGGGCGTTCCTGGCTGGTGGCGACCAGGTCGCCGACCAGCGTGGAGATCCGCTGCGCATGCGTGGTCCCGAGCACGGCCAGGGGGCCGCTGGGGAGCTCGTCGGGCGCGAGGACCCCCGCGCGGACGGCGTCGTCGATGTCGTGGTTCACGTAGGCGATCCGGTCGGCGAACCGGACGATCTGCGCCTCGAGCGTGGAGGGCGGAGGCATCGACCACGGGTGGTGGACGATGCCATCGCGGACCTCCCAGGTCAGGTTGAGCCCCTGACCGTCGTTCTCGAGGTGCTCCACCACCCGCAGGGACTGCTCCGAGTGTCGGAACGGCCGGCCCAGGAACGGCGTGAGCGCCTGCTCGCCCAGGTGCCCGAACGGCGTGTGGCCGAGGTCGTGGCCGAGCGCGATCGCCTCGGTGAGGTCCTCGTTGAGTCGAAGGGCCCGGGCCGCCGTGCGGGCGATCTGGCTGACGTCGAGCGTGTGCGTCAGCCGCACGCGGTAGTGGTCGCCCTCGGGCGCCAGGAAGACCTGTGTCTTGTGCTTGAGGCGGCGGAAGGCCTTCGCGTGGACGATCCGGTCGCGGTCGCGCTGGAAGCAGGTACGCAGGTCGTCGGCGGGCTCGGGCCGCTCACGCCCTTTGCTCTGGGCGGCCAGGACGGCGTGGGGCGACAGGACGTCACGCTCGATCTGCTCGTTGCGCTCACGGGGGGTCGTCACGGCCGCCATCGTAGCGGCCGTGTGGGACGCCACCGGCTGCCCCGCCCCTCGGCCCGCTCGCGTATACCCTGCGGACAGCGAACGACGCCGATCCGGAGGAGGGGCAGATGCGCGCACGCGGTGTGCTGGTGATCGTGGTGATGCTGGTGGCGCTGACGGCGGCGTGCGCGTCGGACGACACCTCGTCCCCCGCCGCGACGACCTCGTCCCCGGCGGCATCCACGTCCCCGCCGTCCTCGGGATCCGCCTCCCCCTCCGAGGAGCCGGTCGCCGACGTCGTCATGTCCAACTTCTTCTTCTCCCCCGACCAGATCACCGTGACCAGTGGCGACACCCTGTCGCTGTTCAACTCGAGCACGACCTCGTCCCACACGTTCACGATCCCCGACGCGCCGATCGACGCACCGATCGACGTGGTGGTCGAGACGCAGACCGAGGGCGCGGCCACGATCGAGCTCGAGGCGGGGACGTACGAGCTGATCTGCAAGTTCCACGAAGCGAGCGGCATGGTCGGCACACTGGTGGTGGAGCCGGTCGCGGCCTGACGCGCGCCGATCCCCGGCCGTCAGGTCCCCAGCAGCCGGTAGTGGAGGTAGGCGAAGGTCTCGCGCAGGTAGCCCTGGCTGCGTGACTCCTCGGTGGTGGCGCCGGAGGTCCAGGTGGCCGAGGCGTAGCCGGTGATCCCGAGGTCGCTCGCCATCGACTCGATGCGCGCGTTGTGCCAGGGGTCCGAGACCAGGAACGCGGAGCCGTCCCCGTCCTCGCGCAGCCGGTCGGCCGCCGCCTGCAGGCTCTCGAACGTCGTGCGGCCCGTCGGGAGGGCGATCACCGCCTCGGACGGGACGCCCCGGGCGACCAGGTAGTCGCGGCCCGCCTCGGCCTCGGTGGTCCGGTCCCCGGGCCGTTTCCCGCCCACGGTCACGATGTGGTCGGCGCGACCCTGCTCCCACAGCAGCACGGCGTGGTCCAGCCGCCCGCGGAACACGGGCGAGGGCTCGCCGTCGTACTGGGCGGCGCCCAGCACGATGATGGCGTCGGCCCGATCCACGTCGCTCGCGCCGTCGTGGTGGGCGGCACGCCACACCACGACCGCCGAAGCGGTCACGGCCAGGACGATGACGAGGACCAGCGAGCCGACCACCGTGAGCACGGGATGCCGACGGATCAGCCGCACGCGCCCAGGCTACCGCCGCCCAGGGGAAGCGCCGTTCGCGCCTCGGCCGCCGGACAGGGCCTACAGCGGCTGCGGGAGCCGCCCTTTGACCGAGACGGAAACCCGTGCCTAGGGTGGAAGTCCGACGACTGTCCCCCGCAGCCGGCGACCCCGGTCCCGCGGGGGGCGACGGAGAGGAGGGGGCACATGCCTCGACGACCCCTTGGCCTTGCGGTGGCGATCCTGCTGCTGGCCATGCTCGTGCCGCTGCAGGGCGCGTCCGCCGTGAGGGTGGGCGACGCCGCGCGCGCGAGAGACGTGAAGGTCCGGCACCTGCCGGCCGACTTCAAGTATCCGGACATCACGCGGCAGGACGCCCGCAGGATGGTCCGCCAGGCCAGCCCGGCCGCCGCCACCCAGCAAGCCGCTGTCGTGGGCGAAACCAGAGACTGGTTCGCGCTCGATGACGCGGCGGGCTTCTACCTGAAGGAGTACACGCTCCGCGGGATCGGGAACAACATCGAGGTCTGGGTCGCGAGCGAGCCGGACGACGGCACCTCCGCGGGCACCGACTTCCCCGCAGGAGACTGCCGCAACGGTGAGCGGACCGATGTCACGGACGCTCAGGTGAACTCGTTGATCGAGGAGTTCGACGGGAACATCTACCCGACCGAATCCGACGCGTTCAGCGTGCCGCCGTCACGCGACGGCTCCGGCTCGGCCGCGGCCGCGATCGGCCTGCCCGCCGACTACTGGAACGGCGACGGTGACAAGGTCGTCACCCTGGTGGACAACGTTCGCGACGGCAACTTCTACGACACGAACAACGCGAACGGCTTCTCGTACATCGCCGGGTTCTACTCCTCCGGCGTGGACGACTTCGTCGATCGCCTCGTCATGACGATCGACGCGTTCGACTGGATCCACCGCACGGGCGCGAACCCGCCGCACGAGCCGACGACGGACCTGTGCACGAGTGCGCCGGCCCGGCCGTTCCTCTACGAAGGCGTCTTCGCCCACGAGTACCAGCACCTGCTGCTGAACTACGTGGACACCGGGGAGACGACGTGGATGAACGAGGGCCTGTCCGACTGGGCGCAGACCCTGACGGGGTACGTGGACCCGAGCGTGCCGATCACGGATCTCGGATCGGACAGCCACATCCAGTGCTTCCTGGGCTGGCTGGGGGTCCAGACGGAGTTCAACCCGATCCCACGGGACGGCGGGCCCGAGAACTCGCTGAACCTGTGGGGTGACCAGAACGACTTCGAGTGGGAGATCCTGTGCGACTACGGCGCCGCCTACTCGATGATGGAGCTGTTGGCCGATCGGTTCGGCACGGACTTCATGTCCGCCCTGCACAACGATCCGCTGCACGGGTTCGAGAGCCTGCAGGCGCTGATGGATGCCGCCGGCAGCTCGATGACCGTGAGCCAGCTGATCGACCAGTGGGCGGCGACGGCGGCGCTGGACGGCGTCCTGGACGACGGAGCGTGGCTGAAGGGAGGCCGGCGGTCCGACTACCAGGTCGCGACCTTGGACGCCACGATCAACTGGGACACGGCCCAGACCTATTCCACGCCCGGCGCCCCGCCGAACGGGTCGGACTACGTCCGGTTGCGCAACGGGGGCGGCCGGTACCTGAAGGCGTGGCAGATCCACCGGATCCGCTTCGGCGGCGTGGATCAGCTCCCGACCCTCCCGATCGAATGGACGGTCGACGCCGACCCACCGGGGCAGACGGGGAACCCCGCGCTGTTCTCGGGGACCGGTGACAACCTGGATCGCGCGATCGTTCGCCCGGTCACCGTGCCGACGACCGCGCCGATGTTGACGTTCAACGCCAACTGGAGCGTGGAGACGGGCTTCGACTACGCCTACGTCCAGGTGTCGACGGACGGCGGCGCGACCTACGAGTCGATCCTGTGCGACGGCATGGTGGAGGGTGAGGCGCCCTTCGGCCCCGCGTTCAACGGGGAGTCGGGCGGGTTCGTGCCCTCGTTCTGCGACCTGTCCGCCTACGCGGGACAGGACGTCGTGCTCTCGTTCCGGCTCGTCACCGACGGCAGCGTCTTCGAGGACGGCTTCTGGGTCGACGACGTGATGCTCAACGAGGAGGTCCTCTCGGACGGCTCGACGCTGGACGGATGGAGCTCGCTCACCGAGTTCCGGCCGATCGACGTCGAGGGCTACACGGTCCGGCTGATCGCCTACACGCCTTCGGAGCACGCGAGCCTGGCCCGTCACGGCGGGCACGGCAAGCGCGTCGCCAGGATCTGGACCCTGCACCTGAACGACTCGTTCAACGGGTTCCTGTCCGGGTGGCGTCTGCGCAAGGCGATCGGGCGCAACGCCAAGGTCGTGTCCGCGATCGTCACGTACCACGACGGCACCGAGACGGTGCAGCAGTACGCGCCGTACACCCTGCGGGTGAACGGCGTGCTCCAGCCCGGCGGCTGAGCCACGGGCGTACCGCGACGAGGGGGCGGCACGGGCCGCCCCCTCGTTCGCGTCGAGGGTCGGTTCAGGCGCTCGCCGAGGCGAACGAGCCGACGGCGGCCTGGCCGGCCGCCAGGCGCGCGGTCTCCACACGGAACGGCGAGCAGCTGACGTAGTCCAGGCCGAGCTCGTGGCAGAACACGACGCTCGCCGGATCACCACCGTGCTCGCCGCAGATCCCGAGGTGGATCGCGTCGTTCGCCGCCCGCCCCTCCTCGCAAGCGATCCGCATCAGCCGCCCGACGCCGGGCACGTCGACCGTCACGAAGGGGTTGGCAGGCACCAGCCGCCGCTCCTCGTAGAGGGCGACGAACTTCCCGATGTCGTCGCGGCTGAACCCGTACGCGGTCTGCGTCAGATCGTTCGTCCCGAACGAGAAGAACTCGGCGGTCTCGGCGATCTCGGCCGCCGTGACGGCGGCGCGCGGCAGCTCGATCATCGTCCCCCACTCGAGGTGGGAGAGCTCGACGCCCTCGCGGTCGAGGACCTCGCGCACCACCGGCTCGAGCTCGTCACGCGTCTGCCGGAGCTCGGGTGCCGTCGCGACCAGCGGGATCATGATCTCGACCTGGGGGTCGCGGCCATCCTTGCGGAGCTCTGCGGCGGCCTCCGCGATCGCGCGCACCTGCATCGCGTAGAGGCCCGGCTTGAGGATGCCCAAGCGGACACCGCGGAGGCCGAGCATCGGGTTCGCCTCGTGCAGCTGCCGGACCTTCGCCAGGAGCTGCTCCCGCTCCGCAACGTCCTCGCCGCGCTCCCGGCCGAGAGCGACCTCCACCGACAGCGCGGTGAGGTCGGGCAGGAACTCGTGGAGCGGCGGGTCGAGCAGGCGCACCGTGACCGGCAGCCCGTCCATCGCGCGGAAGATCCCGACGAAGTCGCCTCGCTGTAGCGGGAGCAGCGCGTCGTACGCGACCTGCTCCTCCTCGGGGGTCTCGGCGAAGATCATGCGGCGAACCGCCCCCACGCGCTCCTCGCCGAGGAACATGTGCTCGGTCCTGCACAGCCCGATCCCCTCGGCGCCGCGCTCGCGTGCGTTCGCCGATTGGTCGGGCGTGTCGGCGTTCGCCCGCACACGGAGCCGCCGCCGCTCGTCGGCCACCGTCATCAGCCGTTCGAAGGCTCGCCAGATCGGCTGCTCGCGCGAGGCGGCGTCGCCCTGCCGGGCCTGCTCGAGGACGGATTCCTCGAGCGGCAGCTCCCCGACGAAGACGTTGCCCGTGAACCCGTCGATCGTGATCACATCGCCCTCGGCGACCCGCGTCCCGTTGGCGGTGAAGGTTCGAGCCGACGTGTCGATCCTGATCTGGTCGGCGCCGCACACGGCCGGGATGCCCTCGCCGCGGGCGACCACCGCCGCGTGCGAGTTCGTCCCACCCGCGCTCGTCAGGATGCCCTGCGAGGCGATCATGCCGTGATAGTCGTCCGGCGTGGTCTCGCGGCGGACGAGGATCACGGGCTCACCCTCGCGGGCACGCGCCTCGGCGTCGTCGGCAGTGAACACCACCTTGCCGGTGGCGGCGCCGGGCGAGGCGTTCAGACCCCGGGCGATCGCGCCGCCGCCGTCCGATCCGACGCGCCGCTTGAACAGCTCCTCGAGCCGGTTCGCGTCGACCCGCAGCAGCGCGGTGTCCTCGTCGATCAGGCGGTCGTCGAGCATCTCGTGGGCCATCACCCATTCGGCGAACGCCGTCCGCTTGCCGACCCGCGTCTGCAGGATCCACAGACGGCCCTTCTCGATCGTGAACTCGATATCGCACATGTCGCGGTAGTGCGTCTCGAGCGTGTCCATGACCTGCCGGAGGCCGCCGTACGAGGCGGGGTCGAGCTCCTCGAGCTTGGCCAGCGGCAGCGTGTTGCGGATGCCGGCCACCACGTCCTCGCCCTGGGCGTTGGGGAGGTAGTCCCCGTACGGCACCTTCTGTCCCGTCGAGGGATCCCGGGTGAACGCCACGCCGGTCCCGGAGTCGTCACCGCGGTTGCCGAAGACCATCGCCACGACGTTGACGGCCGTGCCGAGGTCGTCGCTGATCTTGTTCTGGCGCCGGTAGTCGCGCGCCCGCTTGCCGTTCCAGGACCGGAACACGGCGTCGATCGACAGCCGGAGCTGGTCCCTCGGGTCCTGCGGGAAGTCCTCGCCCGTGTGCTCGCGGTAGATCGCTTTGAACCGGTCGATCAGCGCCGCCAGGTCGTCGGCGTCGAGGTCGGTGTCCTGCGCGCCCTCGAACGTGGCGGCCTTCGCCTCGTCGAGCGCGTGCTCGAACGCGTCCGCCGGCACGTCCATCACGATCTTGCCGAACATCTGGATGAAGCGCCGGTAGGCATCGCGCGCGAACCGCACGTCGCCCTCGGTCTGGGCGGCGAGCCCCCGCACGGAGTCGTCGTTGAGCCCCAGGTTCAGGACCGTGTCCATCATGCCCGGCATCGAGAACTTGGCCCCGCTGCGGACGCTGACCAGGAGCGGGTCCTCCGGATCGCCGAGCTGCTTGCCCATGGCCTCCTGCAGCGTCCGCAGGTGCTCGCCGGCCTCCTCGAGCATCTCCGGCGGCGCGACGCCGTCGTTCGCGAGGAAGACGAGGCAGGCCTCGGTCGTGATCGTGAACCCCGGCGGGACCGGCAGCCCCATGTTGGTCATCTCGGCGAGGTTGGCCCCCTTCCCCCCGAGCAGGTCCTTCATGTCCTTGTTGCCTTCGGAGAAGTCGTAGACGTACTTCGTCACCGTTCGCAGGCCCCTCGTGCTCGTTGGCGGACGCGGAGCGTTCAGTCTACGGCCGGCACCTCGGCGCGCGAGGCAGAGGCGCCGACCGGAGAGAGTCAGGCCGTGGCCGGCTGCCGCATCGCGAACCCGATCAACGCCAGGACGATCCCCACGACCACCGCCATCCCGGCGACCCCGAAGGCCACGACCGACGTGAACAGCGACGCCTGCAGGAACGCGGAGTCGGCCGCCGTCGCCCGGTTCGGATCCTCCCGGTCGAGCTCGGCATAGGTCTTGCCGCCCGTGATCTCCTTGGTGTGCTTGTCGATCACCCGAGCCTGGCAGTAGGCCGAGAAGGGGCCGTCCACCTCGTCCCCGGCCAGGCAGTCGGCGTCGTCGGAGACGACGATCTTCTGCTCCGAGAGCGTCGTGGTCACCAGGACCCACGTGGCGACCCCCGCGAGCGCCATCACGATCCCGACCACGATCGCCACGATCGACGCTGTCTTGCGCATGGCGGACCCCCTCCCCATGGACCGATGGCCCGAGGCTACCCCCGTGACGTTGGGGACGTACACGTCGGTGTACATTCCTCCCGGCGAAGGAGGGCGTTCCCATGGCGCACGCGAAGGACAAGGGCGGCTCGAAGAACGTCAAGAAGAAGGCGCAGAAGAGCATCCAGGAGAAGCGCGCCGAGAAGCGGTCCAAGAAGGACCAGTCCCGGTCGGCGTCGACGGTCTGGCCTCAACCCACCGAGGGGTAGAAGCGCAGCGAGTCGGCCACCGCCCAGGTCTGGTCGACGAGCTCGGGCGAGGCGTCGTTCCCGATCGCCACGAAGAGGTAGAAGCCCCGTCCATGGTCCACGAACGGGATCCACCACGCCTGGAAGGGGACCTCGATCGGGTAATCGCCGCACCCAACGATGCTCGTCCGGCAATCGTCCTGACGGAACGTCTGGGGACGGTCGTCGAAGCCTTCCGCTTCGGCACCACCCTGCACCGAGACGAAGGCGTCCTGCGCGGTCATGTCGTCGATCGCGGACGGCGCCACGGGAGCATCGAAGAGGCGCAACCCGTCGTCCGGATCCGAGCTCACCCTCAGTGGGAACGTTCCGAGCGACAGGATCTCGGTCGGTGAGGACAGCCACGGCGTGAGGTTGTCCTCGGCGACGGCCCAGTCGTCCGGATGGGTCACCGTGAGCAGGTCGCGCTCGTCGTGGAGCCGGGTCAGACCGCCTTCCGTCTCGGTCCATCGGTCGACGCCGCCGAGCCGCACCGACCTCGCGATCGCCTCGGCTGCCCCCCGGTCCGGATCCGACACCGCGGGCCCGAACCATTCGATCACGAAGAAGCAGAGCGTCCCCTCGCACCGAGCGCGCTCGCGGAAGGTCCAGCCGGGGGGCTGGGCCTCATCGATGAAGGGTCCGGGCGCGAGCGGAGCGTCGGGCTGGACGAGCGGGTTCGTCGTGAGGTTCCAGAGGCGCTCGACGATCACGACCGCACCGGCGTCACCGACCGCATCGGTGAAGTCCTGTGGATCCTCGGCGTAGGGAGCGTACCGGCCGGTCCCTTCCGGGAGGGGCCCGTTCACGATCGTCGTCCGGCGCACCTCGCCGAGGAAGGTCGGCTCGTGGGTCACGGTCGTCGCGGCGCTCCACCCGTCCGGGTACTCGAAGGTCCACGGCGCATCGGCGGACACGTACGTAGCTGCGCCCCCGCCGCCCGGCACCGTGGTTCGCGGGCGCTCCGTGTCACGACCCACCAGAGCCGCGGCCCACGCCACCGCCCCCACGAACACGACCGCCGTCATCACCGCGGCGATCACCCGGGCCGTCCGGCTCCGCGGTGACGACGACGAGCGAGGGACGCGCTCCGATCCCGGCTCCAGGTCCCGCACGGCCCGGTCCAACACCTCGCCCAACCGTTCGTCACGCTCATCGACGTCGCTCATCCGTCCAGCTCCTCGACCACCAGCGCGCGTCGCAGGGATGCCCGTCCCCGGGACAGATGCACCCGCACCGTCGACGCCCGCATCCTCAGCATCCGCGCCACCTCGACCGTCCCGAACCCGGCCCAGTCGCGGAGGACGACGCACTGCCGCTGCCGGAGGGGGAGCTCCGCCAACGCCGCGAAGATCGCCTCCCGGAGCGCGATGCGGCCGAGCTCGTCCGTCGTGGGCCGATCGGACACCTCCGCCACGACCTCACGCTTCCAGCGCGTCCACCGCTTGGTGCAGAGCCGCATCGCCGTCGTGTACACGTAGCCACCCGCGTGGTCCTCGTCCTCGATCCGGTCCCAGCCCGACCACAGCCGCGCGAACGCCTCCGCCGCGATCTCCTCCGCCGCGTCGCGGTCCAACGTCACGAGGACGCACGCCCGCACGACCCGCGGGAGCCGCTCGCGATAGAAGGCCTCGAACGCGGAGCGGTCCGCCACCACCTTGTTCTATCCCGGAGAAGGACCGGTGCGTACGCGGCGCGTCAGATCGTGGGCGCGTCAAGCTCGTCGATCGCGTCGTCGAGCAGGGCGGGATCGGTCGCCGCCACCAGCAGGACCTGGTCACCGTCCCGCAGGCCCTCCGCGGGGCCCTCGCTGCCGTCGATCCACGAGCGCAGGGCCGTGGCGAAGGCGTCGGCATCGGCCGGCGAGTCCCAGGCGGTCCGGAGCACCACGACCACGTCCTCGCCGTCGGACCAGGCGCGGTAGACGCCCCCGTCCCAGCCCTCGGCCGCGTCGTCCGAGGTCGCGTCGTCCAGGCGCAGATGCAGCATCGCCGCGAGCCAGGCCTCCCCCACCTCCATCGCGTCGAGATCGCCCCATCTCGGGCCGAGCGCCTGGGAGAGGTCGGGGATGTCGACCTCGGTGGGATGGTCGGAGGGGTACCGGTCGGGGTGCAGCACCTGCTCGGTCGTCGCGGGGAGCGTCGTGAGCGCCTGATCCACGGCCGCGTCGTCGCCCTGCATCGACCGCTCCGTCATGAACGCCTGCCCGGCGAGGTACGGCCACAGCTGGAGCTCCTGCACGAACGGCGGCACGTCGGACGGACCCTGGCTCTCCCCCAGCGCGCTGGTCAGCGCGTCTGCCAGATCACCCAGATCGGAGAGATCGATCTCCGGGAACTCCAGGAGCACCTCGGTCGCGAAGTACTGGGCGCTCCCCTCCACCGCGCCGAGCGCCGCCTCGAACGCCTCGTCGTGACAGGCAACCGCCAGGTCGTCGAGCCGCGTCAGGTCGAAGTGCTGGTCGTCGAGGGCGTGCGTGAGCTCGTGCGCCAGCACGTACCGCTCCTCGAGACCGATGTCGCCCTCGCCGAGGTACACGAGCTCACCGGTCGCCGGGTCGTAGAAGCCGATCACCTGACCTTCCTGGTAGGAACGCAAGGCTTCACGCAGATCGCCGTCCGGCGGGAGCACGCCGATCGTGCGCCAGGCGAAGGTCCGGCGCGCGTACGGCTCCTGGGGGTAGTAGGTCTCGAAGTTCTCCGCCAGCCGCCGGTCCATCTCCTGGTCGTCGATCGCCTCGGCGACGGGAGCCCGCTCGAAGGTCAGCCCGCGCACCTGCTCGACCTGGTCCATCACGGCCGCGATCTCCTCGGGGACCTCGTCGGCCGAGGCCGGGGCGGGCTCGGGCACGTCGACCGGCTCACAGAGGGAACGGATCGCGCCGGCGGCCGTCGCGGCGCCGCCCGGCCGGATCGCCGGGATCGCCAGGGGCTCCCCTGCCGGCGACGACGAACCCCCACCCGACGGCGGAGCCGTGACCGTCACCGTCTCGCTCGTGCACGCGATCGCCACGGCGAGGAGCACGCAACAGCCGAGGACGACCCGCGGGCGCACGTTCACCCTTCCTT
>DATBJQ010000126.1:0-15163 GCA_036556385.1 Actinomycetota bacterium | reverse complement strand
GAGAGCGCCGCGCCGCCGAGGACGGCCGCCGTGATGCTGTTGAGGGCGAAGGTGGATCCGACCGTTGCGTTCCCGATCGGCGAGCGCGCCATCACGAAGAACGAGGCCACGGCCGCGAGGAGCGCCGACAGCAGCAGGGCGCGGACCCGGAGCCAGTTGGTCCGGACCCCGCCGCGCTTGGCCGACCGCTCGTCGAACCCCACCGCCCGCAGCTGCAGACCTGACCCCGACGCGTGGAGCCACAGGTCCAGGAGCCCCGCCCCGACGACGATCACGATGAACGCCACCGGGATCGGCCCGATCGTGGCCGTGAGGACCGAGACGAGGCCCCCGTTGATGACCCCCTGCGCCGTCGGGCGCAGCGTGAGCGAGATCCCGTCCAGGATGCTCAGCGTGGCCAACGTGGCGATGATCGACGGGATCTTGAGCCCCCGGACCAGGCCGGCGTTGACGAGCCCCACCACCGCGCCGATCAGCAGGATCACGACGATCCCGACGGCGATCTGCGACGTGGACGCCTCCGCGCCGATCAGGAACGAGCCGGTGACGACCCCCAGGCCGATCATCCCGCCGACGGACAGATCCAGGTAGCCGACGAGGAGCGCGTGGGTCTGAGCGATCGCGGCGACGATCAGCGGGAGCGCCAGGATCAGGATCTGCTGGATGTTGTACGAGTTGATGAACCCGGGGAACCGCGAGCTCGTGTACACGAGCACCCCGGTGACCAGCAGGACCTGCAGCGCCACGGGCATCCACAGCCGGAACCGGATGATCTTGCGCCACTTGTTCTTGTCCCGAGCGTCGCGCAGGACCTTGCGGACGGCTCGTCGCGCGGTCTCGAGGCGCTCGCTCATGGGCCCCCGTTCGACGAGGGAGCCTTCGGCATCGCCACGCCGAGTGGCGACCGGCCCGACCGGGACAGGCCCGGGCCGCGCACCATGGCCTCGACGATGCGCAGCTCGTCGAGCTCGTCGCCCGGGATCTCCTCGATGATCTGCCCGCGGGACATCACGAGCACGCGGTCGCACAGCCCGGCGAGCTCCAGGGGGTCACTCGACTTGACCAGCATCGCCGCGCCGCCGTTCGTGCGCGTGCGGAGCGCCGCGTAGATGTCGAAGCGCGATCCGACGTCGACGCCCTGGGTCGGCTCGTACGCCAGGATCACCGACGGCTCCTTCAGGTAGGTGCGTGCGACGGACACCTTCTGCTGGTTGCCCCCGGACAGGAACTCGACCGGTTGCTCGAGCGACGGCGTCCGGATCTCGAGCTGCCGGACGAGGTCGGCCACCGCACGCCGCTCCGCACGACGCCGCAGGAAGCCGAGTGCCGAGAACCGCCGCAGCGACTGGATCGTGGCGTTCACCTTGACCCCGAGCACGGACATCAGCGCCTCGTGCTTGCGATCGCCGGGCAGCAGCATGATCCCCGCCCGCACGGCCTCGTGGGTCGAGATCAACGTGAGCTCCTTGCCGTCGCAGACGACACGGCCGGCCTTCGGCGCCTGGCGCCCGGCCAGGCAGTCGAACAGCTGCGGCTGGCCGTTGCCCTCGGCGCCCGCGATCCCGACGATCTCACCCGACTCCAGCGCGAGGCTCACGGGGCCGAACGCCTGACCCTGGAGCCCCTCGACGACCAGCACCTCGCGGCGTTCGGACACCTCGGGCGCGGCCGGAGGGAACGCCGCCTCGAACGGGCGGCCGACGATCAGCTCGACGAGCTCCGATTCGGTGGTGGAGCTCGCCTCGAACGTGCCCCGGTTCCTGCCGTCGCGCAGCACCGTGATGCGGTCGGCGATCTCGAGGACCTCGGGCAGACGGTGACTGACGTACACCACGCCGACGCCGCGCCGCGTGCACGCCGCGACGGTCCGGTGCAGCGCCTCCACCTCGTCGGGACCCAAGGCGGTGGTCGGCTCATCGAGGAGCAGCACCTTCGGATCGGCGGCGAGCGCCTTGGCCACCTCGAACAGCTGCCGGTCGGCCAGGCTGAGCGACCCGGCCGGCGCGTCGGGGAACAGCTCGAGGTCGAGGTCGAATCCGGCCAGGACCTTCCGCGACCACTTCTTCCGGCGCCAGAAGGGCGGTCGCTCGTCCTCGGGCGCCGCGAGGAAGAGGTTGTTCTTGACGGGTTCGGCCAGGATCAGCGACGTGTCCTGGTAGGCCATCGCCAGGCCGAGCCTCCGTGCGAGCGCCGGCGAGTCCCTGCGGAGGGGCTCGCCCCCGATCCGGACCGAGCCCAGATCGGGGTCGACGAACCCACTGGCGATCCCGAGGAGGGTCGACTTCCCCGACCCGTTCTCCCCGACCACGGCGTGGACCTCCCCGGCGCGGCAGTCGAAGCTGACGTCCGTCAGCGCTCGGACCGCCCCGAACTGCCGGGACACACCGTGGAGTTCGAGGACCGGGCCGCTGGGAGCGGCCGGCCCTCCTCCGGTCTCGCCTTCCACCATCAGGCGGCGAACATCGCCTGCAGCACCGGATCCGGCACGAGCGACGTCCCGGATACGGCCTCGTTGACCCGGTTCGGATCGCAGTCGTCCGGGGTCACCTGTCGCATCACGTGCGGCACGATGATCTCGGGCGGGATCTCCGCGCCGGCGATCGACATCATGGCCGCGGTGACGCCGACCCGGGACTGGAAGTTGCCTCCTGCCGAGTAGTAGATGTTGTACGTCGGCTCGTTGCGCTCGGCCCAGTCACAGAACAGGTTCTGCTCGTCGGTCCGCAGCGCCACGGTGAGGTTCTTCACCGGGATGCCCAGGTCCTCATACGTTTGCAGTCCGATGTACATGCCATCGGCGTACTCGTAGGCCCACCCCTTGATGTCGGGGTAGGTCGTCAGCAGCCCCGAGTAGACGTCGGGGATGATCGGTGGGTACCAGCTGGTGTCACCGGTCGTGGTGTTGTCGTTCTTCGGTGGGTTCACGAGCTCCACGCTGTCCGACAACGCGTCGACCGTGCACCGCTGCCACCCGAGCGACAGGGCGTTCCCCGGGGTCCCACCGAGGAGCGCTGCCTCGCCGGTGCCGACACCCTCGTTCAGGACCTCCGCGAAGCTGTCGCCGAGCGCGCACAGGTCCTCGCCCACGACGGTCAGGTAGTCCTCACCGGGGACGAGCGCGCCTTCCTGGTCCGGAAGACCGACCCAGCCCGCCGAGAACGAGACGTACGGGATCCCTGCGTCGTCGGCTTCCTTGATCGCGTCGGCGATCGCGACACCCATGTCGGGGTAGCCGACGATGAAGTCGACGCCGCGCGAGATCAGGAACCTGATGTCGTTCGCGTGGACGGCCGGGTCCGGGTTGAAGTCGGCCTCGGTCGAGACGATCGTCCCGATCTCGTCGTACGTGAGCGCCTGGAGGATCGCCTCCATGTGGCTCACGGCACGCCACACGTTCACCGTGTCGCCGCCGCCGTCCGCGTAGCCCATCACGATCTCGCCGCCCGTGCCCGTGTCGCACTCGCGGTTGCTCCAGCACTCCATCGCCTTGTCGATCGTGGCCTGATCGACGTCCTGGTCCGCACGTGCGACGGCGGCCAGGATGATGTTCCAGCTCGCCTCGTCCGACGGCTCCACCGGCCCGAGGGCCTTGTCGATCAGTGCCGGGTCCGCGTCGATGCTCTCCCCGAACTCCGAGAGAGCTCCGGTGCCGCCACTCTCGGAAGCGGAGCCGGTGGGACCCGCTGGGGCCGTGGTGTCGTCACCCCCGCCGCACGCCGCCGCCAGCAGCAGGAGCGCCGCGATGACCGCGGTGATCTTGATCCGTTGCATGTTCCTCCTCCCCGGGTCGATGTCGGTTGCCAGATCGCGGAGGTCCCTCACATAGGCGCCTCCCCGTTCATGGGCCCGTTCACGGGCTCGTCACCTCGGGGTCGGCGGCGGGCGGGGTCTGCGACCCGCCGCGCCGGCGCTCACGGAGCACCTGCTCCACGACGCGGATGATCCGGTCGCCGGATACGAGCATGCCGCCGATGATCACGAGACCGAACACGACGAACTGCAGCGCCGTGGGCAGGCCCATCGTCCTCAGCATCTGGCTGAGCCCGGCGAGGAAGAGGGCCGCCACGAACGTGGACATCGGGCTGGCGAGGCCCCCGGTCAGCGCGGCGCCGCCGATCACGACGGCGGCGATCGGGCCCAGGAGGTAACGCGTGCCCACCGAGACGCCGGGGTTGCGCAGGAGCCCCGCCAGCGCCACGCCGGCGATCGCGTAGATGACCGCGGCCACCACGTACACGAAGATCTGGTTCAGGTTCACGCGGACGCCCACCACGTTGGACGCGACCGGGTTGGCGCCCACCGCCTGGAACCTCCGGCCGAGCGCCGAGTAGCGCAGGCCGACGATCAGCACCAGGGTGAGGGCCACCCCGATCCAGAAGACCGGGCTGACCCCGAGGACGCGGTTGGAGGTCCAGTCGGACAGACCCGTGGGGACCGCGCTCTGGACCGGGAACGTGCTGGCGTAGCGGTTCACGATGCCGGTGACGACGAGCCCCACCGCCAGGGTGACGATCAGCGCGTTCAGCTTGAACCCACCGATCAGGACGCCGTTCACGAGTCCGATCGCCGCGGCGGCGACGACCGCGGTGGCGACCGCGATCGCGATGTTCTCGTTCGACCCGTCGCCGACGCCGACCATGATCACCGCGGCCAGGCTCATCGTCCCGGGAACGCTGAGGTCGATCCCGCCGGTCATGATCACGAGCATCTGGCCGAGGGCGGCGATGCCCAGGACCGCGCCGTACGGAGCCATCGCGCGCAGGGCCACACCGCTCAAGGTGGCCGGGGCCCAGATCGCCGCGACGACGATCAGGAGCAGGAGCGCGAGGTAGACCGGCAGGAAGCGGGAGCGGACGACGAACGAGGTGAGGGCCGCCGACGGAGCCTTCGTCGCGCTCACGCCCCACCCCTTGCTGCCGGCGCGCCGGCCGGGGTCGCGGTGCCCACGAGGCCGGACGCCCCCGCGAGCCGCTGCCGCGCCGCGATCGCGAGCGAGCGAACGCGTTCGACGTCGCCTTCGAGGACGCCTTCGCGCATCAGGGGCCGGCCGGCGACGAAGACGCGGTCCACGTTCGACGTGTCCATGCCCCAGACCACGGCGCCGATCGGATCGTTGATCGGGAACACGTTCGGCCGGTCGGTCCGCAGCACGATCACGTCGGCCTGCATCCCCGGTGCGAGCGACCCCGCCGAGCCGGCCACGCCCGCCGCGCGGGCGCCGTCGACCGTCGCGAAGCGGATCACGTCACGCGTGGTCATGAGCCGCGGGAGGCCGGCCTTCCCGGAGAGCTTGCGATCGAACACGGTGGCGTGCTGCAGCGAGATCGTCTCGCGCATCTGCGCGAACATGTCCCCCGGCGCCATCCACTCGTCGTCGATGCCGAGGCCCGGGCGGATGTCGCGGTCGATCAGCTGCTGGATCGGCGGGGAGCCCGCGCCGCCGGCCATCTCGCTCGAGGGGGTCATCGAGACGGCGGCCCCGTGCCCGGAGAGCGCGACCAGGTCCGCCTCGTCGAGGTCGGCCGGGTGGACGATCGTGACGTCGTCGCCCAGGAGCCCGGCGCCGGCCAGGGCCGCGATCGCCCCGGGTCGTGCGGTCACCGGGTCGACGTGGGCGTGGATCCGGAGGCCCAGCTCGCGCGCCGCCGCCCACTCGCGGCTCGTCGCATCCAGGTCGGGCGTCGCGGCGACCGTGGAGCCGAATGCGATGCCGGTGGACGGGCCCGCGGCGGCGGTCAGCCGCGGCAGGAGGTCCCGCGTCGCCGAGAGATCGTCGTCCCCGGTGCGCCGCGGCACGTGGACGAACACCGTGCGCACCCCGGCGTCCGCGTGCGCCCGGAGGACGGCCTCGGAGCTCGTCGCGTCGACGGCGAGATCGGCCCGGTCGACGACGGTCGTGATCCCGGCCTCCACCGCCGCGAGCAGACTCAGGAGCGTGGCGGCGTAGAGGTCGTCGGGCCCGTACAGCTCGCCCACGGCGCCCACCCCGTCGCCCCCGAGGGCCGCCGAGGCCGGGTCGCCGAGGTTGCGGAACAGCGATCGCCACGCGTGGCGGTGGGTGTCCACGAACCCCGGCATCACGATCGCGTCGGTGGCCTCGATCACCTCGGCATCGCGTGCCCGGAGGCCCTGACCGACCTCCGCGATGCGGTCGCCGTCGATCAGGACGTCGGCGCGCGCGAGGTTCGGCGTCTTGGCTCCCAACGAGAGCACGCACCCGTCGCGGAGCAACGTCCTGGTCGTCACGAGCCTCCTCGGGAGCCGCCCAACCTTCCGTTCCTCTCGTACGACGCCATCGGCGTACGAGGCTTCGATGCCAGGCTTGCGTGCGACGTGCGACCCCGCCCCCGTCACCGGCTCGCCGCGGTCGGTGGTCCCACGGCGGCCGAGCCGGCCCTCCGACGACAGGGGAGCCGTCGGCCCGCAGATCTCGTGCTGCTGCCTCCCGCGCGCAGTCTCGCGATGCGCTCGGAGCCTGTCAAGAGAGACTGAACACCCCAGCAGGATGGCTCAACACGCCGCCACACGCTGGGATGCGGCCTCAGGGCGACCCGCGTATGATGCCGCCGAAGACGGCTGTTCAGCCTCGCTGATGCAACCCGCACGGGGCGGGGACGCCCCGACCGGCTGGGAGGTGGCGATGACGGACGGATTCCCGGTTGCGACCACACCGTCGCCGGGGCTGCACGGGGTCGACTGGGAGAACCGCGTCGACTTCGACCGGCTCCGTGAGTACCGACTCTCGCGGGTCCAGGAGCAGCTGGCCGCCTCGGACCTCGGCGCCGTCCTGCTGTTCGAGACCAGCAACATCCGCTACGCCACCAGCACGCACATCGGGTACTGGGCCTTCAACAAGGGCGAGCGCTACGCGCTGATCACCCGCACGGGCCGGCCCCGCATCTGGGACTTCGGCTCGGCGGCGAAGGCCCACCGACTCCAGCTGCCCCAGTGGTACGACACGCAGAACGCGGTCGGCGGGAACACGGGGTTGCAGGGTGCGATCTCGCCGGTGGCGGGGCTGCAGCATCGCGCCGCGCAGGAGATCGCCTCGGTCCTGCGGGAGGAGGGCGTGGGCGATCTGCCGCTCGGCGTCGACCTCGCCGAGACGTCCGTCTTCCTGGAGCTGCAGGCGGCGGGGATCGACGTGCGCGACGGCCAGCAGCTGATGATGCTCGCCCGCGAGATCAAGAGCTCCGACGAGATCACCCTGCTGACGCAGGCCTGCGCCATGGTCGACGGCGTCTACCAGGACATCTTCGAGTTCCTCAAGCCCGGCGTGCGGGAGAGCGACGTGGTCGCCCTGGCGCACGCCCGGCTGTTCGAGATGGGTTCGGAGTTCGTCGAGGCGATCAACTCGATCGCCGGTGAGCGGTGCAGCCCGCACCCCCACGTGTTCTCGGACCGGCTGATCCGGCCGGGCGACCAGGCCTACTTCGACATCATCCACGTGAACAACGGCTACCGGACCTGCTACTACCGCACGTTCGTGGTGGGGCGCGCCACCCAGGCGCAGCGCGACGCGTTCAAGCGTTCGCGCGAGTGGATGGACGCCGCGATCGATCTGGTCAAGCCGGGCGCGACGACCGATCAGCTGGCGGCCGTGTGGCCCAAGGCCGAGGAGTTCGGGTTCGCCGACGAGATGGACGCCTTCGGGCTCCAGTTCGGCCACGGCGTGGGCGTGGGTCTGCACGAGCGCCCGATCATCAGCCGCCTCAACTCCTTCGACGACCCGATCGAGCTGCAGGAGGGGATGCTCTTCGCGCTCGAGACGTACTGCCCGGCCAGCGACGGGCGGTCGGCCGCCCGGATCGAGGAGGAGGTCGTGGTCACCGCCGAGGGACCGAAGATCATCACGCTGTTCCCGTGCGAAGAACTCATGGTGGCCAACGAGTACTGAGGGGCGGCGCGTGAGCGAGACGACGACCCGGGCGGGCGGGATGGAGACGGTGGCGGACCAGGCGGTCCGCCTGGACATGTACCGGATGATGCAGGAGGCCCGGCTGTTCGAGCGCCGCGCCCACGACCTGTTCCTGGAGGGGCTCGTCAAGGGGACGTCGCACCTCGCCCTGGGTCAGGAGGCCGTGGCGGCGGGCTTCTCGGCCGCGATGGCGCCGAACGACCTCGTGTTCTGCACCTACCGCGGGCACGTCCACACCCTGCTGCGCGGTGCCCCGATGGGGCCGCTGATGGCGGAGCTGCTCGGCCGCGCGAACGGCGTCTGCGGCGGCAAGGGTGGCTCGATGCACCTCACGCACGTCCCGAGCGGGGCGATGGGCTCCTACGCGATCGTCGGCGCCCACATGCCGATCGCCGCCGGTGCCGCGTGGGCCGCGAAGGAGCGGGGCACCGGTCAGGTCGTCGTGTGCTTCTTCGGCGACGGGACCACGAACATCGGCACCTTCCACGAGGCGCTCAACATGGCCGTGGTGTGGAGCCTCCCGGTGGTCTTCGTGTGTGAGAACAACCTCTATATGGAGTACACGCCGATCGGCCAGGTCACCGCGGTGGAGCATCCGGCGGCCGACCGCGCGAGCGCCTACGGGCTGGAGGGCATCGTGGTCGACGGCAACGACCCGGACGAGGTCCACGCCGTGGCGCTGCGCACGATCGAGCGGGCGCGCAGCGGCGCCGGGCCGTCGCTGGTCGAGGCGAAGACCTACCGGCACGGCGGCCACTCCCGCGCCGACCCCGCCAAGTACCGGCCGGAGGACGAGGTCCAGGCGTGGCTCGCGCGCGACCCGCTCCCGACCTACCGCGAGCGGCTCGCGGCCGGCGGCGTGGACGCCTCCGTGCTCGACGGGATCGAGGCCGAGGCGCTGGCCGCCGTCGATCGCGCGACGGAGGAGGCGAAGGCGGGCGCAGCCCCCGACCCGTCGCTCCTGGAGACCGAGCTCTGGTCCGACGGAGGAGCAGCGTGGCGGAGCTGACGTACCGCGAGGCCGTCGGGCACGCGATCGCCCAGGAGATGGAGCGCGACCCCACCGTCTACTTCATCGGCGAGGACGTCGCGGCAGCCGGCGGCGTGTTCAAGACCACCGAGGGCCTGCTGGACCGGTTCGGACCCGCGCGGGTGCGCGACACGCCGATCTCGGAGCAGGCGATCATCGGCGCCGTGATGGGCGCCGCGATGAACGGGCTCCGCCCGATCGCCGAGTTGATGTTCAGCGACTTCTTCGCCGTGTGCTGGGACCTGGTCGCGAACCAGATCGCGAAGACCCGGTACATGACGAACGGCCAGGTCGCCCTGCCGCTGGTGATCCGCACGGCGAACGGCGGTGGGGTCCGCTTCGGCGCGCAGCACTCGCAGAGCATCGAGGCCTGGGCGATGGCGATCCCGGGTCTCAAGGTGGTCGTGCCGTCCACGCCGGTCGACATGGTGGGGCTGTTCGCCGCGGCGGTGCGCGACGACGACCCGGTGATCGTGGTCGAGCCCAAGGTGCTGTACGCGACGAAGGGCGAGGTCCCCGACGACGAGGTCGTCGACCGCCTGGGCGCCGCGAAGGTCGTGCGCGACGGCTCCGACGTCACCGTCTGCGCCTTGGGGGCCATGGTGCCCAAGGCCGTCGCGGCGGCCGAGCGCCTGGACGACGAGGGCATCTCGGTCGAGGTGGTCGACGTCCGCTCGCTGGTCCCGCTCGACACGACGACGATCCTCGGGTCGGTCGGCCGCACGGGACGGCTCGTCACCGTGGAGGAGAACCCGCGCCTGTGCGGCTGGGGCGCGGAGCTCTCGTCGATCGTGGCCGAGGAAGGCTTCTTCGACCTGGACGGACCGATCGTCCGGATCACCACACCGCACATCCCGCTGCCGGCGGCCGATGCGCTCGAGGACCTCGCGATCCCGTCGGTCGACCGCGTCGTCGACGGTGTGCGGAGCGCGACCGGCTGACGGACCGACGCAGGAAAGGGAGGACAGCATGGCGGACCGCATCCTTCTGCGCGGGGGGCACGTCGTGACCGTGGACCCCGAGCTGGGGGACATCCCCGGCGGCGACGTCCTGATCGAGGGCGACACGATCGCGCAGGTGGGCAAGGACCTCTCGGCCGACGCCGAGGTGATCGACGTGGCGGGTGACGTGGTGATCCCCGGCTTCGTCGACACCCACCGCCACACCTGGGAGACGGCGATCCGCACGTGCGCGCCCGACGCCACGCTCGACGACTACTTCGTGGAGGTGCTCGACAGCTTCGCGCCGCTGTATCGGCCCGAGGACGTGTACGCGAGCAACCTCGCCGGAGCCCTCGAGTGCGTGAACGCCGGCATCACCACGCTGGTCGACTGGTCGCACATCAACAACACCCCCGACCACCCGGACGCCGGCGTGCGGGGCCTCCAAGAGGCCGGGATCCGGGCGGTCTACGCGTACGGCAGCGCCAACACCTCGCTCGCCGACTACTGGTTCAACAGCTCGATCGCGATCCCGCGCGACGATGTCGAACGGATCCGGAGCACCTATTTCTCCTCCGACGACGGGCTGCTCACGATGGCGCTGGCCACGCGCGGGCCCGGCTTCTGTCAGGACGGCGTGGTCCGCGACGAATGGAGCATGGCGCGCGACCTGGGGATCCCGATCACCCTGCACATCGCGATGGGCAAGCTCGCCGGCAAGTGGGGCATGGTGAACCAGCTGCACGGGCTCGGCCTGCTCGGCGCCGACACCACGTACATCCACTGCTGCTACTTCTCCGACGAGGAATGGCAGCTCGTGGCGGACAGCCGCGGCACGATCTCGATCGCCCCGCAGGTCGAGATGCAGATGGGTCACGGGTGGCCGCCGTTCGCGAAGGCGCGCTCCTACGGGCTGCGGCCGAGCATGTCGATCGACGTCGTCACGACGGTGCCCGGCGACATGTTCACCGAGATGCGATGCGCGTTCGCCGCCGAGCGCTGGCGCTCGAACGACTCGGTGTGGGAGAGCGAGGACCCGCTTCCGGCCGACGCGCTCACGGCCCGCGACATCCTCACGATGGCGACCCTCGACGGAGCGCACGTGGCCGGGTTGGAGGCGCGGACCGGCTCCCTCACGCCGGGCAAGCAGGCCGACGTCGTGGTGATCGACGGCTCGGCCCCGGGCACCTCGCCCGTGATCGACCCGGTCGGCGCGGTGGTGCTGAGCGCCGACACGGCCCACGTCGACACGGTGATCATCGGCGGGCAGGTCCGCAAGCGAGGCGGGAAGCTGCTGGCCGACTGGGACGCGGCGCGGGCGGGCGTCCAGGCCTCGAGCGAGTACCTGACCGAAGCGCTCGCGAAGAAGCAGGCGGAGCAGCCGTCATCGTGAGCGCCCTCCACGTGGTTCGCACGGCCGCCGAGCTTCAGACCGCGGAGCCTGCCGCCCTCCCGGCCGACGGCGTCCTGCGGCGCGTCGGTGTCGGCGAGGACGACGGCTCGGTCCACACGGGGTTCTCGATCTGCGAGCTCGAGCCGGAGCAGGTCGGCGTCTCCCACGTCCACTCCTACGAGGAGAGCTTCTTCCTCCTGGAGGGGCGGGTCGTGCTCGTGTCGTCGGAGGGGACCTTCGGGCTCGAGCCCGGCGACTACGGCGTGATCCCGGTCGGGGCGCCGCACGTGTGGAAGAACCTCAGCGCCGGACGGGTCCGATGGGCCGAGATGACGGCGCCCCAGCCGCGGGCCGCCCACGACGGCGACACCCACGTGGTGCCGGAGCTGACCGAGGGCCTGCCGGTGCTGGTCGACGTCCGCGATCCTCGCACGCGCTCGTTCGGGCACATCGACCCGGAGAACATGCTGGTCGACCGGCAGACGCAGGACATGCTGGCCGTGTCGGCGAGCATGCGCACGGCCCTGCTGGTCTACAGCGGGATCACGGTGAAGATGATGGTCGACACCGACCTCGGGGCGCAGCTGTCCACGATGTTCATGGTGCAGTACGAGCCGGAGGGGGTGGCCGGGCGGCACGACCACCCGCTGGAGGAGACCTACCTGATCCTCGATGGTTCGGTCGACGCCACCTTCGACGACGCCACGTACCACCTCGAGCCCGGCGACATGGCCTGGGCGGGCGTGGGCTGCGTGCACGGGTTCTCCAACCCGGGCCCCGGCGTCGTCCGCTGGCTCGAGACCCAGGCGCCGCAGCCCCCGGCCCGGCATTCGTACCGCTTCGCGCGTGACTGGGAGTACCTGCCGCAACACGTGAGCTGACCACGATCCGCGGCGCGCGGATCGCGAGCGAGAGAGGGGATCCGATGGCCGACCGAAGCGTCGTGGTGGTGGGCGGCACGTCCGGGCTCGGCCTCGCCCTCGCCCGGCGGTACGCCGAGCAGGGGCGCTCCGTCGTGATCTCCGGGCGCGACGCGGAGCGCGCGGCGGGCGTGGCCGCCGGACTCGGGGGCGACGTCTCGGGCATCGGCTTCGACCTCGCGGACCCGGGGTCGATCGCCCCGGCGCTGGCCGGGCTGGGCGCGGTCGATCGTCTCGCGATCGCGTCGATCGAGCGGGACGAGAACACGGTCCGCGACTACGACATCGAGAAGGCGCTCCGCCTGACCACGCTCAAGCTCGTCGGCTACGTGAAGGTCGTCCACACGCTCACCGATCGATTCACCGACGACGCCGCGGTCCTGCTCTTCGGCGGGCTCGCGAAGCTGCGGCCGTATCCGGGATCGACGACCGTCACGACCGTGAACGCGGGCATCGACGGCGTCGCCCGAACGCTCGTGAGCGAGCTCGCGCCGATCCGGATCAACGTGCTCCATCCGGGCATCGTGGGCGACACGCCCTACTGGGCCCCCAAGGCGGCGGCCCTCGAGGCCGTCGTCGAGCGGACGCCCACCGGTCGGCTGGTACAGACCGAGGACATCGTCGACGCCGCCCGGTTCCTGCTCGAGAACCCGTCGGTGAACGGCGTGGAGCTCCGCGTGGACGGCGGATGGTCGCTGCCGTGACGCCGACGGTCGCGTTCCTCGGGCTCGGGCGGATGGGGAGCCGGATCGCGCGCAACATCGCGGAGGCCGGGTTCCCGATCGTCCTGTACAACCGGACGCCGGCGACGGCGGACGAGCTCGCCTCGGAGGTCGGCGGCCGCGCCGCGAGCACCCCCGCCGACGCGGCGCGCGAGGCGGACGTCACGGTCACGAGTCTCGCCGACGACGCGGCCGCACGCTCGATCTACGAAGGGCCGGACGGGCTGA
Source organism: Actinomycetota bacterium (assembly GCA_036556385.1). Lineage (GTDB taxonomy): Bacteria > Actinomycetota > UBA4738 > UBA4738 > HRBIN12 > AC-51. Next base: position 2,011 of record DATBJQ010000126.1, on the reverse strand, counting down.
TCGCGGGGCTGCGCGACGGCGCGGTGGCGGCGGACATGAGCACGCTCGACCCGGCGACGGTGCTCGACCTGAACCGACAGATCCGTGAGGCGGGGGCGAGCTTCGTGGATGCCCCCGTGTCGGGGAGCACGGCGTCGGTCGAGACGAAGGCGCTGTCGATCATGGCCGGCGGGTCGGCGGAGGACATCGACCGCGTCCGACCGGTGCTGGAGGCCACGTCCTCGAAGATCGTTCGGGTCGGCGACGTGGGCGCCGGTGCGGCCCTGAAGCTGGCGGTGAACGCGATCCTGTTCGGGTTGAACAACTCGGTCGCCGAGGCGTTGGTGCTGGCGGAGCGGGCGGGGATCGACCGGACCGTCGCCTACGACGTGATCGCCGGGAGCGCGGTCGGGGCGCCGATGGTGCAGTACCGGCGCCCCATGTTCGAGCACCCCGGCGAGACCCCGCCCGCCTTCACGATCGACCTCGCGGTGAAGGACCTCCGGCTGATCCTGGGGCTGGCCGAGCGCTCCGGTGCCACGATGCCGCTGACGGAGCGGAGCCTCGAGGTGATGCAGGAGGCGTCCGACCGCGCTCGCGGCGGCGAGGACATCGCGAACGTGGCGGAGCACCTCCGGAACGACTAGACGGCGCGACCACCCACGCAGGTCGTCGGGGAAGCCCGCAGGCAGGTGCAGGATCCTTCCTCGATCTTCCTCCGAGACCTTCCTCGGAGTGTGACGGTCGTCACGGTCTCACCTCCGCGCCCGAGCTAGTGTCGAACACATGTTCGATGTCGAGGGAACGTCGGTCCTGGATCCCCGGAACGAGCGTGCAGATCCCGGCTGGGTGGGGACGCACGAGGACGTGGCGGCCCTGGTCGCGCGGGCCGACGCCGCCCATCGGGCCGTAGGGCGTGCTCAGCTCGACCTGCTGCGTGTCATCGACCGGATCGACCGGTGCGCGGGATGGGAGCACGACGGGGCCCGGGATCTCCCTCACTGGGTGTCGATGCGCTACGGGATCTCGGCCTGGAAGGCAGAGCGGTGAGTGGCGGCGGCCCGGAGGCTGGCGTCGCTTCCTCGGGTCGCCGAGGCGCTTCGGTCCGGTGAGCTCGGGGTGGACAGGGTCGTAGAGCTCACGCGGCTCGCGACGCCTGGGACCGAGGAGGGACTGGTGGCGTGGGCACGCACCGTGGCCTCCGGCACGATCCGTCACCGCGGCGACCTGGAGGCGAGACGCGTTCGGGGCGACGTCGTGGCTGCCGAGCGAGAACGGTCGGTCCGCTGGTGGTACGAGGACGACGGACGGCGCTTCGGGCTGCAGGCGCTGCTGCCGGCCGCGTCCGGGGCTGTGGTGGCCCGGGCCCTGGAGCGGGAGGCCGACAAGGTGCCGAGCCTGCCGACCGACCGGGACCATCCCGAGCCTCGGGAGGTGCGATGGGCCGACGCGCTCGTTGCAGTCTGCTCGGGGAGGCTTTCGTCGGACCCCGATCCGGACCGCGCCACGGTGGTGATCCACGCACCGCTGGGCGCCCTGGTGGGGGACCAGGACGCTGCTCCCGCCGGCGAGCTCGAGGGTCCAGCGGCCGGTGATGCCGTGGTGCCGGCAGCCACCGTGCGGCGACTGGCGTGCGACGGCCGGGTGCAGATCGTGGCTGAGGACACCCGTGGCGAGGTCCTCTCTCTGGGACGGCTGACGCGGACGCCGTCCGCGTCGCAGGTCCGGTTGGTGCGAGCACGAGACCGGGGTTGCGTGTTCCCGGGATGCGGGACGCGGCGGTTCGCCCAGGCCCACCACGTCGTGTACTGGTCGGCCGGAGGCAGGACAGACCTCGAGAATCTCGCCCTGGTGTGTTCGTTCCACCACCGGTTGGTGCACGAGCACGGCTGGAAGCTGAGGAGAAGCGCGGACGGTGTCGCCCGGTGGTTCCGGCCCGGCGGCGTGCGCTACCGGGCGGGGCCCGGACCACCGTGAGCTTCGGAAGTGGCGAATCTCGACCAAGCCCCATGGGAAGCCAGCGTCTTGAGGA
>DATBJQ010000125.1:0-13283 GCA_036556385.1 Actinomycetota bacterium | reverse complement strand
TCGAGCATCGACAGATCCTGCCCGTCGGCGAGCTCGGGCAGCGCCGACTCGGCGTCCTCGTCGGGCCCCTCGTCGCGACCTTCCTGATACACGCGGATGAACCCGTCGAACACGAGCGTCTGGCCCGTGGCTCGCAGGCCGTACCGGACGTCGCCGTCGACGCCGTCGATGTCGACGCCGACCTGGTTGAACCGCGCCTCGGCCATCTGCGTCGCCACGGTCCGCTGCCAGATCATCGTGTACAGGCGGAGCTGGTCCGGACTGAGCGCCGAGGCCACGCGCTGGGGTGTGCGCAGCACGCTGGTCGGGCGGATCGCCTCGTGGGCCTCCTGCGCGTTGCGCGAGCGCGTCTTGTAGACGCGGGGCTTCGGCAGAGCGTACGCGTCGCCGAAGTCGGTCTTCACGAGCTCGCCGATCTCGCGGAGCGCCGTCTCGGCGATCGTCACGGAGTCGGTCCGCATGTAGGTGATCAGGCCGACCGATCCCTCCCCCGGCAGGTCGATCCCCTCGTAGAGGCGCTGCGCGGTCTGCATCGTCTTGCGGGCGCCGAACCCGAGCTTGCGCGCCGCCTCCTGCTGGAGGGTGGACGTCGTGAACGGGGGGGCCGGCGAGCGCTTGCGCTCCTTGCGCTCCACCTTATCCACGCGGTAGTCGGCGCGACGGAGCCGCTCCGCGTGGGTGGCGGCGTCGGGCTCGCCGGCCAGCAGCACACCCTTCTTGTCGGGTGAGGCCGCGAGCTTGCCCTCGGGGATCTCGGCCAGGCGGGCCGTGAACGCGCGCTCGTCGCCGTCGGGCGTCAGCCGGACGTTGATGCTCCAGTACTCGACGGGCACGAACGCCTTGATCTCGCGCTCTCGCTCGACGATCAACCGCAAGGCAGGGGACTGCACGCGTCCGGCCGAGAGACCGGGTCGCACCTTCCGCCACAGGATCGGAGAGATCCCGAACCCGACCAGCTTGTCGAGGATCCGCCGGGCGCGCTGCGCGTCGACGAGCTGCATGTCGATCGCGCGCGGGTGCTGGAACGCCTCGAGGATCGCGTCGCGGGTGATCTCGGTGAAGGTGACGCGACGGGCCTCCCGGGGCGGCACCCCGAGGACCTCGGCCACGTCGAACGCGATCGCCTCGCCCTCGCGGTCGAAGTCGGTCGCCAGGATCAGGCCCTCGGCGCCGCCGTAGGCGCGGCGGAGCGCGGCCACGTCCTTCTCCGAGTCCTCGGTGACCTCGAAGTGAGGCTCGAAGTCGTGCTCCACGTCGACGCCGAGCCCGTCGAACTCCCGGGACAGGTCCCGGATGTGGCCCACGGAAGCACGGACGGCGTAGTCGCCGCCCAGGTACTTCTCGATCGTCTTCGCCTTGGCCGGCGACTCGACGACCACGAGTGTCTTCGCCATGCGGGTGTGATCCTCCGTGGGTGTCGCGGAAGGCGTCCGTCGGGGTGCCTCCGCCGACGGACGGTACCACCGGGTGTCGCCGAGGCCGCTCAACCGGCCTTCGGTCGCCCTCCGGCGCATTGGTACGCTCGACCCGCCCCGATCTATTCCCATCCCTGGCTCGGAGTCGCTGTGCTCGAAGGGCTGCAGCAGTTCATCACGACCTCGATCGGCGAGTACGGGCTGCTCGCGATCTTCGTGCTGATGGTGCTGGAGTCCGCGTGCATCCCGATCCCGAGCGAGGTCACGATGCTGTTCGGGGGCGCGATGACCTCCACCGCCTTCGCGGGCCCGGGTAACGAGCTGGACTTCTGGGCCGTGGTCGCGGCCGGCACCCTGGGGAACCTGCTGGGCTCCTGGCTTGCCTACGGGGTGGGCGACAAGGGCGGGCGGCCGATGATCGACCGCTTCGGCCGGTACCTCTTGATCCGCCCGCACGAGGTCGAGCGGGCGCACACCTGGTTCGAGCAGCACGGCGAGGTGACCGTCTTCGTCTCGCGGCTGCTCCCCGTGGTCCGCACGTTCATCTCGCTGCCGGCCGGCGTGGCCGAGATGCCGTTCTGGCGCTTCACGCTGTACACCCTGGCCGGCTGCCTGCCGTGGTGCCTCGCCCTCACCTGGCTCGGCGCGGTCCTGGGCGACAACTGGGAGTCGGTGGAGACGTTCCTCCGTCCCGTGTCCTGGCTGATCCTCGCGGTGCTCGTGGTGGGGCTGGTCGTCGTGATCCGGCGCCGCTGGACGAGCGTCCGCGCGGAGTACGCCGCGCTCGACGCCGCCCGGAGCGATCAGAGCACGGAGGACGAGGGGACGCGGCCGGCCTGACCCGTCAGAGGTTGGCGACCATCGTCCAGCTCTCGCCGGTCTCGTCCACCTTCTCGAAGCCGGCGCGCTGGTACATCATCCGCGAGCGGTTGTGCACGGCGACCGAGAGCGACAGCGCCTGGAAGCCCTCCTCGCGGGCCTGGACCATGCACGAGCGCAGCAGCGCCTCACCGATCCCCTTGCGCCGGTGCAGCGGGACCACGGCGATCGACAGCTCCGGGATCTTCTCGTCCACGTACCCGTAGCCGGGAGCGTCCGGCGCGAACACGCGGTACCAGGCCGCGCCCACGCGGATCGCGTCGACCTCCGCGATCGCGCCCCCGTCCCCCGGACGACCCCACCCCTCGTGGTAGCGGACCAGCATCGGGTCGGCCAGGACCTCCTCGATCGGCTCGCGGGGCCAGTCGGGGTTCCACCGGGCGGCCTCGTACAGCATCTTCTTGAGGAACTGGACGTCGTCCTTCGTGGCCGGACGGATGTTCATGCCGTGGCTCCTCCCGGTGAGCGCCGCGAGACGAACGGAACCCTAGCGCAGCGGGCCGCGATGGGGCCGCCGAGGAACACCGATCAGACATCGGCCGGGATGGGCACCTCGCGCTCGCCGAGGCGGAACGGAACGTCCGTCAGCAGCACGCGGTCCTCGTGCAGGAAGAGCCGCTTGATGAACAGGGCGTTCTGGTTGTGGAGGGGCAGCTGCCACCAGTGCGAGACGATCACCTCGGGGATCACCACGTTCACCACGGTGTCGGCTTGCGAGGAGAATCGGCGCACCTCCGCGAGCATCGGCACCGACAGGTCGCGGAACGGGGCCTCGACGATGTCGAGCGGCATCTCGAACCCGGCGTCGAACCATCGCCCTTCGAGCCGATGCGCCTCCTCCGGGTCGACGTCGAAGTAGATCGCGCGCGTCTCGGGGGCTCCGAGCGATCGGGCGTAGTTCACGGCTCGGATCACCGCGTCGTTCACGGTGGACACGAACACCAACGTGACCGCTCGGTGAGGGATCAGCGGCTTGGCGTCCACGCCCCTCGGACGACCCTCCTCCTCCACCACCGGCACATCGGTGACGACGACGTGGCGCACGCGGAGCAGCGACCCCTTGAGCCGGACCAGATCGCGGCGGCCGATCAGGTAGCGGAACAGGCCACCGCGGACCATCTCCGGCACGTACACGGTGATGAAGTCCTCGGGCTCGGTCGGCATCGCGCGGACGAACGACTTCATCGTCCCGGTGAGGCTCCCCGCACCGAGCGGCTCCAGCCGGATCGACGAGGCGCCCACGAACGACGACCACCACGAGGCGAGCCCGGGATCGACCTCGGAGCCGGGCGTCACCGCGCGGATCGAACGCGGCCGGAAGGACCGCAGGTAGCCGAGCGCCTCCGCGACCGCGGCGTCGGCCTCGCGGACCAACAGCACCACGTTGTTCGTGCCCGTGGTCCCGGCGCGAACCGTGCCGCGCTGGAGCTGGGCCGACACCCACGCGTAGTGCCGGTGGATCCCGTAGAAGGCGGGCACCAGGATCGCCATGATCAGGATCGAGAGCCAGGCGCCGTCGGCGAACTTGGACAGGATCACCACTACCAGCACGATCCCCGTGACCACGCACCCGACCGCGTTGATCACGATCGAGCGACGCCAGCCCTTCGCGGCGGCATCGCCTCGGTGCCCCTCCGCCAGCCAGTGACGGATCATGCCGGCCTGGGACAGCGTGAAGGACGTGAACACACCCACGACGTACAGGTGGATCACCGCCGTCAGGCTGGCGTCGAAGATCCAGATCATCGCCGCGGACGCCAGGCCGAGCACGATCACGCCATTCGAGAACACGAGGCGATCCCCACGGTTCACGAACTGCGACGGGAGGAATCGATCCCGCGCCAGGATCGAGGCGAGGCGGGGGAAATCCTGGTATGCGGTGTTCGCGGCGAGGATCAGGATCGCCGACGTGAAGAACTGCACAACCAGGAAGCCGAGCGATCCGTCGCCGAACACGGCGATCCCGATCTGCGCCGGGACGGAGATCTCGTCGCTGGCGATCACGCCCTCCGTGTGGGTCGCGAGCCACGAGATCCCGAGGAACAGCGAGATCGAGATCGCCCCCATCACCGCGAGCGTCGTCGCCGCGTTGTGCGCCTGCGGGCGACGGAACGCCGGGACACCGTTGGAGATGGCCTCGACCCCGGTGAGCGCCGTGGCGCCCGACGAGAAGGCCTTGAGCATCGCGAAGATCGTCACGGCCCCAGCCACGGTCGCCGCACCTGGGAGGGGCTCGACCTCGGCCTCCATCGGCGAGCATCCGGTGACGCAGCCGATCAACCCCAGGATCACCAGCACGCCCATCGCGAAGACGAACCCGTAGGTGGGGACGGCGAACAGCACGCCGGACTCCTTCGCTCCCCGCAGGTTCGCCAGCGTCACCAGCGCGACGAACAGGACGCACAGCTCGACCGCGTAGGGCTCGACGGCCGGGAAGGCGGACTGGATCGCGACGACGCCGGCGACGATCGACACGACCACGGTCATCATGTAGTCGAACAGCAGGGCCCCGGCGGCCACGAGCCCGGCGAACTGACCGAGGTTGTCCTTGCTGACGATGTAGGCGCCACCACCGCTGGGGTAGGCCCGCACGGTCTGCCGGTACGAGCTCACGACCACGGCGAGCAGCAGCGCGATCGCGCACGCGATCGGCAGGACATAGGGGTTCGGGTCCGACGTGACCAGCGTGAGCGCGATCAGGATCTCGCCCGTGGCGTACGCGACCGACGAGAGCGCGTCGGAGGCGAACACCGGCAGCGCGAGCACCTTCGGCAGGAGCGTGTGCTCCAACCGATGGCTCGCGAACGCACGCCCGACGAGCAGGCGCTTCGCGACGGAGCCGGCAGGTGCACGTGTCGAGGCGGACATCGACGCCCGGATGCTACGCCGTCGCCGCGCGTGGTCGTCGGCCGTGGCTCATGCCGTGTCCTCCCGTCCGGCCGCGGAGCCACCTCCGTTCGACGGCTCGGCGACCCACCGGTAGCCGACCCCGGGCTCCGTGACGATCAGCCCGGGCGACGCCGCGTCGTCACCGAGCTTCTTCCGCAGCGCGCGGACGTACGTCCGCAAGTAGGTGGTCTCGGTCCCGTACCCCTGGCCCCAGACGCGGCGCAGCAGCCACTGATGGGTCAGGAGCTTGCCGGGGTTGGAGGCGAGCGCCTCGAGCAAGGAGTATTCGGTGGGGGTCAGGTGCAGGACCTCGCCGTCGAGCGTCACGAGCCGCTTCGGGAGATCGACCTCCAGTCCGCCGTAGCGGAGCGTCGGGAGCTGGGGCTCGTCGGCGCCCGCGCGGCGGAGCGCGGCGCGCGTGCGCGCCAGGAGCTCCTCCATGCCGAACGGCTTCGTGATGAAGTCGTCGGCGCCGGCGTCGAGCGCTGCCACCTTGTCCGCCTGCCCCTCGCGGACCGACACGATGATCACCGGCACCTCGGAGAAGCCGCGGATCCGGCGGATCACCTCGGTGCCGTCGATGTCCGGCAACCCGAGGTCGAGCAGGACGAGGTCGGGGTCGACCTGCGCCACGCCGACCACGCCCTCCTCGCCGGTCGCGACCACCGCGACCTCGTAGCCGTGCGCCTCCAGGCTCGTGCGCAGGGCACGGCGGATCTGGGGCTCGTCGTCGATCACCAGCACCTTCACAGCACCACCGACTCCTCGATCGGGATGTCGAAGACGAACGCGGTTCCGCCGCGCACCGTCTCCTCCGCCCAGATCTTCCCGCCATGGGCCGTGATGATCGCCTTCGCGATCGCGAGCCCGAGCCCGGTCCCCGGCGTCTCCGGGGCTTCCTTGCCACGGTAGAACGCGTCGAACACCTTCTCGCGTTCCTCTCCGGCGATCCCCGGGCCCTCGTCGCTCACGCGGACCCGGACGCCACGGGGGACGACGCCCACGTGGATCCGGATCGTCCCGTCGGCCGGCGAGTGCCGGGCGGCGTTCTCCAGCAGGTTCGTGAGCACCTGGTCGAGCTGCACGGGGTCGGCCGCCACCTCCGGGGTGGGACTGAGCTGCAGGTCCAGCCGCAGGCCCTTGGCCCGCATCGTGGGCGTCAGCCGACCGACCACGGCCTCGGCCACCTCGTCGACCGCGGTGCGCACCTTGCGCGGGATCAGCGCGCCGGCCCGGACCTTCGCCAGGTCCAGGATGTTGCCGACGAGCCGGTTCAGCCGGTCGGTCTCCTCGAGGATCGTGGTCAGGAGCTCTCGTTCCTGCTCCTGGTCGTAGTGCACACCCTCGTCGAGGAGGCTCGTCACGCCCGCCTTGATCGAGGCGAGCGGCGTGCGGAGGTCGTGGGTGACCGACGAGAACATCGCCGCGCGCAGCTGGTTCGTCTCCGCGTCCACCTGCGCCAGCCGGGCCCGGGCGTCGAGGCGCGCCCGGTCCAGCGCCGACGCGGCCTGCCGCACGGCCGCCTCCAGCAGCATCCGTTCGTCGCGCGTGAACGGGCGCCGGCCGGCGGGACGCTCGGCGATCAGCGTCCCCAACGGGATGTTGGCGACCACGACGGGGACGACCTCGTGGGGGCCCCCCTGCCGGGTGCCCGGCTGCTCGGCGCGGGCGCTGACGTCGTGCCCATCGAGGTTCACGTTGACCTGGCACACGGCGAGCCCGAACGGCACCAGGAGCACCTGAACGAACTCGTCGAGGACGCGGTCCGGCAGGTCGCCCGTGAGCATCTTGGCCGAGAGCTGCGCCAGCAGCCGGGCCTCGCGTTCACGCCGGCCGGCGCGCGCGCGCTCCTCGGCGGCGTTGCCGACGACGAGACCCACCACGACCGCGATCGCCAGGAAGACGACCGAGGCGATCACGGCCAAGGTGTCCGCCTGCTCCGCAGCACGAGGGATGCTCTCGGGCTCCGGGAGCAGCGGCCGCAGGATCGAGGCGAGGACGGCGGCGATCACCCCGCCCCAGAGCCCACCGACGACGGCGGCCGCCGCGATCGCGAGCATGAAGATCGCCACCCCGCTGGCCGGGCCCAAGGGCTGCGTGGGCACGGTGAGCACCGCGCCGACCGCGGCGGCCACGACCCCCGCCACGACGGCCTTCACGGAGAGGCGTCCCCACCGAGATTCCGTGCGCTCCATGCTCACCCCGCCACGGTACCTCCCGCGTTGCACACGTTCACGGACGGAGCGGCTTTCACGACTTCTTCACGCCCGCATCGGCTTCCTTCACAGCACGCTCACGCGGGACCTCTCAGAATTCGGCACTGGAAAGAGGTTTCCGCACGCGGAACCGAGCGGACGTCACCCCCGCGACGTTCCGAAGCGGAAGTTCGAGACGATCGACCACTTTCCTCCGAGCCCGTCCGTGGGGCCGGCGGCTCCCTCCAGTCGCCGGCCCTCGGGCATCTCTGGGGTCCGTTCCGCTGCCAACGCTGTCGGCTCGCGGTAGCCTTCGGACCCGTGTCACCCACCTCTGCCATGCGTGTCGTGATCATGGGGTGCGGCCGTGTCGGCTCGCAGCTCACGATCGAGCTCCACGCCGCGGGCCATGAGGTGTCGATCATCGACAAGAACCCCACCGCTTTCGACAAGCTCCCCCCCGGCTTCGAGGCGAAGACCCTGGTCGGACTCGGCTTCGACCGCGACATCCTCGAGGAGGCGGGCATCGGGGAGGCCGGGGCCTTCATCGCCGTCTCGAGCGGCGACAACTCGAACATCGTGTCCGCCCGCGTGGCGCTCGAGCACTACCACGTCCCCCGCGTGATCGCGCGGATCTACGACCCGCGTCGCGCCGAGATCTACGAGCGCCTCAACATCCCCACCGTCGCCACCACCACGTGGGGCGTCAAGCAGATCCAGCTGATGCTGATCCACGATCGCCAGGAGGTGCGCGAGAGCCTCGGCGGCGGCGACGTCCTGCGACTCCGGGTGCCGGTGAACGGCCACCTGGTGGGCAAGCGGGTCCAGGACCTCGACGTCGAGGGGAAGATCCTGGTTGCCGCGGTCTCCCGCGGAGGGAAGGGCTTCATCCCGACCGGGGAGAGCATCCTGCAGGACGGCGACTACCTCGTGGTGATGATGACCAAGGAGAGCCAGGACCTGCTCGACGTGCAGCTGGCCTCGCCGAAGGACCACGCCTGAGATGCGCGTGGTCGTCACCGGAGGCGGCGCCGTCGGACGGCACCTGTCGGCGGACCTGGCGGTCCGCGGCCACCAGGTCACGCTGATCGAGCAGGACAAGCCCACGGTCGAGGACCTGCGCGACGAGCTCGACGGCGTGGACGTGGAGCTCGGCGACGCCTGTGAGCCGTGGGTGCTGGAGCACGCCGATCTCGGCTCGGCCGACGTGGTGGTGGCCGCGACGGGCGACGACGAGGACAACCTCGTCACCTCGCTCCTCGCGAAGCAGGAGTTCGGGGTGCCGCGCGTGCTGGCGCGGGTGAATCACCCCAAGAACGAGTGGTTGTTCACCGAGCAGTGGGGCGTCGACCAGGCCGTGTCCCCGCCGCACATCCTGACGGCGATGGTCGAGGAGGCCGTGACCACCGGCGACCTGGTCCGGCTGCTCCGCCTCGAGGGCGGCAGGATCTCGATCGTCGAGCTGAAGCTCGCGGCCGACTCGCCGGCGACCGGGCATCCGGTGTACGAGCTGCGTCTGCCGTCCGAAGCCGTGCTCGTGGCCGTCCTCCGCGAAGGCCACGTGCTGATCCCGCAGCCCGAGACCGTCTTGGCGGCCGACGACGAGCTGGTGGCGCTCGCGAGCCCGGAGAACGAACCTGCCCTGCGGGCCGCGCTCGTCGGTTAGGAGCGCCGGGTCAGGCCCCGAGCGCGCCGTCGGGCGGAGCGTCGACGGAGTCGAGCAACCAGCGGTACCCGATCCCGGGTTCGGTGGCGATGATCCGCGGTCGGCCCGGCTCCTCCTCGATCTTCTTCCGGAGCTGACTCACGAACACGCGCAGCACATCCAGATCCTCGCCGTAGCCGGCGCCCCAGACGCGCTCCAGCAGCCAACGGTGAGTGAGCAGCTTGCCGGGATGTCTGGAGAGCTCCTCGAGTAGCGCCCATTCGGTCTTCGTGAGATGGATCGCGTCGCCGTCGCGCACGACCTCGTGGCTGTCCAGGTCGATCTCGAGGCTGCCGGTCGCGAAGCGCACACCCTCCGTGACCCCGGGGGCGCCGGCGCGCCGGAGCAGCGCCCGCACCCGAGCCATGAGCTCGTTCGTCCCGAAGGGCTTCGTCAGGTAGTCGTCGGCGCCCAGATCCAGCGCGGCGACCTTGTCGGCCTCGTCCTCGCGGACCGACAGGATCAGGATCGGGACCTGGCTCCACTCCCGCAGCAGTGCACAGGTCGAGAGGCCGTCGAGACGGGGCATGTTGAGGTCCAGGATCACCAGGTCCGGGTCGGTGTCCGTCGCGAGCTGGATCGCCTCTTCCCCGTCGGCAGCCAGATCGACCAGGTAGTCGCGACTCGTGAGCGCCCGGCCGATCGCCCGCCTGATCTGCTCCTCGTCGTCGACGACGAGGATCCGGGCGAGCTTCATCCAGAGGGCTCCGCGGTGGGCAGCGAGAACGCGAACGTGGCCCCGCCGCCGGGGGTCTCTTCCACCCAGATCTCGCCGTCCATCAGCGACAGGAACCCGCGGCAGATCGCGAGCCCCAATCCCGTGCCGTGCCGCGGATGCCGATCGCTCAGCTGATAGAAGGGGTAGAAGAGCTGCTCGCGCGCCTCGGGGGGGATCCCCGGCCCATGATCGATCACGCGGACGATCGTCCGATCGTCGACGCGGCGCACCTCGACGTTGATCGACGGATCGGCACCGTCCGCCGCGGCCTTCACGGCGTTGTCGAGGAGGTTCGCGACCACACGGTCGAGGAACACGGGATCCGCGTCGAGCAGCGCCGACCCCCCGGGGATCCGCACGTCGACGCCGATCGTGGCTCCGAGGCGACGCGTGCGATCGACGGCCGCGTTCAGGACCTCGGTGACGTCCACGACCTGGATCCGGGGCACGATCGTGCCCTGGTCGATCCGGGACATGTCCAGCAGGTTCGCGATCAGATCGGTCAACCGATCCGTCTCGGCATCGATGCTCTCGAGCGCCTCCTTGGTCGCGGCGACGTCGTGCTGGGCATCGGTGGAGAGTAGGTCGGTCACGGACGCCTTGATCGCCGCCAGCGGGCTCCGGAGGTCGTGGGACACGGCGTCCAACAGCGCGCGGCGGGTCCGATCCGTCTGACGCAGTACCTCGGTCTCGGTCGCCGCCCGCAACAGCCGGTCACGCTCGAGGACCAGAGCGAACTGGTCACAGAAGGCGCGCAGGACGCGGGAGTCGGCGGGCGAGAGGGGTTCCTCGCCGACGCGGACCACCAGCAGGCCGAGGTTCCTCCCCCCCACCGAGAGCGGGAGCCGTTCCTCGGACCGCACCGCACCGGGCTCGGCCCGCAGCGGGATGCCTCCCGGCTCCGCCCCGACGGTCGCCTCCTCGCGGAGCTCACGAGCGTCCGGCGCCTGGACGAACAACGCGCCCGCCCGGAAGCCGAACGTGGTGACCACGTTCTGGAGGATCGCGCGGTAGGTCTCCGGTCCCGGCAGGACCGCCGTGAGATCGGCGCTCAGGCTCTGCAGGATCGAGAGCTCGAGCTCCCGGGCCTCCGCGGTCTCCGCCCGATCGGCGAGCTTCGCGAACAGCGTCGAGATCAGGATGGAGAGCGCGAGGAACACGAACAGGATCGTGACGTCCTCGCCGCGGTCGATCACGAACGTGTTGTACGGCGTGAGGAAGAAGAAGTTGAACGTCAGGAACCCCAGCACCGAGGCGAGGATCCCCGGACCGAGCCGGCCGACCGCGGCCGCCGCCACCACGACCACGAGGAACCCGAAACCCACCGACAGAGGCCTGAGGTCGTCGCGGAAGGGCAGCAACGCGACCGTGATGGCCGCGATCCCGACCGTCGCGACCACGTAGCCGATCGCGGTCCTGCGCCCGGGAGCCGAGTCGAGGCGACGACGGAGCGCGGCACCCCGCGACGTGGTGTCGGGCGCGGCAGAGGTTCCGGACGACGCCGCCATGACCTCAGTCTGACAGGGGGCGGCCGCCGAAGCCGGCCTCCACGGGGCCGGACCGAGCGTCCGTAGCTTTCCCATAGATGTACGACCCCCTCCCTTAGGCGTCCCGAATGGCCGCGCTCCTACGCTCGCGAACATGGAGCGGAAGGAGTCGCCGTGCTGGATCTGGTGATGCTCGCGATCCTCGTCGTGTCGATGGTGGCCATGTTCGCCTTCGCTGCCTGGTTGGACCGCGTATGAGCCTCGTCGACGTGCTGGAGCTGATCCTGGCGGTTGCGCTGTTGGCGTACCTGACCTATGCCCTCATCAGGCCGGAGCGGTTCTGATGGGCACCGTCATCGCGTACATCGTCATCCTGACGCTGCTCACGCCACCGCTGGGCGCCTACATGTATCGCGTGTACACACGCGAGCAGACCGGCAGGATCGAAGGGGTCCTCTACCGGCTCTTCGGCGTGAATCCCGACGCCGAGCAATCCTGGCGTCGCTACGCCTCATCCGTCCTGTGGTTCAGCGTGTTCTCGGTCGTGCTGATCTACGTCTTGTTCCGCGTGCAGGGGACGCTGCCGCTGAACCCGCAGGACCTCCCCGGCGTGGACAAGTTCGTGGCGCTCAACACCGCGTCGAGCTTCATGACCAACACGAACTGGCAGTCCTACGGCGGCGAGACCACGATGAGCTACCTGAGCCAGATGCTGGCGCTCACCTTCCAGAACTTCGTGTCCGCAGCCGTCGGGATGGCCGTGCTCGTGGCGCTGGTCCGCGGGTTCGTGCGTACCCACGCCGACGGGGTCGGGAACTTCTGGCGCGACCTGGTACGCGGCACGGTCTACATCCTGTTCCCGCTCGCGATCGTCCTGGGGCTCGTGCTCGTCACGCAGGGGGTCGTCCAGACCCTGGGCGGGAACCACGGCGTCACCGGGGTGCAGGGGTTCGAACAGACGATCGCCGTCGGACCGACCGCGGGGCAGATCGCGATCAAGCAGCTCGGCACGAACGGGGGAGGGTTCTTCAACGTCAACTCCGCCCACCCGTTCGAGGGCGGCGCCCCGCTCGCGAACTTCCTGGAGATGCTCTCGATCCTGCTGATCCCCGCGGCGCTCACGTACACGTTCGGGAAGTGGGTCGGGAACACACGGCAGGGTTGGATGCTCTACGCCGTGATGCTCACCCTGTTCGTCGCCGGGCTCGCGCTGACGATCCCGCAGGAGCGGTACGCGTCCGAGGCGATGATCGCCGCTGGCGTCTCGGCCGACGCGAACAACATGGAGGGCAAGGAGGTCCGGATCGGTCCCGAGGAGTCTTCCCTGTGGGCCGTGGCGACCACCGACGCCTCGAACGGCAGCGTCAACTCGATGCACGACTCGTATCGACCCCTCGGTGCGGTCGCACCGATGTTCAACATGGCGATCGGAGAGGTGATCTTCGGCGGGGTCGGGTCGGGCCTGTACGGCATGATCTTCTTCGCCGTGATCGCCGTGTTCATCGGCGGGCTGATGGTCGGCCGGACGCCCGAGTACCTGGGGAAGAAGATCGGCGCGCGCGAGGTGAAGCTCGCGGCGATCGCCGTCCTGGTGCCCTTCCTGCTGGTGCTCGCGCTGGCGGGGATCGCGTCCGTGATCCCGGCGGGAACCGATCCGCGACTCAACCAAGGCCCGCACGGGTTCAGCGAGATCCTCTACGCGTTCCTCTCGCAAGGGAACAACAACGGTTCGGCCTTCGCGGGTATCACGGTGTCGGGGCCCTTCTTCGCGATCGCGGGCGGTGTCCTGATGATCATCGTGCGGTTCGTGCCGCTCCTGGCAGGACTCGCTCTGGCGGGAAGCCTCGCCAGGGAGAAGACCGTTCCGGAGAGCGACGGCACGCTGCACACGGACACGACGCTGTTCGGCGTCTTGCTGGCCGCCGTCATCGTGATCATCGGCGCCCTGACGTTCCTGCCGGCGCTCGCGCTCGGCCCGATCGTCGAGCAACTGTC
>DATBJQ010000124.1:0-27367 GCA_036556385.1 Actinomycetota bacterium | reverse complement strand
GAGATGGTGATGCCGGGGGACAACGTGGAGATGACGGTCGAGCTGATCGCCCCGATCGCCATGGAGGAGGGCCTGCGCTTCGCGATCCGCGAGGGTGGCCGCACCGTGGGCGCCGGTCGTGTGATCAAGATCGAGAAGTAGCCGGTCTGAAGTAGCGAAGCGATAGACCACGAGATAGGACGAGGACGAGGGAAGGCGCTCGATGGCAGGACCGAAGATCCGCATCAAGCTCCGGGCGTACGACCACCGGATGCTGGACGTCGCTGCGCGCGACATCGTCGAGCACGTCCAGCGCACGGGCGCCAAGGTCGTGGGTCCGGTGCCGCTGCCGACCGAGCGCGCGATCTACACGGTGATCCGCTCGCCGCACAAGTACAAGGACTCGCGGGAGCACTTCCAGATGCTCACGCACAAGCGACTGATCGACATCGTCGACGCCACGTCGAAGACCGTGCAGGAGCTCCAGCGGCTGAACCTGTCCGCCGGGGTCGACATCGAGATCAAGCTCTGAGGGAGCGCCGATGACGGACGTGAAGGCCATCGTGGGCGAGAAGCTGGGGATGACCCAGCTCTTCGTCGACACCCGGGCCGTGCCCGTCACGGTGATCAAGGCCGGGCCGTGCGTGGTCTCGCAGATCCGCACGCGCGAGGTCGACGGGTACGACGCGGTGCAGCTCGCCTACGGGCAGCTCCCCGAGCGCCGGGTCAACAAGCCGACCAAGGGCCACTTCGACAAGGCCGGTGCCGAGGCGGCCCGCCATCTGGTCGAGCTCCGCACCGACGATGCCGGCAGCTACGCCCCCGGTCAGACCGTCACCGCCGACGTGTTCTCGGCGGGCGACACCGTCGACGTCGTCGGCGTCTCGAAGGGCAAGGGCTTCAGCGGGGTGATGAAGCGCCACGGCTTCTCCGGGCTGCGGAGCAGCCACGGCGTGGAGAAGAAGCACCGGGCCCCGGGTTCGATCGGCGCGTGCGCCACCCCGTCGCGGGTGTTCAAGGGCATGCCGATGGCCGGGCAGCACGGGAACTCGCGCGTCACGGTGCTGAACCTCGAGGTCGTGCGGTCCGATCCCGAGCGCGGGCTGTTGCTCGTCAAGGGCGCGGTCCCCGGTCCCAACGGCGGCCTGGTCATGGTCCGAAGCGCGGTCAAGACGCCGGCCGGGAAGGGGGCGTGAGCGCGATGGCCTCGATCGACGTCCTCGACGCCGGCGGCAAGCGGTCCGGGTCCCTCGAGCTCCCCGCGGAGTACTTCGAGGCCCCCGTGAACGTCCCGTTGATGCACCAGGTGGTGATCGCCGGGCTCGCGGGCCTGCGCGCCGGCACCCACAGCACGAAGACGCGCGGACAGGTCGCGGGCGGCGGTCGCAAGCCGTGGCGCCAGAAGGGCACCGGTCGCGCGCGCCAGGGCTCGATCCGCGCCCCCCAGTGGGCGGGTGGCGGCGTGGCCCACGGGCCGATCCCGCGTGACCACTCCCAGCGGGTGAACAAGAAGATGCGACGCGGGGCGCTCCGCTCGGCGCTGACCGACGCGCTCCAGAGCGGCAAGCTCGCGGTGGTGCAGGAGCTGGCGTTCGAGCAGCCGAAGACGCGGCAGGCGGCGAGCGTGCTGGATGCCCTGGAGCTGCAGGGCCGGGTGCTGGTGGTGCTCCCCGAGCCCACCGACGACGGAGCCGTCGAGCTTTCGTTCCGCAACCTGCCCACCGTGAAGATCGCCTACGCGCGCGGGCTCGGCGTCTACGACGTGCTGCGGGCCGATCGTGTGCTGTTCACCGCGGGCGCGCTCGAGGCGATCCAGGGTGCCCGGGGCGCCGACGACGCCGCGGGAGGTGAGGCGTCGTGAAGTCGCCGCGCGACGTGATCATCCGGCCGATCGTGTCCGAGAAGTCCTACGCGGGGCTCGAGCAGAACACCTACACGTTCCTCGTGGACCCGCGCTCGAACAAGACCGAGATCAAGGAGGCCGTGCAGGCCATCTGGGAGGTGCGCGTGATCTCGGTGAACACGTTGAAGCGCCGGGGCAAAGTCAAGCGCCGCGGCTGGACCCGGGGCAAGCGCCCCGACCAGAAGCGGGCGATCGTGACGCTGGCTCCCGGCGACGCGATCGAGATCTTCGAGACGGGGAAGTAGACGATGGGTGTCCGCAAGTACAAGCCGACCACGCCGGGGCGCCGCGGCGCCAGCGTGTCCTCCTTCGACGAGCTCACGCGCTCCAAGCCGGAGAAGGCGCTGGTCGCCAAGGGCAGGAACAAGGCCGGCCGCAACGTGCACGGGCGGATCACGACCCGGCACCAGGGCGGCGGCGCGAAGCGCCGGTACCGCGTGATCGATTTCCGCCGCAACAAGGACGGCGTGCCGGCCACCGTGGCCCACATCGAGTACGACCCGAACCGCAGCGCGCGGATCGCCCTGCTGCACTACGCCGACGGCGAGAAGCGCTACATCCTGGCGCCCGACGGCGTCGCCCAGGGCGACCGGCTCGTCTCGGGGCCCGACGCGGAGATCCGGCCCGGCAACGCGCTGCCGCTGCGGAACATCCCCGTCGGCACCGTGGTCCACGCGATCGAGCTCAAGCCGGGCGCCGGCGCCAAGATGGCGCGCTCAGCCGGCACCAGCGTCCAGTTGATGGCCAAGGAGGGCACGATGGCCACGCTGCGTCTCCCGTCCGGGGAGATGCGCATGGTCCCGGCCACCTGCAAGGCCACGGTCGGCTCGGTCGGCAACGCCGAGCACGAGCTCATCAGCCTGGGCAAGGCCGGACGGAGCCGGTGGAAGCGGCGTCGCCCGTCGGTCCGCGGCGTCGCGATGAACCCCGTCGACCACCCCCTGGGCGGCGGCGAGGGCAAGTCCTCGGGTGGCCGTCACCCGAGCTCCCCCTGGGGTCAGAAGGAAGGCCGTACCCGCAAGAAGAACAAGGCGTCCAACAAGTACATCGTGCGGCGCCGTGGGAAGGGGCGTGGCTGATGCCTCGGTCCGTGAAGAAGGGTCCGTTCGTCGACGAGCACCTGATGGCGAAGGTCGACGAGATGAACAAGAAGGGCGACAAGCGGGTCCTCAAGACCTGGTCGCGCCGGTCCACGATCGTGCCGGAGATGATCGGGCACACGATCGCGGTGCACGACGGCCGCAAGCACGTGCCCGTCTTCGTGTCCGAGGCGATGGTGGGCCACAAGCTGGGCGAGTTCGCCCCCACGCGCACCTTCCGGTCGCACGCGCGGGACGAGCGTCGCACGGGGGCGAGGTGACGATGCCCGAGGCGCGCGCCACGATGAAGTACGTGCGGTCCTCGCCGCGGAAGATGCGGCGTGCCGTCGACATGATCCGCGGGCAGCACGTGGACGAGGCGGGCAGGCTCCTGCGCTTCTCCGGGCTGGGCGCCTCCCACGACCTCGAGAAGCTGCTGAACTCGGCCGTCGCCAACGCGGAGGCCAAGCCGGGCGTGATCCGCGAGAACCTGGTGATCTCCCGCGCCTGGGTGGACCAGGGGCCCACCCTCAAGCGGTACCGCCCGCGCGCCTACGGGCGTGCCACGCGCGTCCGCAAGCGCACGTCCCACGTGACCGTCGTGGTCGAGACGATGGGGCCGGAAGATGGAGGAGCGTCCTAGTGGGCCAGAAGATCCACCCGTACGGGTTCCGGCTGGGGGTGATCTACCCCTGGAAGAGCAACTGGTACGCCGATCGTGACTACGCGGAGCAGCTCCACGAGGACATCTGGATCCGCAAGCACATCCGCAGCCGACTCACGCGCGCCGGGATCTCGTCGATCGACATCGAGCGCAAGGGCGACCAGATCTGGGTGTTCATCCGCACCGCCCGCCCGGGCATCGTGATCGGGCGCAAGGGCGCGGAGGTCGACCGGATGCGCAAGGACATCGAGCGCTATACGAAGAAGCGTGTCGACGTGAAGGTCGAGGACATGAACCAGGCCTCGAGCGAGGTCCGGCCCGAGACCGACGCCACCCTGCTCGCGCAGGGCGTCGCCGAGCAGCTGGCCGGCCGCGTCGCCTTCCGCCGCGCCATGCGCCGCGCCGTCCAGACGGCGATGCGGTCGGGCGCCCTGGGCGTCCGCGTGGCGTGCGCAGGCCGCCTCGGCGGGTCCGAGATGGGCCGACGCGAGTGGTACCGCGAGGGCCGCGTGCCGCTGCACACGTTGCGGGCCAAGGTCGACTACGGCACCGCGGAGGCGAAGACGACCACCGGCCGGATCGGCGTGAAGGTCTGGGTCTACCACGGCGACGAGGTTCCCTATCGGGAGCAGGAGACGCAGCGGGCCAAGGCCCGCGCCACCGCCCGTGCACGCGGCGAGCGTCCGGCGCCCGCGGCCGCCGGCGAGGTGGCTCCGGCGCCGGCCGAGGCGACGCCCGCCGTGGCCGAGCCCGAGGCTCCCGTCGCGAAGCCGGCCGTCGAGCTGGTCGCCGCGACGCCGGCTCCCGCCGCGACGCCGGCTCCCGCCGAGACGCCGGCTCCCGCCGAGACCCCGGCCGAGGGGGCCGCGGCCACCGACGACGTCGCCCCGGCCACGCCGGGCGGCGACGCGCCGAACGACGACACGCCCGCTCCGGAAGGCGGTGAGGGCTGATGCTGGCCCCCAAACGCGTGAAGCATCGCAAGGTCCACCGCGGCAACATGCGCGGGAAGGCGAAGGGCCACACCGAGATCCAGTACGGCGACTACGGCATCGTGGCGCTCGAGCCCGGGTGGATCACGAACCGTCAGATCGAGGCCGGCCGCGTCGCCATGACGCGCCACATCAAACGTGGCGGCAAGGTGTGGATCACGATCTTCCCCGACAAGCCGGTGACGAAGAAGCCCGCCGAGACCCGGATGGGCTCGGGCAAGGGCAACCCCGAGGGCTGGGTGGCGGTCGTCAAGCCGGGTCGCGTGATGTTCGAGCTCTCGGGGGTCTCCGAGGAGCTCGCCCGCGAGGCCATGCTCCGGGCCCAGCACAAGTTGCCGATCAAGACGAAGTTCATCACGCGGGTGGGTGAGTAGCGCATGCCGAGCAAGGCCGCGGAGCTCCGGGAGCTCCCCGACGACGAGCTGTACGAGCGGATGGAGAGCTCGAAGGAGGAGCTGTTCAACCTCCGGTTCCAGCTGGCCACGGGGCAGCTCGACAACACCGCGCGGCTGAAGGACCTCCGCCACGACGTGGCGAGGCTCGCCACGGTGCTGCGGGAGCGTGAGCTCGAGCGCGAGCGCGACGCGATCGCGGCGCGGGAGCCCTCCGGCGATGAGGTCGAGGAGGACGAGGAGCAGTGAGCGAGCAGCAGCCGACCGAGACGAGCTCGGAGCGCCTGCACCGCAAGGTCAGGACGGGGGTCGTCGTCTCCGACGCCATGGACAAGACGGTCCTGGTTCGGGTGGACCGGAAGGTCCGCCACCCCCTGTACGGCAAGACGGTGCGCCGGTCCTCGAAGTTCGCGGCGCACGACGAGCAGAACGACGCGCACGTGGGCGACACCGTGCGCCTGATGGAGACACGGCCCCTGTCCAAGACGAAGCGCTGGCGGGTGGTCGAGGTCGTGGAGCGTGCCCAGTGATCCAACAGGAGACCCGCTGTAGGGTCGCGGACAACACGGGGGCCAAGGAGGTCCTCTGCATCCGCGTGCTCGGCGGCTCCGCACGGCGGTACGCTGGTGTCGGCGACGTGATCGTCGCCACCGTGAAGGACGCGCTGCCCAACGGCGCCGTCAAGAAGGGCGAGGTCGTCCGGGCCGTCGTGGTGCGCACGGCCAAGGAGCGGCGCCGTCCCGACGGCTCCTACATCAGGTTCGACGACAACGCGGTCGTGATCCTGACGCAGGACGCGAAGAACCCGCGCGGCACCCGCATCTTCGGGCCGGTCGCGCGGGAGCTGCGCGAGAAGCGGTTCATGAAGATCATCTCGCTCGCGCCGGAGGTGCTCTGACGTGCCGGGAGTGAACATCAAGAAGGACGACACGGTCCGCGTGATGGCGGGCAAGGATCGCGGCAAGGAAGGCCGTGTCGTCCGCGTGCTGCCCGAGGAGGGCCGCGTGATGGTCGACGGCGTGGCCTTGGCGAAACGGCACCAGCGCACCGCCGGCCGGCGCACGTCCGCGGGCACCCAGCTTCAACAGGGCGGCATCATCGACGTGGAGACGTTCATCGACATCTCGAACGTGCAGATCGTGTGCGGCTCCTGCGGGCAGCCGACCCGGGTGGGGTACCGCATCCTGGACGACGGCTTCAAGGTCCGGATCTGCCGCAAGTGCGAGGCGGAGCTCTAGCGATGGCCGAGAGCCCCACGCCCCGTCTGAAGGTCCGGTTCCGCGACGAGCTCGTCCCGAAGCTCCGCGACGACCTCGGGCTGCGCAACGTGATGCAGGTGCCCCGGTTCGAGAAGGTCGTCGTGAACATGGGCGTCGGCGACTCGTTGAAGGACGCCCGACTGCTGGATGCCGCCGTCGAGGACCTCACGGTGATCACGGGTCAGCGGCCGGTCGTCACCAAGGCCCGCAAGTCGATCGCGGGGTTCAAGCTCCGCGAGGGCATGGCGGTCGGGGTGAAGGTCACGCTGCGCGGCGACCGCATGTGGGAGTTCCTCGACCGGCTGATCTCGCTGGCGCTCCCCCGGACACGCGACTTCCGCGGGCTGGACCCGGACGCGTTCGACGGACGCGGCAACTACACGCTCGGCCTGACGGAGCAGCTGATCTTCCCCGAGATCGACTACGACAAGGTGCAGAAGGTGCGCGGCATGGACATCACGATCGTGACCACGGCCCGCGACGACGACGAAGGGCGCGCGCTGCTGCTCGCCGTGGGCTTCCCGCTCGCGGTGGAGCAGCCGGCGGCGAGCTGAGAGGACACGCATGGCGAAGAAGGCCCTCATCAACAAGCAGCAGGCGAAGCCGAAGTTCCGTGTGCGCGCCTACACCCGCTGCCAGCGGTGCGGGCGGGCGCGCGCCGTGTACCGGCGGTTCCTGCTGTGCCGCCTGTGCTTCCGTGAGCTGGCGCACCTTGGCGAGCTGCCGGGGGTGACCAAGGCATCATGGTGACCACGCGGCCCCTCTTCTCCAGCAACGTCACGGACCCCGTGGCGGACCTGCTGACCAGGATCCGCAACGCGAACCTGGCGTCCAAGGACGAGCTGCTCGCACCCGTGTCGGGGCTGTCGGGCGCGATCTTGGACATCCTGGTCGCCCAGGGCTACCTGGACGGGTACGAGCGCGAGGGCGAGGGCGTCCAGCAGGCGTTCCGCATCCGCCTCAAGTACGGGCCGCGCAAGCAGCGCACGATCTCGGGGATCCGGCGCGTGTCGAAGCCCGGCCGGCGCGTGTACAAGGGCCGACACGACCTGCCCCGCGTCATGGGCGGGCTCGGGATCGCCATCGTGTCCACGTCGCACGGCGTGATGACGGACAAGGACGCCGCCCGGCAGGGGATCGGCGGCGAGGTCCTGGCGTACGTGTGGTGAGGGATCGGAAGGAACCATGAGCAGGATCGGCAAGCAGCCCATCGAGGTCCCCGCCGGGGTGGAGGTCACCGTCGGCCAGGACAACGTGGTCACCGTGAAGGGGCCCCGGGGAACGCTGTCCCAGGCGATGCACGCCAACATGCGGATCCTCCAGGAGGACGGCGTGGTGCGCGTCGAGCGTCCCGACGACGAGGGCTTCAACCGCGGCCTGCACGGACTCACGCGTTCGCTCCTGTCGAACATGGTCCTGGGCGTCACGCAGGGGTACGAGAAGCGCCTGGCGATCGTGGGCGTCGGCTACCGCGCCGCGATGAAGGGCAAGGACATCGAGGTCCAGGCGGGGTACTCGCATCCGGTGCTCGTCACCCAACCCGAGGGCATCGAGTTCGAGGTGCCCACGCCCACCCAGATCGTCGTGCGGGGCAACGACAAGGCCCTGGTCGGCGAGGTGGCGGCGAACATCCGCAAGATCCGCAAGCCCGAGCCGTACAAGGGCAAGGGCATCCGGTACGAGAACGAGGTCGTCCGTAAGAAGGCCGGCAAGGCCGCGAAGGGCCCGGTGGGCTGATGGACGCGAAGGCACGACGCGAGGCGCGGCTGCGGCGGCACGCCCGCGTCCGAAAGAAGATCCGCGGCGAGGCCGAACGGCCACGGCTGGCGGTCTACCGCTCCAACCGGCACATCTACGCGCAGCTGATCGACGACCGCGCCGCCGTGACGATCGCCGCCGCCTCGGACGCCGAGGTGTCGGCCGAGGCGCCGATGGCGCGCGCGAAAGCCGTGGGCGGGTTGATCGCCGAGCGTGCGAAGGCCGCCGGCGTGGAGCGTGCCGTGTTCGACCGAGGGGGCCGGCGCTTCCACGGCCGGGTCGCTGCGGTGGCCGACGGCGCGCGCGAGGGAGGACTGCTGATCTGATGCGACGCTACGACGCCAGGAACGACGAGAAGAGCCCCTACGAGGAGCGGGTGATCTCGATCAACCGCGTGGCCAAGGTCGTCAAGGGCGGCCGGAGGTTCTCGTTCGCCGCCCTCGTGGTGGTGGGCGACGGCGCCGGCCGCGTCGGGGTCGGCTACGGCAAGGCCAAGGAGGTCCCCGCCGCGATCGCCAAGGGCGTGGAGGAAGCCCGTCGCAAGATGTTCGAGGTCCCGATGATGGGCACCACGATCCCCCACGAGATCGTGGGCGAGGCGGGCGCCGGCGTCGTGCTGCTCAAGCCGGCCGCGCCGGGCACCGGCGTGATCGCCGGCGGCCCCGTGCGCGCCCTCGTCGAGTGCGCCGGCATCAAGGACATCCTGTCGAAGTCGATGGGCTCGTCGAACCAGATCAACATCGTGAAGGCGGCCGTCGCCGGCCTCCAGGGGCTGCGCAAGCCGACCGACGTCGCCCGGCTCCGCGGACGCGACGTCCACGAGGTGGCTCCGAAGCCGATGCTCGAGGCGGTCGCGGCGGCCGAGGACCGCATCAGCGCCGCGCGCGCCGAGGCGCTGCAGGCGCAGTACGGCATGCAGGAGGCCGACTCGCCCCCGCGTGGAGGCCGGCGATGAGCCAGCTGAGGGTCACGCAGGTCCGCAGCACCATCGACCGGCCCGCCGACCAGAAGGACACGGTGCGCCGCCTGGGTCTGCGGCGCATGCACCACAGCGTCGTCAAGGACGACCGGCCCGAGATCCGCGGCATGATCGCCAAGGTCCGCCACCTGGTCATCGTCGAGGAGATCGCCGACACGAAGGACGAGGCATGAAACTCCATCACCTCCGCCCCGCCGAGGGCTCCACGAAGGACCGGACCCGCGTGGGTCGCGGTCGCTCCGGCGCACGGGGCAAGACCGCGGGTCGCGGCACGAAGGGCACCGGGGCCCGCAAGAACGTGCCGGCCTACTTCGAGGGTGGGCAGATGCCGCTCGCCCGGCGCCTCCCGAAGCTGAAGGGCTTCACGAACCCCAACCGCGTGGCGTTCGCGCCGGTGAACGTGGAGCTGCTCGCGACGTACTTCGACGGCGAGGTCACCCCCGCGGACCTGGTGGCGCATGGGTTGGTCCACAAGGGTTCCAAGGTGAAGGTGCTGGGGCGCGGAGAGATCGACAAGGCGCTCGTCGTCCGGGCCCACGCCTTCTCGCGAACCGCGAAGCAGAAGATCGAGGCCGCCGGGGGGCGTGCCGAGCCGATCGGCTGAGACGAGCTACCCTTCTAGCGTGCTCAAGGCCTTCCTCAACTCGTTCCGGGTCCCGGACCTCCGCGCGAAGATCCTGTTCACGCTGTTCGTGATCGCGATCTTCCGGTTCGGGTCGTGGGTGCCCGTCCCGGTGGTCGACGTCGGGAACCTCCAGGACGAGCTGGAGCGGCAGGGGTCGCAGGGCTTCGTCCAGATCATCAGCCTGTTCTCGGGTGGCGCGCTCACGCGCTTCTCGGTGTTCGCGCTCGGGATCATGCCGTACATCACCAGCTCGATCATCATGCAGCTGCTGACGGTCGTGATCCCGAAGCTGCAGCAGTGGCAGGAGCAGGGTGAGGGCGGCACCAAGAAGATCAATCAGTGGACCCGGTACGTGACCGTGGTCCTGGCGCTGCTCCAGGCCACGGGGCTCGCGTTCCTGTTCAACAACCCCAGCGCGGTCGGTCTGCAGAACAGCATCTTCCCCGAGGGCACGTTCACCCCGCCGAACGTCCTGCTGATCGTGCTGGTGATGACGGCCGGCACGGCAATGATCATGTGGCTCGGTGAGCTCATCACGCAGCGGGGTGTGGGCAACGGCATGTCGATCCTGATCTTCACCAGCGTGATCTCCTCGCTCCCGTCGGAGGGCTACGCGATGCTGCAGACCGGCGGGACCGGCAAGTTCATCGTGCTGTGCTTCATCGGCCTGCTGATCATCGTCGCGGTCGTGTTCATGGACCAGGGTCAGCGCCGGATCCCGATCCAGTACGCGAAGCGGGTCGTCGGGCGGCGGATGACGACGGGGGGCAGCACGTATCTCCCGCTGAAGGTGAACCAGGCGGGTGTGATCCCGATCATCTTCGCCACGTCGATCATGTACTTCCCGGTGCTGATCGCGAGCGTCTTCTCCGGCCAGCAGTGGCTGCAGAACTTCGTGACGAACTACATCCAGAACCCGCGCAGCGTGGTCTACATGGCGATCCTCGCCACGCTGATCGTGTTCTTCGCGTACTTCTACACGGCGATCCAGTTCGACCCGGTCCGCACGGCGGACAACCTCCGCAAGCAGGGGGGCTTCATCCCGGGCATCCGGCCGGGTCAGCCGACGGCCGACTACCTCAACGACATCCTCGTGCGCATCACGCTCCCCGGCTCGCTCTTCCTGGCGGCGATCGCGCTGATCCCCACCGTGGTGCTCGCGGTCTGGGGGCTGCAGCAGTTCCCGTTCGGCGGGACCTCGATCCTGATCGCGGTCGGCGTGGCCCTCGAGACCATGAAGCAGATCGAGTCGCAGCTGATGATGCGGCACTACGAGGGCTTCCTCCGGTAGGGGGAAGGCGTCGATGCGCTTCGTCTTCCTGGGACTTCCCGGCGCCGGGAAGGGGACGCAGGCCCGCGTGCTCGCCGAACGGCTCGACGTTCCTCCGATCTCGACGGGCGACATCCTGCGCGAGCACGTCCAGCGCGGCACGGGGCTCGGGATCGAGGCCCGGACCGTCATGGACCGCGGGGAGTACGTTCCCGACGCGCTGATGGTGCGGATGGTCAACGAGCGGCTGCAGGAGGCCGACGCCTCCAAAGGGTTCATCCTCGACGGGTTCCCGCGGACGGTGCCGCAGGCGCAGGCGCTCGAGGACGCCCTGGCCGACGCCGGCACCCCGCTGACCGCGGTGGTGAAGTTCACGATCTCCGACCCGATCGCGATCCGCCGCATCACGGGCCGCTCCACGTGTCCCGTGTGCAAGCGGACCTACCACGCGGAATGGAGCCCGCCGGCCGAGGATCAGGTCTGCGACGTGGACGGGACGCCGCTCGAGAAGCGCAGCGACGAGGACGAGCTGACGGTCAAGCGGCGCCTGGCGATCTACCGGGAGCAGACCCAGCCGCTCGAGCTGTTCTACGGCGAGCGTGGGCTGTTGCGCGAGGTCGACGCCGAGGCCCCGATGGCCACCGTCACCGAGCGCATGCTCACCGCCCTGGGCGAACTCGGGTGAGGAGGAGGTCGGTGACGCCGTGATCATCCGCAAGTCACCGGAGGAGCTCGACCTGATGCGCCGGGCCGGGCGGATCCTCGCCGCCACGATCGACCGGGTGCTCGCCGCCGTCGAGCCGGGACGGACGACCCTCGACCTGGACCGCGTCGCGGCGACCTACCTGGACGAGCAGGGCGCGGCCCCCTCGTTCAAGGGCTACCGGGGAGGGATGAGCGCCACGCCGTTCCCGGGGGTGATCTGCGCCTCGCTCAACAACGAGATCGTGCACGGGATCCCCTCGCGCACCCGGATCCTGTCCGAAGGGGACGTGCTCTCGCTCGACTTCGGCGCGATCTGGGAGGGGTACCACGCCGACTCGGCCGTCACGGTGTTCGTGGGCGGGCGGTCGCCCAGCCCCGATGCCGAGCGGCTCGTCGCCACGACCGAGCGGGCCCTCGCGACGGCGATCGACACGATCCGGCCCGGCGCCAGGCTCTCCGACATCGGGCACGCGATCGAGACGGTCGCGGACGACGCCGGGCTGGGCGTCGTGCGCGAGTACGGCGGCCACGGCATCGGCCGCAAGATGCACGAGGACCCGTTCATCCAGAACTGGGGTCCGCCGGGGCGCGGCCCCGAGCTGCGACCCGGGCTCGTGGTGGCGGTGGAACCGATGCTGAACCTTGGCGGGGACGGAACGCGTGCGCTGCAAGATGGATGGACCGTGGTGACCGACGACGGCTCGCTCTCTGCCCACTTCGAGCACACGATCGCCGTGACCGAGGACGGGCACGAGATCCTGACCGAGCGAAACGGTCGGTAGCGAGGCCCGCGCGCGTGGACAACCTTCGTGACCTGCCCCTATACTGTGCCTCCGCCCCGCCCGACCGTGTGTTCCGCACGCCCGCGCGGCAGGGCAACCCGTCATGAAGAGGGTCGAACGGAGCGTGGCCAAGGACGACGTGATCGAGGTCGAGGGGACCGTGGTGGAGCCCCTCCCCAACGCCATGTTCCGGGTCGAGCTGGACAATGGGCACAAGGTGCTCGCACATATCTCCGGGAAGATGCGGATGCACTACATCCGGATCCTCCCGGGGGACAGGGTCAAGGTGGAGCTGTCGCCCTACGACCTCACCCGGGGTCGTGTGGTGTACCGGTATCGGTGAGGACACGGCATGAAGGTTCGTCCGTCGGTGAAGAGGATCTGCGACCGCTGTCGCATCATCCGTCGGCGCGGCCGCATCCTCGTGATCTGCTCCAACCCCCGGCACAAGCAGCGGCAGGGATGACGAGGGAGAGGGTTCGCTAGATGGCTCGTATCGCCGGTGTGGATCTCCCGCGGGACAAGCGGCTGGACATCGCCCTTCGCTACATCTACGGCATCGGGCCGACCAGCGCGTTCCAGATCATCGAGGGCACGGGCATCGACGGCGGCACGAAGGTGCGCGACCTCTCCGAGGACGAGGTCCTCAGGGTCCGCGAGTACATCGACCGCAACTTCAAGGTCGAGGGGGACCTGCGCCGCGAGGTGGCCCAGGACATCAAGCGCAAGATCGAGATCGGCTGCTACCAGGGCATCCGTCACCGTCGCTCGCTGCCCGTGCGCGGCCAGCGGACGCACACGAACGCGCGCACCCGCAAGGGGCCGAAGAAGACGATCGCCGGCAAGAAGAAGGCGGCCAAGAAGAAGTAGCCGGCCCCTGGGGGCGGCGGATGGGGAACGCAGCATGATGGCGAAGCCGAAGGCCAAGAAGACCAAGCGTCGCGAGAAGAAGCACGTCCTGCACGGGCAGGCGCACATCAAGTCCACCTTCAACAACACGATCGTCACGATCACCGACCTGCAGGGCAACACGCTGTCGTGGGCCAGCGCGGGGAACGTGGGCTTCAAGGGCTCGCGCAAGTCGACGCCGTTCGCCGCACAGCTCGCGGCCGAGAAGGCCGCCCGCGCCGCGCAGGAGCACGGCGTGCAGAAGGTCGACGTGTTCGTCAAGGGCCCGGGGTCGGGCCGCGAGACGGCGATCCGATCGCTCGCCGCGGCGGGCTTGGAGATCGCCGGGATCCAGGATGTGACGCCGGTCCCGCACAACGGGTGCCGGCCGCGCAAGCGCCGACGCGTCTGAGCGTGGCGCACCCCGGTCGCGGAGTCGCGGCCGGGCGGAACCGACTGGTCGGGGATGGAGTGGATGATCCCCCGCCGAGGAGTGATGCACCGATGTTCATCGTCGCAAGGCCTCAGATCTCCGAAGAGGTCGTCTCGCCGATCCGGTCGCGGTTCACGATCGAGCCGCTGGAGCCGGGTTTCGGCTACACCGTGGGCAACTCGCTGCGGCGCACGCTGCTGTCCTCGATCCCGGGGGCCGCGATCTCGGCGGTCCGGATCGATGGCGTCCTCCACGAGTTCGCCACCGTGCCGAAGGTGACCGAGGACGTCACCGACATCATCCTGAACCTGAAGGAGCTGGTGGTCCGCTCCGATCTCGAGGAGCCCACCACGATCTTCCTGAAGGCCAAGGGTCCGGCCGAGGTGACTGCGGGTGACATCGCCCCGCCGGCCGGCGTCGAGATCCTCAACCCCGACCTGCACGTGGCCACGATCGGCCGCGGAGGCGGGCTCGAGATGGAGATGACCGTGGAGCGTGGGGTCGGCTACCGGATGGCCGACAAGAACAAGAAGCCCCGCGACCCGATCGGCGTGATCCCGGTCGACTCGATCTTCTCCCCGGTGCGGAAGGTCTCGTACACGGTCGAGAACACGCGCGTCGAGCAGATGACGGACCGTGACCGGCTGATCCTGGACGTGGAGACCGACGGCTCGGTCACGCCGCGGGAGGCGCTGGCCTCGGCGGGGGGCACCCTGCTGGAGCTCGTCCAGCTGTTCTCCGACCTCGCGGAGGCGCAGAGCGTCTCGGTGGGGCCCGCGGAGGACGAGGAGCTCCCCAGCGACTACCAGATCACGATCGAGGAGCTGAACCTGTCCGTCCGCTCCTACAACTGCCTCAAGCGCGAGGGCATCAACACGGTCGGCGACCTCGTCCTGAAGTCGGAGTCCGAGCTGATGGACATCCGCAACTTCGGTCAGAAGTCGATCGACGAGGTCAAGGCCAAGCTCGAGGAGCTCGGGCTGGGTCTGCGGGAGGAGTAGATGCCCAAGCCCAAGAAGGGACCTCGCCTGGGGTCGGGCCCGGCTCATCAGTCGCTGATGCTGTCCACCCTCGCCAAGCAGCTCTTCATCCACGAGGCGATCGACACGACCGAGTCGAAGGCCAAGATGCTCCGGCCCTACGCCGAGCGCATGATCACGAAGGCGAAGCGGGGCGATCTGGCCTCGCGTCGCGCGGTCCTGAAGGACCTGCCCGATCGCGACGTGGTGGCCCGCCTGTTCCACGACATCGCCCCCC
The DNA here is from genome assembly GCA_036556385.1 of Actinomycetota bacterium. Lineage (GTDB taxonomy): Bacteria > Actinomycetota > UBA4738 > UBA4738 > HRBIN12 > AC-51. The sequence goes on along the minus strand of DATBJQ010000124.1, from coordinate 12,402 downwards.
GCTTCGAGGAGCGCGACGGCGGTTACACGCGGATCCTCAAGCTGGGCCCGCGCAAGGGCGACGGCGCCCAGATGGCGCGGATCGAGCTGGTCGAGAAGGGGTAAGCGTGGGCCGGGCCGCGGCGGCCGCCGCGCGACGGCCCGGAGCCGACGCGCGCGTCCTTCGGCTGCTGTTGGCGTACGACGGCACGTCGTTCCGCGGCTGGGCACGCCAGCGTGACCCGTCGATCCGCACCGTGGAGGGTGAGCTCGCGCGGCACCTCGAGCGGGTGCTGCGCGAGCGCGTCGCACTGCGCGTGGCGGGGCGCACCGACGCGGGCGTGCACGCGCGGGGTCAGGTGGCCTCGTTCGTTTCGACGACGACGATCACGGGGGACCGGCTCCGTGCGGCACTGAACGCGGCGCTGGCCCCCGAGGTCGTCGTGCGCACGGTGGTGTTCGCGCCCGACGGGTTCGACGCCAGGTTCTCGGCCATCGGCCGTGAGTACGCGTACCGGATCGACCTGTCCGAGGTCCCCGATCCCTTCACGGCCCGGTTCGTGTGGCATCGCCCCGGGGCGCTCGCGCTCGGCCGGATGCGCGCCGGCGGGCGTCGTCTGGTGGGGGAGCACGACTTCACCTCGTTCTGCCGGCATCCCGGCCGCGACCGGCCCACCACGCGGCGGGTCACCTCGCTGACCGTGGCGCGGACCGGCGACGTGCTGACGGTCCGGATCCGCGCGAACGCGTTCCTGCACCAGATGGTCCGGTCGATCGTGGGCACCTTGGTCGCCGTTGGCGAGGGCCGTCTCGGTCCCGACGACGTCACGCGGATCCTCCGCGCGCGCGATCGGACGGGGGCCACCCAGCTCGCGCCGGCCCGGGGGCTGACGCTGGAGCGGGTGATCTACGGTCGAGGCTCCGCAGCTTTGACGGCCTCCCGTTCCCGCAGGTAGCCTGGGTGGCCGGTCGGTGCTGCGGACCCTGCGGCGCCGGCATCTTCACGATGAGGACCGCCCCGGATGAAGACCTACTCGCCGAAGCCTGAGCACATCGAGCGCCGCTGGTACGTGCTGGACGCCAGTGGCCAGGTGCTCGGTCGCCTCGCGACGGAGGTCGCCGTGCTGCTGCGCGGCAAGCACAAGCCGATGTTCGCCCCGCACATGGACACGGGCGACCACGTGATCGTCGTCAACGCCGACAAGGTCGAGCTGACCGGCAACAAGGCCGAGACGAAGATCGCCTACCGCCACTCCGGCCATCCCGGCGGCATCAAGGGGATCCGCTACGCGGAGTTCCTGGTGGATCGTCCGGTGCAGGCGGTCGAGAAGGCCGTGCGCGGGATGCTGCCCAAGAACCGCCTCGGCCGTCAGATGATCAAGAAGCTCCACGTGGTGGCGGGGGGCGAGCACCGTCATCAAGCCCAGCAGCCGACCGAGCTGAAGGTCGGCGAGCGCCCCGCCTGGACCGGGCTCCCCAGCGCGGCTCCGGCGGAGGGTCCGGCGAAGCCGGCCGCGAAGACGACCCCCGCCGCGAAGAAGACGGCGGCGAAGAAGCCGACCGCCGCGAAGAAGCCGACCGCTGCGAAGGAGACCGCGGCGAAGCCGGCTGCCGCCAAGAAGACCACCACAGCGAAGAGGTCCACCGCCAAGAAGCCGACGACCGCCAACAAGACCACGGCGAAGAAGACGACCGCCGCGAAGAAGTCCACGGCGAAGAAGTCCACGGCGAAGAAGACGACCGCGAAGAAGCCCACGACCCAGGAGTGACGACGAGGTGCCACCGACCACCGCGAAACTGACCACCGGCCGCCGCAAGGAAGCCGTCGCCCGCGTGCGCCTGGCCCCGGGATCCGGCGAGTTCGTCGTGAACGGCCGCCCGCTCGACGACTACTTCCCCACCCGTGTCCATCGGATGGTCGCCCGCGCGCCGCTGCAGCTGGTCGGCCGCGACAAGGACCTCGACGTGGTCGCCACGATCACGGGCGGCGGTGTCGCCGGCCAGGCCGGCGCGGTGCGCCTGGGGGTGGCCCGGGCGCTCATCACGCTCGACCCCGAGCTGCGTGCGCAGCTGAAGGCCGAAGGCTTCCTCACGCGCGACGCACGTGAGAAGGAGCGGCGGAAGTACGGCCTGAAGAAGGCGCGCAAGGCTCCGCAGTACTCCAAGCGCTGATCCCGGACCCAGGGGCCTCAGCTCTGGTCGGCCGGGTCCTGCTCCGTCTCCTGCTCGAGGACGTCGTCATCCGTGAGGGCGTAGGCGCCCGAGTTCACGGCATCGATCACGGCGCGCGCCCGGGTCTCGTCCTCGGTCGAGACGAACAGGTAGACGGGTCCGGCCGGGTAGGCCTCGCTCTCCCCGCCGCCCTTCAGGAGCACCTGGATCCCTTCCGTCTCCAGACGGCCGCGCATCAGCTCCCCCTGGAAGCTGTCGCCGCTGGACCAGACCTGCACCAGATCGGACATCGCGCCAGTCTCTCACGCGGCCGTCGCCCGCGAGCGGTTCGGTAGCCTGACCAGATGGGGCGGCTCTTCGGAACCGACGGCATCCGCGGGATCGCCGGCCAGGACCTGACTCGCGAGCTCGCGTACGGCGTCGGCCGGGCCGCCGTCGGCGTCCTCGGTCGCCACGGAGCGGGCCATCCCACGTTCCTGATCGGCCGCGACACCCGGAGCTCCGGACCGTGGCTCGAGGAGGCCCTGTCGGCCGGGATCTCGGATGCCGGCGGCGACGTCCTCCTCGTGGGCGTGGAGCCGACGCCGGCGATCGCGTTCCTGACGATGCACCTCGAGGCGTCGGCCGGCGTCGTGATCTCGGCCTCCCACAACCCGCCCGAGGACAACGGGATCAAGCTGTTCGGGGCCAACGGCATGAAGCTGCCCGACGATCAGGAGGACGAGATCGAGGGGGCCCTGGAGCTGGGGATCGACGCCGCCACGGCGCCCCTGCGGGGTCGCGTCTCCTCGGCGGAGGAGGGACGGGAGCGCTACCTCGAGCATCTGCGTGGGGCCGCGGAGAGCGGCCTGGACGGGATGCGCGTGGTGGTGGACTGCGCGAACGGGGCGGCGTCGGAGGTGGCGCCGGAGCTGCTGCGACGGCTCGGCGCCGATGTCGTGCCGATCCACGCGGCCCCCGACGGGACGAACATCAACCAGGGGTGTGGTGCGCTGCACCCCGACGTGGTCGCGCAGGAGGTCGTGCGGCTCGGCGCCGACGTGGGCGTCTCGCACGACGGCGACGCGGACCGGGCGCTGTTCGCGGACGCGACCGGGGTCGTGATCGACGGGGATCACGTGCTGGCGGCGTGCGCCCTCGCGATGCAGGAGGCCGGGACGCTGGCCGGGGACGTCGTCGTCGCGACCGTCATGTCCAACCTCGGGTTCGTGCGTGCGATGGAGGCCGCCGGGATCGAGGTGGTCCAGACCCGCGTGGGGGACCGCTACGTGTTGGAGGAGATGGAGCGACGCGGAGCCGTCCTCGGCGGCGAGCAGAGCGGCCACGTGATCTTCCGCGAGCACGCCACGACGGGGGACGGGCTCCTCACCGCCGTCCGGTTCCTGTCGCTGGCGGCCCGGACCGGGCTCACCGCGCGCGAGCTCGCCGCCGCGATGCAGCGCTACCCCCAGGTCCTGCTGAACGTCGAGGTGCCCGATCCCGGGGCTCTCGACGACGCCGCGTCCGTCGACGAAGCGATCGCGATCGCCGAGCAGGAGCTGGACGGTCGCGGGAGGATCCTGGTCCGGGCCTCCGGCACCGAGCCCCTGATCCGCGTGATGGTCGAGGCGGAGACCGAGACCGACGCCCATCGGCACGCGGAGGCCGTGGCCCTCGTCGTCCGTTCGGCTCTGGGTTGACCGCGAACACACTGGTACCCTGCGGGGTCCATGTGCGGCATCGTCGGCTACGTCGGGCCTGACGAGGCACTCCCCGTCGTGCTGGAGGGCCTCCGCAGGCTCGAGTATCGCGGGTACGACTCCGCCGGCATCGCGGTGCTCGACGGCGGCCTCACGGTCCGCAAGCGGTCCGGCAAGCTCGAGGAGCTCGAGCGAGCCCTCGAGGACGATCCCGTCCCCGTGGCCACCACGGCCATGGGTCACACGCGATGGGCCACGCACGGAGCGCCCACGGACCGCAACGCGCACCCGCACACCGACTGCGGGGGCCGCGTGGCCGTGATCCACAACGGCATCGTCGAGAATTTCCACGAGCTCCGGACCGCTCTCGAGAAGACCGGCCATGCGTTCTCGTCGGAGACGGACACCGAGGCGGTCGCCCACCTGATCGAGGAGAAGCTGCACGAGGCTCCCTCGCTCACCGAGGCCGTCCGCGTCGCCGTCGCCGAGCTGGAGGGGGCCTACTCGCTCGTGGTGTTGTCCGCGGATCACCCGGGCGAGCTCGTGGGGGTGAAGGTCTCGTCCCCGCTCGTCGTGGGGATCGGGGACGACGGCGAGGCGGTGCTGGCCTCGGACATCCCCGCCCTGCTGGGACGCGGCCACACGATCGTCCCCGTGGCCGAGGGGCAGATCGTGTCGATCACCCGCGACGGCGTGGCCCTGCTGGACTTCGACGGCGCGCCCCAGCCCATGGAACCGATCGACGTCGACTGGGACGTCGCGCGGGCGCAGAAGGGTGGCTACGACTTCTTCATGCGCAAGGAGATCGACGAGCAGCCGATCGCGATCCGCGACACGCTCGTCGGGCGGACGGTGGCCGGACGGCTCGTGCTCGACGAGCTCCGGGTCCCCGACGACGTGCTCCGCGAGGTCTCGAAGGTGTTCGTCGTGGCCTGCGGCACGGCGTTCCACTCCGGGATGGTGTCGAAGTACGCGATCGAGCACTGGACCCGGCTGCCGGTCGAGATCGAGATCGCGAGCGAGTTCCGCTACCGCGACCCGGTGCTGGGGCCCGACACGCTCACGCTGGCGGTCTCGCAGTCGGGCGAGACGATCGACACGCTCGAGGCGGCGCGCCACGCGCGCCGACAGGGCTCGCAGGTGATCGCCGTGACGAACACCGTGGGATCGTCCCTGGCCCGCGAGGCCGACGGAGTCCTCTACACGCACGCCGGCCCCGAGATCGGCGTTGCGGCCACCAAGACGTTCGCCACGCAGATGGTCGCGCTGCAGCTGGTCGCGCTCTACCTGGCACAGGTCCGGGGGACGAAGTTCCCCGAGGAGATCGCCGACGACCTCGCGGAGCTGGACCGGCTCCCCGCCAAGGTCGAGCGGACCCTCGCCCTCGACGAGCGGATCGCGGCGATCGCCGAGCGCTTCCGCGATGCCCGCGACGTGCTCTTCATCGGCCGGCACACGGGCTACCCGGCGGCGCTGGAGGGCGCGCTCAAGCTCAAGGAGATCTCGTACGTCCACGCCGAGGGGCATCCCGCCGGCGAGCTCAAGCACGGCCCGATCGCGCTGGTCGAGGACGGTGTCCCCGTGGTGGCCGTGGCGACGACGTGCCACGTCTACCCGAAGATGCTCTCGAACATCCAGGAGGTGAAGGCCCGCGGCGCGGCGATCATCGCCGTGGTCACCGAGGGCGACACCGAGGCGGCCCGGCTCGCCGATCACGTCCTGGAGGTTCCCGAGACCCCCGAGCTGCTCTCGCCGGTGGTCGTCACCCCGCCCCTGCAGCTCCTGGCGTACCACGTGGCCGTGCTGCGGGGCTGCGACGTGGATCAGCCCAGGAACCTCGCGAAGTCCGTCACGGTCGAGTAGCGTCGCCGGGCATGAACCGCGTCGCCCGGCCGGCTGGCGTGGTGCTCCTGCTGATGATCGCCGGCATCGGCGTGATCGCCGGCGCGAACCCCTGTCTCGCGTGCAGCTGTGCATCGACGCGTCCCGCGGAGGTGCTCGCCGACGCGGACGCGGCGTTCGTGGGACGGGCGGTCGAGACGCGGGTCGACGACGAGGGCACGACGCAGGTGTTCGAAGTCGACGGCGTATATCGGGGCGAGCTGGGTCCGACCGTGGAGGTATGGGCACAGATCGGCACGGGCGTCGTGGACTCGTGCGCGGTGACGTTCCCCGAGGGTGAGCGACGCGCGCTCGTGCTCTCACGTGACGGTGGGCGCTGGACCACCAGCATCTGCTCCCTGATCACCGAGACCCAGCTCGAACGGATCGTCGGCGAGCCGCGACCGCCGTCCGGACCCGCCGACCCGCCCGAGCCGCCCGCCTCGGGACCGCCCGGCGTCGTGTCGAGCGCACGGCAGGACGGCGTCCCGCCGTGGTCGATCCTGCTCCTCGGGGCTCTGATCGCGATCGGGGGGACCTGGCTGGTCCTCACGGTCGTGAGCCGTCGTCGAGGCGGTGGTGAGCCCGAGACCGGGGACGGCGGCTGAGGTCCGCGCGCGGGAGACTGGGCTAGCCTTGTCGCGTGGAGATCGTCGGCCTCGGCGTCGACATCTGCGAGATCGCGCGGATGGAACGGGCGCTCGCCCGCCACCCCACGATGCGCCAGCGGGTCTTCACCCCCGAGGAGATCGCCTACTGCGACGCGAAGGCCCGCCCGGCAGAGTCGTTCGCGGGGCGGTTCGCGGCCCGTGAGGCCGTGATCAAGGCGCTGGGCGGCTATCGCGGGAAGCGTTGGCAGGACATCAGCGTGGTGCGGCACGCGAGCGGCGCTCCCACGATCGCACTCACCGGGCAGGCGAAGCAGCGGGCCGACGCGCTCGGGATCACCCGCGTCCTGATCACCTTCACCCACGAACGGACGAACGCCGTCGCGTTCGCCGTGGCGGTGCACGACGCGTGAAGCCGATCCTGACGCCGCAGCAGGCGGCCGAGCTCGACGGGGCGACCCAGGCGCGAGGTGTTCCCACCGAGCTGCTGATGGAACGGGCCGGGTGGGCCGTGGCACGAGCGGCGGCGGATCTGGTGGGCGGGGTGTACGGCCGTCGCGTCGTGATCGTCTGCGGGAAGGGCAACAACGGCGGCGACGGCTTCGTGGCCGCCCGGCACCTGGCCGCCTGGGGGGTGCGCGTGGCTGTCGTCCTGCTCGCCGACCCTGCCGAGTTGCGGGAGCCCGCGGCGGTGAACCTCGAACGCCTCGGCGCGCATCCCGGCGTTCGCGTCCGCGGCCTCCGTGAGGGATCCCTCTCGCGGGAGCTGGCACGGGCCGACGTCGCGATCGACGCGATCTTCGGCACGGGCTTCCGGGGGATCCCGGGGGGCGAGCCGCTGGCGGCGATCGACGCGCTCAACGCCGCGGAGGCTCCGGTGGTCGCGGTGGACATCCCGAGCGGTGTCGACGGGGCCACGGGCGCCGTGCCGGGGGAGGCGATCTGGGCCGAGCTCACCGTGACCTTCGGTGCCGCGAAGGTCGGCGCGGTCCTGATGCCCGGTGCGGAGCGCGCACGCGACCTCCGGGTCGTCGACATCGGCTTCCCGGACGACCTGCTCCCCGACGCGCTCGGCGTCGTGGAGCCCTCGGACGTCGCGCCGCTGCTGCCGGTGCGCGCGAGTGACGCCCACAAGAAGGCGAGCGGGACGCTGGTGGTGGTGGCCGGCTCGCGGTCGATGACGGGCGCCTCGAGGCTGATCGCGCGCGCCGCCGGACGGCTCGGCGCCGGCTACGTGGTCCTGGGGGTGCCCGCTTCGACACTGGCCGCCGTACAGGCGGTCCTCACCGAGACGATCTTCCTGCCGCTGCCCGAGACGGACGCCGGCACGGTCGCCGGGTCGGCGCTCGGGACCGTCCTGGACCGGGCCGGGGACGCCGACGCGCTCGCGATCGGACCGGGGCTCTCGACGGACCCGGAGACCGGGGGGTTCATCCGCGACCTGATCCGCGAGGCCCCGGTTCCCCTCGTGCTCGACGCCGATGGCCTCAACGCCTTCGCCGGCGATCCGGAGGCGCTCGTGTCGCGGAAGTCCGACGCCGTCCTGACCCCCCACCTCGGCGAGCTCGCCCGTCTGCTCGGCGACCGGGCCGATCGCCCGCGGGACCGGCTCGCCTCGGCGCGCGAGCTGGCCACCAGGACCGGCGCCGTGGCGGTCGTGAAGGGGACGCGCAGCGTGATCGCACGCCCCGAGGGCGATGCCCGGATCAACCCCACGGGGTCCGCTTACCTGGCCACGGCCGGAACCGGCGACGTGCTGACCGGGGTGATCGGCGCGCTGCTGGCGCGCGGGGTCGATCCGTTCTCCGCCGCCTGGTCCGGCGCCTACGTCCACGGGTTGGCCGGCATCTTCGCCGGGCGGGACCGCGGCGAGGGGACGGTGGCCGGCGACGTGGCCGAGCGGCTGCCGGAGGCCGTGGACGCCGTGCGGGAGCAGGCGTGGGGGTGACGACGGGCACGGGCAGGTTCCGCCCGACCTGGATCGAGGTCGATCTCGCGGCGATCCGTCACAACGTGGGCGCGCTGCGGCCGCCGGGGACCGAGTTGATGGCCGTGGTCAAGGCGAACGCGTACGGGCACGGCGACGTCCCCGTCGCCCGGGCGGCGCTGGATGCCGGGGCGACCTGGCTGGGGGTCGCGCTCGTGGAGGAGGGGTTGCGCTTACGCGCGGCCGGCGTCGATGCCCCGATCCTGGTGCTCTCGGAGCTCCCACCCGGCGCGGAGGCCGTGGCCGTGGCGGCGCGACTCACGCCCGCGTTGTATTCGGACCAGGGCCTCGAGCGGCTGACCGCCGCGGTGCGCGGCCAGGGCGTCGGCGTCCACGTGAAGGTCGACACCGGCATGCACCGGGTGGGCGTCTGGCCGCCCGAGGACGCGGTGGGCTTCGCGGAGCGAACGCTCCGGGCAGGGTTCGAGCTCGAGGGGCTCTGGACCCACCTGGCGCGGAGCGAGGAGGACGCCGAGACGACGAAGCTCCAGCTGGAACGGTTCGGACGCGTCGTGGAGGCCGCGCGCGACGCCGGCCTGCAGCCCCGGTACCTGCACGCCGCGAACAGCGGGGGTGCGTTGCTCCACGACGAGGCGGCGTTCGATCTCGTCCGCCCGGGGATCGCGATCTACGGGATCCCCCCGGCTCCCGGCGTCGGCGAGGACCGCGGCCTCCGGGCCGCGCTGACGTGGCGGAGCCGGGTGACGTTCGTGAAGCGGCTCGCCGCGGGGGAGCGGTTGAGCTACGGCCATCGCTACGAGGTGGAGCGCGATGCCTGGATCGCCACGGTGCCGGTGGGCTATGCGGACGGCTACCCTCGCTCCGCGTCCTCCCGCGCCGACGTGTTGATCCGGGAGCACCGGTGCAGGGTGGCGGGCAACGTGACGATGGACCAGCTGATGGTGGACTGCGGGGACCTGGTGGTCGAGCCGGGTGACGACGTGGTCCTCGTGGGGGAGCAGGGCCAGGGGCGGATCACCGCGTGGGACCTCGCGGCGAGCGCGGACACGATCGCCTACGAGATCGTGACCCGCATCGGGGAGCGCGTCCCTCGGGAGCACGTGGGATGAAGCGGCGGATCGCACTGGTGTCGGCCGGGGTCGCGGCCGGGCTCGTGACCGCCGGTGTGATCGGGCGCGAGGTGCTGAAGCGCCGCGGCCCCGACGCCGCTCCGATCGGCGACCTCCCACCGGAAGATCTCGGCCCCGTGACGTCCTTCGACGGCACCGAGCTGGCCGTCCGGGCCGCCGGTGACCCGTCGGCTCCGATCCTGGTGTTCTCGCACGGGTTCAGCCTCGACATGTCGGAGTGGTGCGATCTGTGGCCCGACCTCGCGCGCGACTTCCGCGTGGTCGCCTTCGACCATCGGTCGCACGGTCGGAGCGCGGCGGCCGCCCACGGGGACCTGTCGCTGCGGAGCATGGGCCGCGACACCGCGGCGGTGCTGGAGCTCGTCGCGCCGGACCGCCCCGCCGTCGTGATCGGTCATTCGATGGGCGCGATGGCGATCCTCGCGATGGCCGAGCAGCGCCCCGAGCTGATCAGCTCCCGTGTGGCCGGCGTCGTGATGATCGGGGCCGCCTCCTCGGATCTGCTCCGCGGTGCGATGGGCTCCGTCACCGAGCTCCTCCGCCCGCGGCTGGGGTCGGCCCGCGCCGCGGCGAGGCGGGTCGACCGGCTCCGGCGTGCGGTCCTGGCCAGCCCCGTCGACGTGAGTGGCGTGGTGACACGGGTCACGCAGTTCGGGCCGGAGGCGCCCCACCGCGTCGTCGACCACGTCGTCGCCCTCGCGCACGCCACGGCGTCCGAGGTCTGGACCGACGCCCTCCCCGAGCTGATGGAGATGGATCTCCGGCACGCCGTGCCGCGGATCCACGTCCCGGCGCTGGTCGTGGTGGGGGAGCTCGATCGCGTGACGCCACCCGCGGCGGCGATCGAGCTCGCCGGCGCGTTGCCCGACGGCCGGCTCGTCGTGCTCGACGGTGTCGGGCACATCCCGATGCTCGAACGGCCCCTCGAGCTGGAGCGGGAGATCCGGAGCTTCGCGCGCGGCGTGTTCGCGCCCGCGCGAGGGCCGAAGCGACGGACACGACGGAAGCCCCCGCAGGGCGACGAGGAGGTCGGCGCCGCGTGACCCGGACCCTCGCCGAGGTCGCCCGTGAGGCATCCACCTGTACGAAGTGCCGCCTGTCGGAGTCGCGGACCCAGGTCGTCTTCGGGGTCGGGAACCCGGACGCCGACCTGATGTTCATCGGCGAGGCGCCCGGGTTCCACGAGGACCAACAGGGTGAGCCGTTCGTCGGCGCCGCGGGGCAGCTCCTGACCCGGATGCTGGGCGAGATCGGACTGACCCGCCCCGACGTGTACATCGCCAACGTCCTCCGGTGCCGGCCGCCCGGCAACCGCGACCCGCTGCCCGACGAGATCGAGGCCTGCACGCCGTGGCTCGTCGAGACGCTGTCCCTCGTTCAGCCGCGCGTGATCATGACGCTGGGGAACTTCGCCACGAAGCACGTGCTCGCGACGTCCCGGGGGATCACGTCGATGCGGGGCGCCGTCTACGAGTGGCACGGCCGCCGCGTGATCCCCACGTTCCACCCTGCCGCGATCCTGCGGGGCGGCGGGGAGGGTTCCCGCCAGTTCCAGGATCTCCGCGACGACTTCCTCCTGGTGCGCCAGACCCTCGACGGGCCCGCGGTGCCGCCGCCCACCACCGCCGACGAGCCGGTGGTCGACCTCACGGCGGCGGAGCCCGAGGACGAGCAGCTCGAGCTGTTCTGACATGGACCTCGCGCTCCGTTCGGGCACGGCGGACGACACACGCCGGATCGGCGAGGCGCTCGCGGACCTGCTGCGTCCCCACGACGTGGTCGTGCTCACGGGGGAGCTGGGCGCCGGCAAGACCACCCTGGTCCAGGGTCTCGCCCACGGGCTGGGGGCGACCGAGCACGTGACCTCACCGACCTTCACCCTGGTGCGCGAGTACGTGACGGGCCGTGTCCCGGTGGCGCACGTGGATGTCTATCGGTTGGAGCGCGTGCAGGACGTCGTGGACCTGACGCTGGAGGAGCTGCTCGGCGGGGAAGGGGTGCTCCTCGTCGAGTGGGGCGACGCGGTCGAGGAGCTGCTCGCCCCCGACCGGCTGCGGGTGGAGCTCACCGGGATCGACCCCTCCGGCGGTTCGGAGGAGCGCCGCATCGAGCTCACGTCGACGGGGCCCTCCTGGGAGGCACGGTGGGAGGGTCTGGAGCACGCCCTCGGGGCCTGGGAGGAACCGACGTGATCGTGGTCGGGATCGAGACGGCCACGCCCCACACGTCGGTCGCGATCGGCTCCGAGCGCGAGATCCTGGGCAGGATCGAGGTGGTCGGGAAGGCCCGGCAGGAGTCGGTCACCCCGGCGCTCGAGAAGCTGCTGGAGTGGACCGGCGTCACGCTGGACCAGGTGGGGGGGTTCGCGGTCGGGGTCGGTCCGGGGTTGTTCACCGGTCTGCGGGTCGGGGTCGAGACCGCCAAGACGCTCGCCCAGGTGACCGGGAGCCCGATCGTGGGCCTCACCAGCCTCGACACGCTCGCGTACAGCGTCCGGGTCACGCGCCGATCGATCGCCGCGGTGATCGACGGGCGTCGCGGCGAGGTCTTCAGCGCCGTGTACCGACCCGTCCCCGGCGGCGTGGTCCGCGCGACGCACTACACCGTGCAGCGTCCGGAGCACCTGGTCGCGGAGCTCGAGGCGTTCCCCGGCGACGTGCTCGCGGTCGGCGACGGTGCCATCCTGTACCGCGAGGTGCTCTCGGAGCTGGGGGGCAGGCTCGTGTTCGCCTCGCCGGTCGCGGCGCACCCCGACGCGGCGGCGCTGGTGGAGCTGGCGGTGCCACGGTTCTTGCGCGAGGAGCACGACCGCCTGTATGACGTGGTTCCGTTGTACCTGAGGAGATCGGATGCTGAGATCGCGTGGGATCGGCGAGCGCGGGGCGCGTAGGCTCGAGATCGTCCCGATGCGCCGCCGGCACCTGCGCGGCGTCATGGCGATCGAGCGGCAGGCCTACGCGCGCCCGTGGAGCCCGAACCTGTTCATCGCGGAGATGGCCGAGCCGC
>DATBJQ010000123.1:0-14668 GCA_036556385.1 Actinomycetota bacterium | reverse complement strand
CCTCGGCCGCGGCGCTGATCCGGATACGATCCCCCTCCTCGGTGGCGTCGACGGCGTTCTCGACGAGCGCGTCCACCGCCGTCGCCAGACGGTCGCGATCGGCCGGCACGGAGCCGTCGGCTCCGATCGCCGCCTCCCACGCGCGAGGAGCCGTCTGGGCCCACCGCCGGGCACGGTCCTGGACGAAGGGTCGGACCTCCAGCTCCTGCCGCGCGAGGAAATCGGGGTGATCGGCCGCCGCCAGGACGAGCAGCCGGTCCGAGAGGCGAGAGAGCCGATCGAGCTCGTCGAGGATGACCTCCATGTCCCGTTCCGTCCGCGGGTCCTGAGCCGTGGCGCGGGCGAGCTCGGCATGGCCGCGTGCCACCGTGATCGGTGTGCGGAGCTCGTGCGATGCATCCCGCACGAACTCACGTTGGCGGTCGCGGGCCTTCCGTTCGCTCACGGCAGCCTGCTCCGCAGAGTCCACGGCGCGCTGTCGCCGTTGGGCGTGCCACGCCATCACGACGAACATGGCGGCCATCAACGGGACCTCCGAGACCTCGTCGGCGGCACGGTTCCCCTGGACGACCGTCCAGACGAGCGCCACGCCGGTCGCCGCCATCACGGCACCGAGGACCGCCGCCGTGGTCGTGGTGCGCCAGACGCGGAACCCGTAGAGGAGGGTCAGGCTCACCCACACGAAGTGGAACGGGATCGTTTCCCATCGAGACACCGCGAAGATCGCGAGGACGCACGCGCCCGCGAAGATCGCCCACGCGACCTCCACCCAATGCCTACGGAGCGTTGAACCGATAGCCCACACCCCTGACGGTCTCGATCACCTCGTTCCCCAGCCTCGCCCGCAGCCGGCCGACACAGACGTCGACGAGGTTACTCCCCGGGTCGAAGTCGATGCTCCAGACGTCGGCCAGGAGCCGGGGACGGGAGCACGCCTCCCCGCGGCGGAGCATCAGGTACTCGAGCAGCTCGAACTCTCGTTGGGTCAGTGCGAGCCGCCCACCGCCAGCGTCGGCCACCCGGCGGACCCGGTCGAGCCGGACCGATCCCACGTTGAGGTACCGCTCCTCGGGTCCCGATGCGGCCTGCCTGAGCCGCGCGCGCACCCGGGCGATCAGCTCGGCCAGCGCGAAGGGCTTCGCCAGGTAGTCCGAGGCACCCACGTCGAGGCATCGGACCTTCCGCTCGACGTCCGAGAGGGCGGAGAGCACGAGCACCCGTTGCTCGGGTCGTTCCTCGATCAGCTGGCCGAGGACCGACTCCCCGTCCATCCCGGGCAGGAGGAGATCGAGGACCACGAGCTCGTACCGTCCCGAGCGAGCGAGGTCCAGACCTCGCCTGCCGTCCAGCGCGCCATCGACCTCCAAGCCCTGCGCGGTGAGCGCCCGCGAGATGAAGCTGACGATCCGAGGTTCGTCATCGACGACCAGCACCCTGGCCACCTCTCGATCGTAGGCCACCGGCCCGTCCGGGCACCAGGGGCATGACCGAACCGTCATCTCGGCGCCCTCGCAACGTGACGGCCCGGTGACGGATCGCTGACCGGTCCGTCATGGGGGCCCTTCGCGCGCTCCGTCTCCCTACGCTCGGCGGAACGCCGGAGAGGGGGAACCATGGTCAAGCGTTCGCTCGTGCTGGTGGCGGTGCTCGTGGTGTTGAGTGCGGGTTGCGGTGGCGACGACGGAGACGTCTCGGTGACGCTCGCCGACTTCACCGTGACCGCGGATCCCACGTCGGCCCCGTCCGGTGACGTCACGTTCGACGTCACGAACGACGCGGAGCAGACCCACGAGTTCGTCGTCGTCCAGACGGATCTCGCCCCCGACGCGCTCCCCACCGACGAGGACGGCAACGTGGACGAGGAAGGCGAGGGGATCACGCCGATCGACGAGGTCGAGGACGTCGAGGGCGGCAGCAGCCAGTCGCTGACGGTGAACCTCGACGCCGGCTCCTACGTGCTGTTCTGCAATCTCCCCGGGCACTACCAGCAGGGCATGCACACGAGCTTCACGGCCTCGTAGGTGTGGTCCGAGCGGAGACGCAGGGATTCGAACCCTGGACGGAGCTCAACACCCCGTAACCGCTTAGCAGGCGGCTCCTTTCGGCCACTCAGGCACGTCTCCGCCGCCCATCCTACGGGACGGCCGTGCGGCGCTCAGCCCGACAGCCGCCCGACCTCGCTGAGCAGGGCGAGGGTGCGCGCGACCGGCAGAGCCTGGAGGGTGTGGCCATCGCGTCCCACGACGCCGTGGGCCGCGATCATCGCGTTCACCACCGCCTCCTCGGTCGCCTCGACCGTGGCGCGGAACAGTCGGGACAGGAACGGCCCGCCCGCCCCGGCACCGTCGACGACCGAACTGACGACCGCCTGCGGCGCGTCCGAGGGCAGGCGGTTCGCCGTGGAGAACGCGAGCAGCTGCTCGCCGCTCGTGTTCGAGGCGTGCGACCCCCCGCGCGCGAGCCCCAGGCCAGCCCGCTCGGCCACGCGGCGGAGCTGGTGGGGCAGCAACGGGGCGTCGGTGGCCACCACGACGATGCACGAGCCCTCCGAGTGCTCGGCCGGGAGGTCCCCGACCAGCCGCTCTCCCACGCGGACGCCGTCGATCAGCAGGTCCTCGCGGTTCCCGTGGTTCGTCAGCACCAGCACCCCCACGGTGGCGGCGTCGCCGCCGAGCTCCACCACCCGCGACGCCGTTCCGATCCCACCTTTGAAGTCGAACGCCTGCATCCCGGTCCCGGCACCCACGCTGCCTTCCTCGACCGATCCGCCGGCCGCGGCGTCGAGCGCGGCTCCCACGTCCTCGTCCGAGAGCGGGTCGGCAAGGACCGCCGACAGGAACGAGTCGTCGCACTCGGTGACGACCGGCATCACGGATTCGGCGGCGCGTCGGTCGTGCCCTGCGATCCACCGTACGGTGGCGTCGTACGCCTTCCCGATCAGCTGCGACGAGGTCAGGACGATCGGCGATTCGAGGATCCCCCACTCTCGGATCGTGTTCACGCCGATCAACTCCCCGTAGCCGTTGAGGATGTGCGTGCCGGCGTAGACCGGCGCCGTCCACGGGTCTCCCTCGTGGGGGAAGATGGCCGTCACGCCGGTGCGGACCGCGTCGTGCGCGCCGTCGTCGCCCCGAAGCACGGTGCGGTGCCCCACGCGCACGCCGGGCACGTCGGTGATCGCGTTCGTGGCGCCGGGGGCGCCGCGGCCGATGTGGATGCCCAGGTCACGGGCACGGCGGGCGGGGCTGTCGGACATGGGGGCCGCTACGATATCCGCTCGAACCATGGGCATCCTGACCCTGGGTATCTCGTTCCGTCGCGCGCCGATCGAGCTGCTGGAGCGGCTCGCGCTGGGTGACGACGACCTGGCGAAGGCGTTCCGTCGCGTGGAGGAGCTCGACGGCGTCGACGAGGCCGTGATCCTGTCCACCTGCAACCGGGTCGAGGTCTACGGCAGCGTCGCGTCCTACCACGCCGGGTTCCTGGCGCTGAAGCGGCTGCTGGCCGACTCGCGCGGCGTCGACGTCGACGAGCTCGCCGAGCCCCTCTACTCCCATTGGGAGCAGGACGCCGCCGAGCATCTGTTCGAGGTGGCGGCCGGGTTGGACTCGATGGTCCTGGGCGAGACGCAGATCGCGTCCCAGGTGCGCGAGGCCGAGCGCGTCGCGCGCGAGGCCGGGGCGGCGGGCCCGGCGCTCACCGGACTGTTCCACGCGGCGGTCCGCGCCGGGCGCCGGGTCCGGCAGGAGACCTCCCTCGGGGCGGCGCCCGACGCGTTCGTGACGCTGGGATCGTCGCTGGCGGCCGATGCGCTGGGCGGGCTGGAGGGTCGCCGGGTCGTGATCGTGGGCGCGGGCCAGATGGCGTCGCTCGCCGTCAAGCACCTGCGGCACGCCGGCGTGGGTGAGGTCCGGATCGTGAACCGGACCCCGGACCGGGCACAGGCGCTCGCGGAGCGGACGGGGGCGTCGCATGGTTCCCTCGGCTCGCTCCCCGCAGCGGTCGCCGACGCGGACCTGGTGGTCACGGCCACGGGCGCTGCGGGGTACGTGCTCCACCACGCGGCGGTGGCCCGCGCGATGCGCGGGCGCGAGGGACGTGCGCTGCTGCTGCTGGACCTGGCGGTGCCCCGCGACGTGGACCCCGAGGCCGCCTACGTCGAAGGCGTGCACGTGGTCGACATCGTCGCGATCCGCGAACGGATCGGCGAGCACGACGAGGAGACCGCACGCGACCTGGACCGCGCGCGGGACCTGGTGGCCGAGGAGGTGCGGCGCTGGGTCGTGCGGCGCCGGGGCGACGAGCTCGGACCCGTGATCCGCGCGGTGCGCCGGCACGGAGACGACGTGGTGCGCGCCGAGCTCACGCGGTGGGCGGCACGGTTCGCGGATCTCACGCCCGACGAGCACGAGGCGGTCGAGGCGCTCGCCCGCGGCATCGCGGCGAAGCTGCTGCACGACCCGATCGTCGAGCTCAAGGAGCGCTCCGAGCCCGGCACCGACCGCATGCACGCGAGGCTCCTTGCGGAGCTGCTCGGCATCGACCTCGACGACCCGCGGTGAGGACGCTCCGGATCGGGACGCGCCGGTCCCGGCTGGCCACCGCACAGGCCGAGCAGGTGCGGCGGATGCTCCGTCACCAGGACGTCGACGCCGAGCTCGTGCCGATGACCACGTCGGGCGACCGGGCGGGGTGGCCCGAGCACGTCGACCTCCTCCCCGACCCGGTCTCGATGAAGGGCCTCTGGATCGACACGATCCTCGATGCGCTGCGCGAGGGCGAGGTCGACCTCGCCGTGCATTCGGCGAAGGACCTCCCCGCCGACGAGGACGGTGCGGGCGAGCTTCGTGGTCTGGTGATCGGCGCCGTGCCCGAGCGGGCCGACCCCCACGACGTCCTGGTCTTCCGCGAACGCGAGGTGCTGGAGAAGGGGATGGTGGTCGGGACGTCGTCGGTCCGGCGACGGGCGCAGATCCTGGCGGCGTTCCCCGGTGTGGGGATCGCCGACCTGCGCGGCAACGTGGACACACGGCTGCGCAAGCTCGCCGACGGCGAGGTCGACGTGGCCGTGCTGGCGGCGGCCGGGCTGGAACGGCTCGACGTGATCCCGCCACATGCCCGCACGCTCGGGGTGGACGAGATGGTCCCCGCCCCCGGTCAGGGATGCCTGGCGGTCCAGTGCCGAGCGGACGATCGCGTGGTCCGGGCGGCGCTCACGACGCTCGATCATCGGCCCTCCGCACTGGCCTTGACGGCCGAACGAGCCCTCACGCGCGCGCTCGACGGGGGGTGCGCGCTCCCCTTGGGCGCGATCGCGGCGGTCAAGGGCGACGCGATCCGCTTGGCCGCGTGCGTCGCGTCGGCCGACGGCGCCCGTCTGCTCCGGGCGGCCGCGGAGGGCGAGGACCCGGCGACGGCCGCACGGATCGTCGCGGCGGAGCTCAGGAACCAGGGCTCGGACGCGATCCTGGCGGAGCTGCGCGAAGCGTGACGCCCCGCTCGCCCCTCGCGGGACGCACGATCCTCGTGACGAGGCCGAGCGAGCGAGCGACGACCCTGGTCGAGCAGCTCCGTCGCCGCGGCGCCCGGGTCCTCGTGGCCCCCGCGATCGAGCTGCGCCCGGCCAAGAGCGCAGCACTCACGCAGGCACTCGGGGACCTCGCCGCCGGGCGGTTCGCGTGGATCGTGCTCACGTCGCCGAGCACGGTCGGGATGCTGGCCGACCGGCTCGCGTCGCCGGCGGACGTCCGCGCGAAGGTGGCCGCGATCGGCGACGGCACCGGGCATGCGTTCGAACGGTGGGCGGGGCGACGCCCCGACCGCACGCCGCGCACGTTCACGACCGCCGGTCTGGCGGCGAGCCTCCCGGCCGGCACGGGCCGCGTGCTGTGTCCGCGTGCCGACATCGCGCCCGAGGGTCTCGAGGACGCCCTGCGGACGAAAGGGTGGACGCCCGAGCGCGTCGACGCGTACCGCACCACCTTCCCCCGGTCGCTGCCGAAGGACGCACGTGACGCGCTTGCGGCCGGTGAGGTGGACGCGGTCACGTTCACGAGCGCGTCGACGGTCCGGGGGTTCACGGGCGCGGTCGGGCGCGTGCGGGGTGCCCCCCGGGTCGTCTGCATCGGGCCGGTCACGGCCCGCGAGGCTCGAGCCCACGGCTTCGTGGTGCACGGGGTGGCGCGTCCGCACACGACCGACGGGCTCGTCGCCGTGCTCGAGCGCGTCCTGGCTCCGCGCGACCGCTCGGCGGTCGCCCGCGACCGCTAGGCGGTCGCCGGCGCGATGTTCTGGTTCACGCGGAACACGTTGTCGGGGTCGTAGGTGGCCTTCACCCGGGACAGCCGGTCCAGGTTCGCCCCGTAGGCGTCGCGGAGCTGGGCCTCACCCTCCTCGAGGAACCCGGGGAAGTTGAGGTAGGTCCCGCCGGCCGAATACGGCCCGAGGTCCGCGATGCAGCCGCGGGCCCAGGCGATGTTCACCTCGTCGTCGGCCGGGTCCTCCCAGTTCGCCTCCACCCCGATCAGGATCGGCGACGAGCGGTCCCCGAACGCCGTCTCCTGCGCGCCGACCCGCCTCATCGCACCGCCCTGGTACCAGACGTCGACCGTGGACAGGCCCGACGGCGCCTCGGCGGCGCTCCTCTCGAGCTGGGCGAGGGCGCCGTCGCCCAGGCCGCGCAGGTTGATCGACTTCCAGTAGTAGCGGGCGCCCTTCGGGTAGTCCTCGTCGAGCAGCGACTGGGCGGCCACGTACGGCAGCGTGTCGCTCAGATCGAGCAAGGGGTCCGCGAGCTCGCGCAGCGGGCGGAGCAGATCCTCCCCCTCCGCCGCGACGGGGTGCACCGCGCCCACCGCGGCGAAGGCGCGGCCGTGCAGCTCGGCGGGGAACGCCTCCACCGGAGGGACGCGGCCGTAGAACGTGAGGGGCGAGACCTCTTCGGGCGCGGCGGCCGTCCACGCCTCGCAGCCGGCGACCACGTCCTCGCCCCGCTCCGCCGGATACAGGACGAAGGCGACCGCCACGTCGGGTCCGACCGGGTGGACGCGGAACGTGAACGACGTGACGATGCCGAAGTTCCCCCCGCCCCCGCGCAACCCCCAGAAGAGGTCCGGGTGCTCATCGGCGCTCGCGTCCACGATCTCGCCGGCCGCGGTCACGACGCGGGCCGACACCAGGTTGTCGCAGCTCAACCCGTGCCGGCGCCGATGCCAGCCCATCCCGCCCGACAGCGTCAGACCCGCGACCCCCGTCTCCGAGACGATCCCGACGGGCGCGGCGAGGCCGTGTTCCTGCGTGGCGGCGTCGAGGTCGTGCAGCGTGGCGCCGCCCTGCACGACGGCCACCCCTCCGGCGGGGTCGACCCGCACCCCGCGCATCGGCGACAGGTCGATCACCAAGCCTCCTTCGACCGTCCCGGTGCCGGCGACGTTGTGCCCGCCGCCCCGCACGGCGATCGTCAGGCCCGCCTCGCGCCCGAACCGGAGCGCCGCGAGCACGTCGTCGTCGTCGGCGCACCGCGCGATCGCGGCCGGACGCCGGTCGATCACGCCGTTCCACACCCCGCGCGCGTCGTCGTATCCGGGGTCGTCCGGTCCGATGATCTGCCCGCCGGATCCATCCCACCCAGCTCGGTCGTTCATCACGGGGTTCCCTTCGCTCGCAAGGAGCGCGAGCGTAGCGCGGCCGGGCTCGGCGCGCGCCCACGCGCCGGCGCGGCTACGATGCCGTGCGATGGCCTTCCCCCAGCACCGACCGCGTCGCCTCCGCCGGACCGCCGCGCTCCGGGCGCTCGTGCGCGAGACCGAGGTGCGGGCCACCGATCTGATCGCGCCCCTGTTCGTCAAGGAGGGGATCGAGGAGCCCGTCCCGATCACCTCGATGCCCGGCCAGGACCAGCACACGATCGAGTCGCTCCGCAAGGAGGCGGCCGAGATCCGCGAGCGGGGCGTGCTGGCGTTCATGCTGTTCGGCGTCCCGTCGCGCAAGGACGCCGAGGGCTCGGAGGCATGGAACCCCGAGGGGATCGGCCAGCGGGCGATCCGGGCGCTCCGCGACGACCTCGGCGACGACGCCGTCGTGATCGCCGACCTCTGCCTGGACGAGTACACCGATCACGGGCACTGCGGCGTGCTCAACGAGCGCGACGAGGTCGACAACGACGCCACGGTCGAGCGCTATCGGCGGATCGCCGAGGCCCAGGCGGACGCCGGGGCGCACGTCGTGGGTCCGAGCGGCATGATGGACGGCCAGGTCGGCGCGATCCGCGAGCAGCTCGACGGCTCCGGGCACGAGGACGTCGCCATCATCGCCTACGCGGCGAAGTTCGCCAGTGCCCTGTACGCCCCGTTCCGCGAGGCGGCCGAGGGGACGCCGCGCTTCGGGGACCGGGCCGGGTACCAGCAGGACCCGGCGAACGCCGACGAGGCGCTGCGGGAGATCCGGGCCGACATCGACGAGGGCGCCGACCTGGTGATGGTGAAGCCGGCCCTCCCCTACCTGGACGTCGTGCGAACGGCGAAGGATGCCACCGGGTACCCGCTCGCCGCGTACCAGGTGAGCGGCGAGTACGCGATGGTGAAGGCCGCGGCGCTCAACGGATGGATCGACGAGCGCCGCGTGGTCCTGGAGCTCCTCACGTCGATCCGCCGCGCCGGGGCCGACCTGATCCTGACGTACCACGCCAAGGACGCCGCCGACTGGCTACGCGGCGGCTGACGTTCAGACCCCGAACGGTTCGTACCCCGGCGCGGCGAGCGGCCACGGCTCGGCCTCCTGCCACCGCGCCGCGAGCTCGAGCAACAGGTCGTCGCGGAACCGCGGAGCCGTCACCTGCAAGCCGAACGGCGTCCCGCCCGGGAACGCCCCGGCCGGGAGCGAGAGTGCCGGATGTCCCGTCAGGTTCTGCGCCTCGGTCACGTACCAGCCTGCCTCGCTCTGCGACCCCGGCCCTTCGGCCGCGCACGCCTCCACCGTCATCACCGGCGTGAGCAGGATCGCGTCGTCACCGAGATGCTCGTCGAGGGCGCGCGCGTAGCCGAACCTGCGCCGGCGAGCGGTCACGTAGTCCTCGGCCGACACCGCCAGGCCGAGCTCCAGGAACGAACCGGTGTCGTCGGTGAGCTCGTCGCGATGCAGCTGGATCCAGCCGCGCCCGAGGTGGTGCGCATGCTCGCACGCGGTGATCCGTACCCAGTCCAGGCCCATCGACGAACCGGGGAACGGATCGGTCAGGGGCGATCGCTCGACCGCCACGCCGAGGACGTCGGCGAATCGGTCGACGGCTCGTGCGAAGGGCTCGGCCGCCGCGGGCGGGAGCGGCTCGTCGCTCCAGAGGCGATCGAGGACGAGCACGCGCAGCGGAGAGGATCGGGTCGCGGCCGGGCCGGTGGCCCACCCGGGGAGCGCGGTCGGGTCGCCGGGGGTGGGCCCGCGGAGCACGGCGAGCAGCACGGCGAGGTCGTCCGCGCTCGGTGCGAGCGGCCCCTGGGTCGACAGGTCCATCCAGGCGGGGATCGGGTCGCGGCCGATCACCCCGTTCGTGGGCTTCAGCCCTGCCAGGCCGCAGTAGCAGGCCGGGATCCGGACCGAGCCGCCCCCGTCGGTGGCGGTCGCGATCGCCGCAAGGCCCGCGGCGAGGGCGGCGCCCGACCCGCCGCTGGAACCTCCCGGGGTCCGCGACCGGTCCCACGGATTGCGCGTGATGCCGAACGCGAGGTTGGCGGTCCACCCGGCGGTCGCGAACTCGGGCGTGTTCGTCTTGCCGACCACGACGGCCCCGGCCCCCCGGAGCCGAGCCACCGCCACGGCGTCGCGGTCCGCGGGCGGTGCGTCCACCATCGCGAGCGAGCCGAAGGTGGTCCGCATCCCGGCGACCTCGGTCACGTCCTTCACCAGGAGCGGCAGCCCCGCCAGCGGTCCGGGATCCTCGCCGTCGGCGATCAGGCCGTCGAGCACCCGGGCCTCCTCCAGCGCCTGGGGACGCAGCGCGACGACCGCTCCGAGCTCCGGATCGAGCGCCTCGATGCGGCGCAAGGACTCGGACACGAGCTCGTGCGAGCTCACCCGTCGATCGCGGACCGAGGCGGCGAGCGTCCGGATCGCGGTCACGGTCAGGGCCCGACGCCCTCGGCCGCCGCGGCCGCCCGGGCGCGCCACTTCGGCGCTCGCCGCCGGTACAGGTAGTACGCGATGACGCCGGCGAGCAGCGGACCCCAGTACGAGGCGAGGCGGTAGGCGAGCGTCGCCAAGGTCGCCTGCGCCCCGTTCACCCCGGCCAAGACGAGCATCCCCGCGAGCCCGGCCTCCACCAGCCCCAGCCCCCCCGGAGTGATCGGGAACATCGCGATCACCACCGCCGCCACGTAGGCCAGGAGCACCAGGGACGGGCGCGGCTTGGCGCCGACCGCCACCAGCGCGGCCAGGAGCGCCCCGTAGTCCAACGCCACGTTCCCGATCGAGCGCACGATCGCGCCCGCCCATCGCTTGCCCAGGATCGAACGGACCGTGTCCCGCTCGCGCGTGAGCCGCTCGGACAGGTCGGTGATCGGCGGCTTGTGCCGCAGGAACGTGTTGTGGAGCTTCTGGGCCGCCCGCGCGGCCAGGTGCACGGGCTTGTCGGCGAGCAGGAGCGCCGCGCCCCCGGCGAACAGCAACACGAACGCGCCGAGCCCGAGCCAGGCGGCCCGCGCCAGACCGTCGTTGATCGCCGCGCCGCCCAGGATCGCCGGGAGGGCGAACAACGGCATCGCGAAGAGCGTGGCGACGTTGATCAGCGATACCGCGGCCAGGCCCGTCGCGATCTTCGGCGCCGCGATCCCCCCGTCCGTCAGCATGCGGAACTGCAGGGCGGCGCCGGCGGCGCTGCCGCCGGGCACGGCCTTCGAGAAGGCGTTGCCGGCCACCTGGGACGTCCCGATCAGGTACCAGCGGTGGGAGTCGAGCGCCAGGCCGATCAGCAGCCACATGCACCCGTAGCTCGCGGCCTCGAGGCCCCCGATCACGAAGAACCAGGGCCAGCGGATCTCGTCCAGGTCACCGGCCGAGGCCAGGACCGCGACGAGCGAGGGCCAGACCACGTACAGCCCGATCGCGCTCGCGAGCAGCGCGATCACCCGGCCGGGCGTGATCAGCTTGCGAGGAGCCGGACCCTCCGGGGTTGGTGGTTGCGGCCCGACGTGCGGCTCCTGCATCGCGCCAGGTTCCGGGAGCGCCCGGGGTCGCGTCAACCGTCGGCGCCCCCGACGCTCGGCCCGTAGCATCCAGGCTCGTGTCGGCGAACGAGGAGCTGTTCGCGCGTGCCCGCGCGGTGATCCCGGGCGGGGTCGATTCGCCCGTGCGGGCCTTCGGCGCGGTGGGCGGAACGCCACCGTTCCTGGTCCGCGGCGAGGGCGCCTGGGTGCAGGACGCCGACGGCAACCGCTACGTGGACCTGGTGCAGTCGTGGGGAGCCCTGTTGTTCGGTCACGCGCGCCCGGAGATCGTGGAGGCGGCGACCGAAGCGGCGCGTCGCGGCACGTCGTTCGGCGCGCCGACCGAGCTCGAGGTCGAGCTCGCCACACGCATCGTCGACGCCCTTCCGGGCGTCGAGCAGGTTCGGCTCGTCTCCTCGGGCACCGAGGCTGCGATGAGCGCGATCCGCCTGGCCCGCGGCGCGACGGGGCGCGACGCGATCGTCCGGTTCGACGGCTGCTACCACGGCCACGCCGACCAGCTGCTCGTGCGGGGCGCCGGCAGCGGGTTGGCCACCTTCGGGCTGCCCGGCTCTGCGGGGGTGACGGCCGGCGCCGTCGCCGACACGCTGTCGGCCCCCTACAACGACCTGGACGCGGTGAACCGGCTCCTCGAGGAGGGTGAGCGCGACGTCGCCGCGATCATCGTGGAGCCCGTCGCGGCGAACATGGGCGTGGTGCCGCCGGAGCCGGGCTTCCTGGAGGGCCTGCGCGCGCTGTGCGACCGGCACGGCGCGCTGCTGATCTTCGACGAGGTGATCACGGGGTTCCGGATCGCGTACCGCGGCGCGCAGACCGTCTTCGGCGTCACCCCCGACCTCACCGTCCTGGGCAAGGTGATGGGGGGCGGCTTCCCGTGCGCGGCGTTCGGTGGCCGACGGGATCTGATGGAGCTGCTCGCGCCCGTCGGCCCCGTGTACCAGGCCGGGACCCTCAGCGGGAACCCCGTCGCGGTTGCGGCGGGGATCGCCGCCCTCGACCTCGCTCGGACCACCGACCCCTACCGGGAGCTCGAACGGACCGCCGACGCGCTCATCGCGGGTCTCACGGATGCCTTCGTCGAGAACGGGATCCCCGCCACGATCAATCGGGCCGGGTCGTTGTTCAGCGTCTCCTTCACCGACGGACCGGTCCGCGACCTCGGTGGGGCGGAGGCCGCTGACCTCGAGCGCTACGCCCGGTTCTTCCACCACCAGCTGGGGCGGGGGGTGGCCCTCCCTCCCTCGGGGTTCGAGCTGTGGACCCTCTCGACGGCCCACAGCGGTCCCGAGGTGGCGCAGGTGCTCGAGGCCGCGGCCTCCTTCCCGGGGTGACGACTCAAGCCGCGGCGGTCGCCAGCTTGCGGCGACCCACCCGGTACGACTCCTCGTCATCGTCCTCGGTCGCCAGGCAGAACGTTCCGATCACGCACCCGTCGGACGCGTGGGTGGGCTCCACCCGGCACCGGATCGAACGACCGTCACGTTCCAGCGTGAAGGTCGCCTCACCGCCCTCGAGCGCATCGGTGTGCGCTTCGAGGACGGCGAGGTTCGCCCCCTCGATGCCGAACGTCGCGAGCAGGTCCTGCCCCTCGCAGCGCCACGCCGGCTGGCCAAGTGCAGCCGCCGCGGCATCGCTCACGGTCCGGAACCGCAGGTCCGTGTCGGTCGACCAGAAGAACTGCCAGCGCACGCGGTGCTCCTCCCGGTCCCCCGTGGACGCGGGGAACCACACAGGCTCTCGGTCGGTGATCCCGACCAGCTCCCATTGCCGCATGTCACTCCCTCCTCTGCCGCCCACCTCCGGGCGGCGTTGCCGTTACCCGGTTCCGGGTATCGGCGGGCAGGCTGTTCCGGGTACATCAGACCTTCGGCTACATCTGCCGGTCCCCCAGGGGGGCCACGAAGGAACGACTAGGGACCGGGCCCCACGGGAGCTTCCCGCTCAGCCGCCGTCGCGCTCGGCCGCGTCCGCCTCGCGCTTCGTGCGGTGCACCGTGCCATCCGGATGCTCCGGCGGCGCGTAGAGCGAGTACAGCTTCAGATCGCCCTCCCCGGTGTTCACCACGTTGTGCCACACGCCGGCCGGCACGATGAACGCCCAGTCCGCCTCGACGTCGTGCGTCTCGTCGATCGTGTCCTCGCGGGACCCGAGCTCCACGCGGGCACGCCCCTGCTCGAGGCGGAGGAACTGGTCCAGGTGTGGGTGCACCTCGCGGCCGATGTCCTCCCCCGGCGCCAGCCGCATGAGGGTGAGCTGCGCGTGGCCGCCGGTGTACACGACGGTGCGGAACGTGTCGTTGGCGAGCGTGAGCTCCTCGATGTCTCCGACCCAGCCGAGGGTCACGGCCAGCCCTCCCTTCAGTGCTTCCGCTTGTCCCGCAGGATCTCCCGGACGACGTGGTGACCGGGCAGCCCGGTCACCCCTCCGCCAGCATGCGTTGCGCTCGAGGCCTGGTACAGCCCGGCGATCGGTGTGCGGTAGTCGGCGTACCCGACGGCGGGGCGGAGGTGGAAGAGCTGGTCCACGGTCAGCTCGCCATGGAAGATGTTGCCGCCCAAGAGATCCCAACCATCCTGCATCTGCTTGGGGCCGATGATCTGCCGGGCCAGGATCGACGACGAGAAGCCGGGCGCCACCGCCTCGAGCCGGTCGACGAGCCGGTCGGCGTAGGCCTCCAGCTCGGGGCCGTGGTCGTCCTCGTCGTCGGCCCAGTCGGCCGGCACCCACTGGGTGAACATCGACATCGTGTGGATCCCCTCGGGAGCAAGGGTGTGGTCCACCACCGTGGGGATCTCGGTGTCGCTGAACGGAACCTCGGCCGCCCTCCCGAACCGGGCGTCCTGATACGCGCGTTCCAGCTGCTCGACGTCGTCGAGCAGCTCGATCGCCCCGCCGTGGATCTCGGGGTCGAAGTCGGGATCGGCGGTGAAGGTGGGCAGGCGCGACAACGCCAGGTTCACCTTCACCGTGCCGCTGCGGGTCTTCCAGTGCTCGATGTCCTCGACGAAGGCGTCGGGGAGCTCGGTGCGTTCGAGCTGCTGGAGGAACGTGATCTTCGGGTGACAGGCGGTGACGAGGAGCGGCGCGGTCAGCTCCTCGCCGCCGTCGAGGACCACCCCGGTCGCGCGGCCGTTCGTCGTGCGGATCCTGCTCACCGCGGAGTCCACCCGGACCTCGGCGCCGAAGAACCTCGCCGACCGCTCGCAGGCCGTGGCCACGGCGCCCATCCCGCCCTCGACGAACCCCCAGCTCGCGACCTGGCCGTCGCCGATGTCGCCCACCGAATGGTGCATCAGGACGTAGGCGGTGCCGGGGGCGTCGGGGCCGGCCCAGGTCCCGATGATGCCGTTGACCGCCATGAACCCCTTGATCACGGGGGACTCGAACCATCGATCGAGCAGCTCCGTGGCGCTCATCGAGAACAGGCGAGTGATGTCCGCCACGGTCCGCTCGTC
>DATBJQ010000122.1:0-2082 GCA_036556385.1 Actinomycetota bacterium | reverse complement strand
GGCGAGCTGTACAGCGAGTACGAGGCGTCCGTGGGGACGGGCCAGGTCCACGTCTGGTTCGAGCGTCCCGCGGACGGCTGGACCGGAAGCGGTGAGGCCGCGTAGGGTTCGGCCGCGTGGCTCCGGCGCGTGCCGGGCCGCGTGAGCGACCGGAGGAAAGGGGGACTCCCGGTGGCAGACCAGCAAGGTGATCCCGGCTACGAACGCCTGGGATCCAGCAAGCTCACCCTGATCGACTGCATCGCGCAGTCGGTGGGGTTCATGGGCCCCGTGTTCAGCGCGGCGTTCATCATCCCGCTGATCATCGGCGTGAACGCGGCCGCCCGAGGCGCCGGAACGTCGGCGCCGCTCGCCGTGCTCCTGGCGGGCGTCGGCACGTTCGCGCTGGGGTGGATCGTGGCCGAGTACGCGAAACGGATCCACGCGGCGGGCTCGCTGTACGACTACGTCTCGGACGGGCTCGGCACGACGATCGGGGCGGCAGCCGGGTGGCTGTACTACGGCGGCACGATCATCCTGACGACCGGCCTCGGCCTGCTGATCGGCGGGTACGTCCACGACAACCTGCTGCCGGCCTTCGACGTCACCGGCGGGCTGATGCCGATCTGGGCATGGCAGGTGCTGTTCGCGGTCGGGTTGTTCCTGGTCCTGTACTTCGGCGTGCAGATCTCGACGCGCGTCCAGCTGACGCTCGCGTTGATCTCCGTCGCCGTCGTGCTGGTCTACTTCCTGTCGGTGATCATCCGGCTGGGCGGGGACAACGACTTCGCGAAGGCCTTCAACCCGAACCCCGAGCCCGACGGGTTCACCGGGATCCTCTTCGGGGTGCTGTATGGGGTCCTGATCTTCGTAGGGTTCGAGACCGCGGCCAACCTCGCCGAGGAGACCGCCGAGCCGAAGAAGTCGATCCCGCGCGCCGTGCTCCTGTCGGTCGTGGTGGTGTCGGTCTTCTACATCATCGCGGCGTACACCGAGATCGCGGGCTTCGGGTTCGACATGTCCGTGATCACGAGCCCGGAGGTCGCGGGTGCACCGCTGTTCGCGCTGGGCGCTCCCGGCGGTGAGTTCGGGTCGGACTTCGTCCTGAAGCTCCTGCTGGTCGTCGTGTTCCTGGACATGCTGGCCGTGTACGTGGGGGCAGGGGTCGCGTCCACCCGAGGCGTCTTCGCGATGGCGCGCGACCGGCGCCTGCCCGAGATGGCGGCCGGCGTGTCCCCGAGGTACGGGACGCCGGTGGGCGCGATCGTCCTGCTGATGGTCGTCCAAGCGTTGCTGATCGCGGCCAGCGAATGGTGGGACGCGCTCTTCGCGCTCGAGGGACTGCCACACTACTTCTCCCTGTTCGCCTGGTGCGCCACGTTCGGGGGGTTCGCCCTGATCGTCGTCTACTTCTTGATGTCGATCGGCGCGTTCAAGGGGCTCGCCGACGACCCTGCGAAGGGCAAGCTGACGGTGGCGGCGATCCTCGGGATCGTGATCACGGGCGCGGCGATCTTCGGGTCGTTCTACAAGGTGCCGAGCCCCACGATCCTCGCGCCGTGGTACGCGGTGATCTGGTTCGTGCTGGGCCTGGTCGTGATGTTCTTGGTGAAGGGCCGTGAGCCCGCGAGCACGGCGCTGGCCGACCTTCGGTCCGGCATGGAGCTGGACGGGAAGGAGGTCTAGCGGGCCGTACCATCACGGCCATGATCGAGCCCGACCGGCCGCTGCGCCTGGACGCGTCGCGCGAGGACGCGCTGATGCACGCGGCGAAGCTGGTGGAGGAGGCCTGGCAGAGCTTCGACCGGTACCGGCCGGAGGAGCCCCCGCTCGACGAGCGTGTGCGGGGGCTCCTCTCCGCCGGACTTCCGGACGCGCCGGTGCCCGTGCACGAGGCGCTCGACGACACGGCGCGGATCCTGGACGAGTCGATCGCGCAGCCGCGACCGCGGTACTTCGCGTTCATCGGGTCTTCGGGCCTGGAGATCGGCACGATCGGCGATCTCCTGTCCCACACGTACGACATCAACCTGGCCGTGGATGCTCGAGCGGCGACCCGGATCGAGGAGCAGTCGGTCCGGTGGGTGAGCGAGTTCGTCGGGC
>DATBJQ010000121.1:0-18528 GCA_036556385.1 Actinomycetota bacterium | reverse complement strand
GGTCCGAAGTCGCCGACGCCCGTGTCCACCAGGACCACGGCGTCCGGGGTCCGCAGGAGGAACGCGTGGACGTGCCACGGCCACGCGGGGGTCCCCGGCTGTCCGTCGGCGAACGCCCACGGGTGCCGCGCCCGCTCCGCGTCCCAGTCCACGACGCGTCCGGGGCACTCGTCGCCGAGGGCGAGCGGCGCCCAGCCCTCGCACACGACCTCGACCTCGACCCGGCCGATCCGGATCCCCGCGACGTGCGACATCGGCACCGGAGCCTAGTCGGCGGCGAGGTCCTCCCGCCGATCGACATCGCGCAGGGTGCCGCCGGCCGGATCGAGCCCGCGCCAGGTGGCTTCGTCCACGGGCACCGCGTGGAGCTGAGTCAGGAGCCCCCGGACGGACCTCGTCCCTCCGGCGAACAGCGAGCGCGCCGCCGGCCGCGCGCGCGCGGTCCGCACGACGCAGGGCAGAGGCCGCCAGGTCCCGCGCTCGCCCAGCACCACGCCGTCGGCGGGCCGCTCCTGCGCGCTCCGGAGCAGCAGCGCGAGGACATCGACGGCCAACTCGGGCATGTCGCCGGCGGCCAGGAGGGCCAGGTCCGTGTCCACGAGCTCCAGGCCGGCGCACACGCCCGCGAGCGGGCCCTCGCCCCCCACCTCGTCCCGGGCGAAGCGCACGGGGAGCCTGCCCAGGGTCGCCGGCTCGGCCCCGTCGGGCGACAGGACCACCACCACGTCGCCGCAGACCTGCGCCAGAGCGGACACCGCGCGACGGAGCAGCGGGACGCCTCGCTCCGGGACCGCGAGCTTGTCGGACCCGAACCGCGACGACCGACCACCGGCCAGGACCACGCCGGTCGGGGGCGTCAGTCGTCGACCTCCCCACGACGATCCGGCCCTCGGCGCCGTTGCACGTACTGGAAGCCGAACCGGCCCTTCACGCAGAGGTGGCCGCTCGTCACCGAGTGATCCGCGGGGGAGGTCACCTTCACGATCGTGTTGTCCTGGACGTGCACCTCGAGCTCGCAGCCGACGCCGCAGTACGGGCAGATCGTGTTCGTGACCGACTGGGCCGACTCGTCCCACGTGCCCGCCGCACGCAGGTCGAACTCGCTCGTGAACATCAGGGCCCCCGTCGGGCAGACGCCGATGCAGTTGCCGCAGTAGACGCAGGCGCTGGCGTCCAGCGGCACCGCGTACTCGGTGGAGATCCGCGCGTCGAAGCCCCGACCGGCCACCGCGATCGCGAACGTGTGCTGGGCGTCGGTGCCGCACGCCTCCACGCACTTGTAGCAGAGGACGCACCGACCGTAGTCACGGACGTAGAGCTCGTTGTCCACCTTCACGGGCTGGGACACCGTCTCGGCCACCGCGGGGTCGGGGTCGTGATGCTCGCCGGCGATGCGCGCGTCGCGCTCCCCCGCCGCTGACGGATCATGCGGCGCGCCGAACCGCCCTGGGTCCGCGTCGTACTCGTCCTGCCACCGGTGCCAGTCCGACGAGGCCAGCGTCACGTCCACGGAGGAGGCGAGGAGCTCCATCACGAGCCGCCGCGAGTGGCGGACGCGCTCCGTGTCCGTCGCCACCCTCATCCCCGCTTCGACGGGTCGTGAGCACGCCGGGACCAGCGCCCGCGCGCCCTCGACCTCCACCACGCAGACCCGGCAGGCGTTCACCGGCGTCAGGTTGTCGGCATAGCACATCGTGGGCGTGTCGATCCCCTGCGTTCTGCAGGCGTCCAGGATCGTGGCGCCCTCGGGCACCCGGACGGGGGTCCCGTCGATCTCCAGGTCGACCAGGCGGCGTGGCGGGGCCAGCGGAACGGTGCTCATCGGGCCGTGCTCCCCTCGAAGAGGTCGAAGGTCGCGATCGCCGACTGGATCGCGTTGGCGGCGGTCTGTCCGAGCCCGCAGATCGAGGCGTCGCGCATCACCTGCGTGATATCGCCCAGCAGCGCCAGCTCGCCCTCCCGTCCCCCGAGGGGAACGCCGGCGGCGAGGCGGTGGAGCGCCTCCTCCTGCCGGACCGTCCCGACGCGACAGGGAACGCACTGTCCGCACGACTCGTCGCGGAAGAACCGCGCGATCCGCAGGCAGAGGTCGGCAAGGTCCGTGTCCCGATCGAAGAGCATCACCACACCGGACCCCAGCGTGTAGCCGCCCTCCCGCGCGTCCTCGAACGTGAGACGCACGTCCAGGCGATCGGGCCCGACGAAGCCGCCAGCCGCCCCGCCGAGCAGGACGGCCCGCAGCTCTTTCCCCTTCCGCACGCCACCCGCCAGGTCGATCACGTCACGCAACGTGATCCCGTGCTCCACCTCGTAGACGCCCGGGTCGGCGACGTGCCCCGAGAGGCACAGGAGCCGCGGACCCGTGGAGCCCTCGGTGCCGATCGCCGCGTACGCGGGGCCGCCCACCCGCAGGATCTCGAGCACGTTCACCAGCGTCTCGACGTTGTTGATCGACGTCGGCTTGCCGAACACGCCGTGGGTCACGGGGAACGGTGGCTTGTTGCGCGGCTCGCCCCGCTTGCCTTCGATCGACTCGAAGAGCGCCGTCTCCTCACCGCAGATGTAGGCGCCGGCACCGCGACGGAGCTCGAGGTCGAACGCGAACCCGTCCCCCCGCACGTCATCACCGAGGTAGCCGTGGTGTCTCGCCTCGGCGATCGCGTGCTGGATCCGCTCGGTCGCGAGCGGGTACTCGCCGCGGATGTAGAGGAAGCCACGTTCCGCGCCGGTGGCGTACCCGGCGATCGTGAGCGCCTCGACGAGGCCGAAGGGATCGCGCTCCATCAGCACGCGGTCCTTGAACGTCCCGGGCTCCGATTCGTCGGCGTTCGCGATCACGTAGTGGGGGTGGACGACCTGCTCGGCCACCGCCTTCCACTTCACGCCCGTCGGGAACGCCGCCCCGCCCCGGCCCAGCAGCTTGGCATCGGTGATCTCGCGCACCACGCCCTCGGGGCCCAGCTCGACGGCTCTGCGCAGCGCCTCGTAGCCACCGTTCGCGACGTAGTCGTCGATCGAGGTGGGGTCGACGACGCCGACACGTCGCAGGAGGCGGAGCCCCGCGTTCGGCCGCTCGGTCTGCGGGGCGGAGGGTCCGTACGCCGCCGTCAACGTGGCGACGTCCTGCCCGATCACCTCGTGGACGTCCGTCACGCCCGCGAGCGCGACGTCGTGCGCATCCCGACCGCTCCGTTGCACCAGCATCGCCGGCGCGCGCTCGCACATCCCCAGGCAGGGGCTGCGGTGCCAGGTGACCCCCCCGACATCCTGCCCCTCGGGCCCCAGCTCCGTCTCGAAGCCCGCGCAGAGCTCCTCCGCCCCGGTCACGCGGCAGGCCAGGTCGTCGCACACGTGCACGACGGCGGGCGGTCGCTCGGTCACGCTGAACATCGCGTAGAACGTCGCCACGCCGTACGCCTCCGCGGGCGGCACCGAGAGCCGCTCGCAGACGTGGTTGAGGCCCCCTTCGCTGATCCACCCCACGCGGCTCTGCAGCGCGTGCAACGCCGGAAGGAGGAGCGTGCGCAGCTCGCGCGTCGCCTGGCCCCCGCGCGCGACCCGCCCGTCGAGGCCCTCCGTGCGGCCGGCGGCCGGGGGCGCGATGGCCGCGGCCAGCAGCTCGTCGACCGCCGCCCGCTCGTCGTCGGTCGGGGCGGCGGGCCCCAGATGCAGGTCGGAGCTCACGCGTGCTCCCGGGCGGTCACGGCGGGCAGGTCGGCCGGCAGCTTCTCCACGCGGATCGCCGTCGCCTTGAACTCGGCCGTCCCCGACTTCGGGTCGGTCGCCTCGATCGTGAGCCTGTTGGTCTCGACCTGCTCGGGGAAGTGCAGCGTCATGAACGCGAGCCCCGGACGGAGCGCGCTGGACACGTGGACGGGGGCGACGACCTCCCCGCGACGCGACGAGACCAGGGCCGGCTCCCCCTCCGCCAGGCCCAACGCCTCGGCGTCCTCGCGCGCCAGCTCGATCGCCTCGGGTCGGCGCAGGGGCGACGTGTAGCCACCGGTCTGGACGCCCGTGTTGTACGAGTCGAGCCGGCGTCCGGTCGTCAGCCGGATCGGATACTCCTCGGTGAGCTCGTCGACCGGCGGATCGTCGGCGACCACGCTGAACGGCGCCGGGTCCAGCCGCTTCTCGGGATCGTCCTCCCACAAGCGGGCGTGGAGGTACTGCGTGCCGGGATGGTCCTCGTCCCAGCACGGCCACTGCGCGCCCCCCATCGCGTCCAGCCGTTCCCACGTCATGCCCCGGTGCATCGGGGAGAGCGATCGGAGCTCGTCCCACGCCTCGTGCGCCGTGAGGTCCCCCCAGTCGAACCCGAGCCGCTTCGCCAGCTGCGCGATGATCCAGATGTCGTCCTTCGCGTCGCCGGGCGGGTCGAGGGCCTTGCGAACGCGTTGCACGCGGCGCTCGGAGTTCGTCACGGTCCCGTCGGACTCGAACGCCGCGTTCGCCGCGGGGAAGACCACGTCCGCGATCTCGGCGGTCTTGGTCAGGAAGATGTCCTGCACGATCAGGGTGTCGAGGTTCTCGAGCAGCTTCCTCGCGTGCTGACTGTCGGCCTCGGAGCTGACCGGGTTCTCGCCGATGCAGTACACGGTGGTCAGCTCACCTCGCTCCATCGCCTCGAACATCGCGGTGAGGTGCCAGCCGTACCGGGCCTGGATCGGGACACCCCACGCCGCCTCGAACCGCGCGCGCGCCTCGTCGTCGCGCACGAGGTCTTGGAACCCGGGCAGCTTGTTCGGGATCGCCCCCATGTCGCCGCCGCCCTGCACGTTGTTCTGGCCGCGCAGGGGGTTGAGGCCACTGCCGTACCGCCCGACGTGACCGGTCAGCAGCCCGAGGTTTATCAAGGCCAGGACGTTGTCCACGGCGTTGTGGTGCTCGGTGATCCCCAGCGTCCAACAGATCATGGCGCGGTCGGCCTTCGCGTAGGCGAGGGCGACCTCCCGGATCACGTCGGCCGGCACGCCGGTGACCGCGGCGCCGCGCTCGAGCGTCCACTCGGCGACGCTCTCCGCGTACGCGTCGAAGTTCTCGGTGGCCCGCTGGATGAACGTCCCGTTGTGCAGGTCGTTCGCGATGATCTCGCGCGCGATCGTGTTCGACAGCGCGATGTCGGTCCCCACGTCGATGCCGAGCCACAGGTCGGCGAAGGCTGCGGACTCGGTCCGCCGGGGGTCCACCACGATCAGCCGCGCGCCGCGCTCGAGCGCCTTCAGGACATGGTGGAAGAAGATCGGGTGGGCAGCCCGCGCGTTCGAGCCCCACAGCACGATGAGGTCGGTGTGCTCGACCTCCTCGTACGAGCTGGTGCCGCCTCCGGCACCGAAGACCGTGGCCAGACCGACCACGCTCGGCGCGTGTCAGGTGCGGTTGCAGCTGTCGATGTTGTTCGTGCCCAGGACCTGACGAGCGAACTTCTGCGCGACGAAGTTCATCTCGTTCGTGGCCTTGGAGCAGCTGAACAGGCCGGCTCCCCAGCCGGGGTTCCGCTCGATGGCCCGCGCCAGACCCTGGGCCGCCCGATCGAGGGC
The DNA here is from genome assembly GCA_036556385.1 of Actinomycetota bacterium. Lineage (GTDB taxonomy): Bacteria > Actinomycetota > UBA4738 > UBA4738 > HRBIN12 > AC-51. Next base: position 12,988 of record DATBJQ010000121.1, on the reverse strand, counting down.
CTCGTCCCAGGTCGCTCCGCGGAGCTCGCCACCGTCGCGGACCATCGGCTCGGTCAGCCGTGTGAGCCCGTTCCGCATGCATGCCCCTTCCGTCACGCCGGGACCACCCCGGCTCCCCGAGATTGTAGGTCCGGACGGATCGCGCACGTCAGGGCGGTGCGAGCATGGGTGGGCACCTGGACGCGGCGAGCGCGCGGGGTCCATCATGAGCGCGTGGAGCACCCATCGACGCACCGCGACGGCGAGACGATCGCCCCGATCACGCATCTGACCCCCGTCGCCGAGGACGCCGACCAGGCGTCGCTGCTGGGCGCCGCCGTGCTCGCAGCGTTCGGAGCCGCTGCGCTGGCGGTGGACGCCCTGGGTCGAGCCGTCCGAGCTGCGTCGGGGGTCGACGAGCGACCGAACGAGCCGTCGACGCCGTCGGGGGCGGCGACCGCGGTGGGTGCGGCGGCCGCGCTCACGCTGGCGATGGGGCGCTCGATGGCGAAGGCGGCCGCGGCCGCGGGCCGTGGAGCGGCGTTCGCCGCCAACGTCGCGGTGGAGGCCGGTCCGCCCGCCCTGCGACGGTTCCGCGACGACGTCGGGCGGCGTGCCACCGATCTGGACGCCACGTGGCGGGAGGAGCGTTCGGACGCCGACGAGATCGCGCGGCGGATCGGGGCGGCGCTGCTCCCCGAGACCGTGGCCGCGGTGCTCGACACGCTGGACCTGACGGCGATCGTCGTGGACCGCGTGGACCTCGACCGGGTGATCGAGGAGGTGGATCTGGACGTCGCGGTCCGCCGCGTCGACATCGAGGCGGTGGTCGACCGTGTGGACCTGCAGGCGATCGTCGATCGGATCGACCTGGACGCGGTCGCCGCGAGGATCGACGTCGACCGGATCGTGGAGCGCGTGGACCTGGACGGTGTGATCGAGCGGATCGACGTGGTCGGGATCGCTCGCTCGGTGATCGAGCAACTCGATCTGGCCTCCTTGATCCGTGAGTCGACCGAGGCGGTCACGACGGAGTCGATCGAGGGCGTCCGGGTCCACAGCGCGAACGCCGACCGGTACGTCCAGCACCTCGTGGACGCGATCCTGCGACGCCGCCCTCCCGAAGGGGATGGCTGAGCTGGTCAGCGCCCTCCCCCGGGAGGCTCGCGACCTCCAGGGCGCGACCGCCGGCATCGTGTCCCGCCTGCTGGCCGGGGCCGTCGACTACGCGGTCACGGCGCTGCTGCTCGTGGCCCTCTGGGTGGGCGCCCACGGCGTGCGGTTCCTGCTGCGCCCGCGCACCTTCTCGTGGGAGGACATCGAATGGCCGGGGACGGTCGGGGCGTTCCTGATCGTCCTCACCCTGTACCTGGCGTTCGGGTGGGCGACGACGGGCCGCACGGTCGGGGACCAGGTGCTGGGGCTGCGCGTGCTCTCGTCGTCCGGCGGCCGCATCCACCCGCTGGTCGCGCTCGGCCGCGGTGCCTTCTACGCCCTGGTCCCGCTCGGGCTGCTCTGGTCCGCCGTGGACGCCCACCGGCGCTCGGTGCAGGACCTGCTCCTGCGGACCACCGTGGTCTACGACTGGACGCACCGCGTGCCGCGGGGCGCGGATCACGCCTGAACGATCCGCTCCGCATGCGTGTAGACGTTGCACCGCCCTTCACGGACGAACCCCGCCACGGTGAGCCCGAGCCGGTCCGCGGCCTCCACGGCGAGTGACGACGGCGCGCTCACCGCGCTCACCACCGGGATCCCCGCGACCGCGGCCTTCTGCACGATCTCGAAGGAGACCCGTCCGCTGATCTGCAGGACGAGGTCCGCGAGCGGGACCCGCCCGGCGAGGTACCGGTCGCCGATCACCTTGTCGACGGCGTTGTGGCGCCCCACGTCCTCGCGCACGACGACGGGCGTGCCGTCGGCGGTGAACAACCCCGCCGCGTGCAGGCCGCCCGTCTTCGCGAACACGCGCTGCTCGGCGTGGAGCCGCTCCGGGAGCCCGAGCACCACGTCCAGCGGCACCGCCGGTCCGGGAGCGACCGGGGCGCACCGGACCTCGACGTCGTCCAACGCCGCCTTGCCGCAGACGCCGCACGACGAGGTCGCGTAGAAGTTCCGGCGGACGGAGTCCGCGTCGAAGGGGCGCGCCAGGCCGACGCTGACCACGTTGTACCGCTGCTCCTCGCCGGGCAGGCTGTCGCAGTACGCGACGCGACGCACCTCGCCGGGGGCCACGAGCCCCTCGGTGAACAGGAACCCCGCGGCGAGCTCGAAGTCGCCGCCCGGGGTCCGCATCGTGACGGCGACCTGGGCGGGCTCCTGACCCGGCCCCTCCACACGGATCTCGAGGGGCTCCTCCGTGACGACGGTGTCGGCGCGTTCGGCCCGCGTGCCGTCGCGGAACGAGACGAGCCGCGCGTTCGTCAGGTTGTGCCGGATCGGCTGCGTGACGGCCATGGCCCCATCATCGCACCGGGCGGTCCCGACGACCGCCGCGGCGATCAGCGGAACCCGTGGCTGCCTCGCTTGGGGGCGAGACCCTGCAGATCTCGGATCGAGCGCGCACGCTCCTCCAAGCGCGTCGCCAGCACCAGGAACAGCTGCGCCGTCACCATCGCGTCGTCGAGGGCGTCGTGGGGAGTCGCCACCGGGACGCCGTGGCGCTCCGCGGCGGCTGCGAGCGTGAGGGTGGAGGCGTCGTCGCCGTCGATCAACAGGAGCAGATCGCGCACGTCGACGATCCATCGCATCCATCCGGAGATGCCGCCGCCGAAGAGCCGGTCGAGGAACCCGGCCTCGATCGGCGCCCACCACGCCAGGATCACCCGCCCGTCGAGCTGCCGCCGGAGCAACTCCGCGACCACCTCGACGGGCGGTGCCTCGCGGAGGTCCAGGGGCCGCAGCCCGTGGATCGTGACCGAGATCGCGGACACGTCGACGGATCCGGGGTCCACGAGCTGGTGGACGGCCTGCCCGACGTCGATCCGGCCGGCGTTCAGCGGCACCGTCCCGAAGGACACGATCGTGTCGGTCCGCAGATCCAGCCCGGTGGTCTCGAAGTCCAGGGCCACCAGCGGGGCCTCGCGCCACGACGTTCGTCGCAGGGCCCGCGAGGGCCGCCCCGGTGCCCCCACGGCGCTCACCGGCGCACGCCCACGAGGCCCGCCAGCGCGCTCTGCGCCTGGTCGATCGTGCGGAACGCGTGCTTCAACCCCTGGCGCGCCAGGGGCCCGAGCGACCGGGGGTCGAGCAGGTCGTCCGGCTCCTCCCCCGCACGGAACCGCCGAACCTGATGCTCCAGCCGCGTCTGCCAGAGGAGCCGGAAGGACTCCTCGAGCCCCAGCCGGGCATCCTCCGTGAGCAGGTCGCGGGTCGCGGCGAGCCGCAGCCGCTGCAGGGTCCTGATCTCGGTGGCGCCACCCAGCACGGCGTAGACCCGCGCGATGCTCGTGATCAGCGTGATCCCCCCCTGCTTGAGGTCCAGCATGTCGGTGGTGCGGCCGGGCAGGTGGATCACGGCGGCACGCGTGAAGCCGGTCGGCGCCTGCTCCTTGACGGTCGTGCTCGTGAGTCGGCGGACGAAGTGCTGGTCGCCCGAGGCCCGCCGGATCGCGTCGTCGAACACCGGTCGCGGCTCCAGCGGGCCCGCGATCGATCGGACGTCGAAGCCGATCGCACCCAGGACACCGCCGGCCCAGTCCCCCTCGCGGATCCCCCGCTCGAACCGCGCCCCCCAGCCGGCGGGCGTGTCGCGGCACAACCGGTTCGAGGCGATCACGCCCGCACGGCACTTCGGGATGCCCGCGTCGTCGATCCGGTCGTTCACGGAGCGGGCGAGGCGTTCGAAGTAGGGATCGACCTGGTCGAACGGCAGCTCACCCGGATCGATCACGAGCGCGTTGTCCTGGTCCGTCGCGAGGGCCTGCTCCAGCCGGGCCTCGCTGCCGAACGCCACCCACGACCAGGGGCAGGGGGGGTCGCCGAGCTCGTCGATGCCGAGCTGCAGGAGCCGGCGCGTCAACGTGTCGATCGTGACGCCGACGACGTGCCCGACGTCGATCGGATCCACGCTGGCGTCGACGAGGGCCGCCACCGTCTCCGGGAGCCGCCGCGCCGCGGCGACCACCTGCTCGGCCGTCGCGGAGCGTTCGATGTCCACCTTCAGGACGAACGGCGAGGTGCGCTCGTGGCCCATCAGGTCGGTGTCGGTGACCATCCCCACGATGCGGCCGTCCGGGTCCGTGACGGGCACGTGGTGCACGCCTCGCTCCAGCATCATCGCGAGGACCTCCGCGACCATCGTGGCCGCCGGCGCCGTGATCACCGGGGAGGTCGCGATCTCCACGAGCGTGACGTCGGCGGTCAGCCCGGCGGCCAGCACGCGGGACCGCAGGTCCCGATCGGTCACGATCGCGGCGCCGTCGGCACCGGGGATCAGCAGCGAGGAGACGCGCTGGTCCGTCATCAGACGTGCGGCCTCCCGGACCGGCAGCGAGGGGTCGGCCTGGACCGGCGGCCGACGGATCAGGCTGCCGACGGGCGTCTGCCAGGGGTCGGAGATCTGCGGATCCAGACCCTCGAGGGCCCGCACGACGCGTCGCCGCAGGCTGGCGGACACGAACGTGAGCCCCGCGCGCGTGCTCAGGACCCGGCGCGCCTGCTCCTCGTCGATCAGGTAGACGATCGTGTCCTCGTACGCGCGCACCGTGAGCGTCGGCGCCTGCCCGGACAGCAGCGACGCATGCCCGAAGACCTCGCCCTCGGTCAACAGGTCGAGCACCTGGCCGTCGTCGAGCATCTCGACGGCGCCCGTCCGGACGACGGACAGCTGCCGCGCCGGCTCGCCGCCCTGCTGCAGGATCGTGGCGCCTGCCGGGTGGAACTCGATGTGGCAGTGGGCGACGATCTCAGCGAGGTCCTCGTCGGCCAGGTCGTCGAAGGGGGCGAACCGCCGGAGGAACGACGGGATGTCCACGGGCGGGTATCGTACGCCGCGCCCGCCGCGGTATCGTCGGACGCCCCGTCGCCCGGCGGGCACGACCCCCACCGAGCGGAGGTGCGGCGCTGCGATGAGATCGGGACTCGAGATCGCCCAGGCGGCCACGCTCGTGCCGATCACGCAGATCGCCGAGCGGGCCGGGATCCTCCCCGGCGAGCTGGAGCCCTACGGGCGATACCGGGCGAAGGTCGATCCGACGATCCTGGACCGTCTCCGCGACCGTCCGGACGGGAAGCTGGTGATCACCACCGCGATCACCCCGACGAAGGCGGGCGAGGGCAAGACCACCACCTCGATCTCGCTCACGCAGGGCCTCGGGGTCCTCGGGAAGGACGTGGTGCTCGCGCTGCGCGAGCCCAGCATGGGACCCGTCTTCGGCATCAAGGGCGGCGGGACCGGCGGCGGGTACGCCCAGATCGTGCCGATGGAGGACATCAACCTCCACTTCAACGGGGACTTCCACGCCGTCACGGCGGCGCACAACCTGCTGGCCTCGGCGCTGGACGCGTCGCTCTACCACGGCAACCCCCTGGGGATCGACGCGACGACGGTGACGTGGCCGCGCACGCTCGACGTCAACGCGCGGGAGCTGCGGTACGCGGTGATCGGGCTGGGCGGCAAGGCCCACGGCGTGCCGCGCGAGAGCTCGTTCGTGATCACCGCCGCCTCGGAGATCATGGCCGTGCTGGCCCTCGCCGCCGACCTGCACGACCTCCGGGCGCGGCTCGGGCGGATCGTGGTGGCGTCCACGTTCGAGGGTGGGCCCGTGACCGCCGAGGACCTCCGGGTCGCCGGTGCGATGACGGTCGTGATGAAGGAGGCGATCAAGCCCAACCTCGTCCAGACGCTGGAGGGTCAGCCGGTCCTGGTCCACGCCGGCCCGTTCGGCAACATCGCCCACGCGAACAACTCGATCATCGAGGACCGGGTGGCGCTGAAGCTGGCCGACTACGTGGTCACCGAGGCCGGCTTCGCGTCCGATCTCGGGTTCCAGAAGTTCTGCGACATCGTCTGCAGGATCGGGGGGTTCCGGCCCTCGGCCGGCGTCCTCGTGACCACGGTCCGGGCGACCAAGTCCCACGGCGGCATCCCGTTCGACGGCCTCGGTGCGGAGGATCTCGACGCCGTCCGGCGAGGCGTCGACAACCTCGCGCAGCACATCGCGATCGTGCGCGCGTACGGGTTGCCGTGCGTCGTGTCGGTCAACGCCTTCCCCTCCGACACGCAGGCCGAGGTCGACCTGATGCGGGGACTGGCGGCCGAGGCCGGCGCCGAGACCGTCGTCGTGAACCGAGGCTTCGCCGAGGGCGGCCCGGGTGCCGTCGAGCTGGCGGAGGCGGTCGTCGAGACCTGCGAGCGACCGAACGACTTCCACCAGCTCACCCCCGACGGCGCCTCGATCCGGGAGCAGGTCGAGGCGATCGCGACGCGGGTCTACGGCGCCGACGGCGTCGAGTACCTCCCGCAGGCCGAGAAGGACCTCGCGCGGATGGACCAGCTCGGGTTCGGGTCGCTCCCCGTGTGCATGGCGAAGACCCACCTGTCGCTCACGCACGACCCCACGCTCGTGAACCGACCTCGCGGCTGGAGGCTCCCGGTCCGGGGCATGGTGCCGAGCGCCGGCGCCGGGTTCGTCGTCGTGCTCTGCGGCGACATGCAGCGCATGCCCGGCCTGGGCAGGACCCCGGCCTACCTCAACATGGACGTCGACCCAGACGGGCGCACCGTGGGTCTGTTCTGAGCGCCGCCCTCCGGCTCGCTCAGGCGACCTCCTCGTCGGGCGGCATCACGCAGAACTCGTTGCCTTCCGGATCGAGCATCACGCACCAGACGCCGCCGTCCTCCTCGGACCACGTGCTGATGCTGGCGCCCAGCTCCTCCAGGCGGGCGACCTCGGTCTCCAGGTCGTCGTCGGCCTGCAGGTCCAGGTGGACCCGGTTCTTCACGGCCTTGGGCTCGGGCACCTCGGTGAAGAACAGCACCGGGAGCTCCGTGTCCTCGGGCGGCTCCACGAGGACCGACGGATCGTCCTCCGGGTCGAAGATCCCCTTGGACGCGAGCCTGGCGAGCTCCGCCTCGTCGTAGGGGGCCACCGACCACCCCAGCGCCGCGGCCCAGAACCGGGCGAGCGGCGCGGCGTCGCGGCAGTCGAACACGATGGCGTCGACGCGCACGGGGCGAGCCTACTTCCCCTCCAGTCGCCGCCGGAAGGCCTCCTCGACCTGTCCGAGCAACCCGTCGGCCCGACCGCGGAGCCGATCCACGTCGTCGATCAGCTCGCCGCGACGAGCTTCGTCCACGAACGCGAAGGCGTTGATCTGGACGTTCGCGAGCGCCGCCATCATCCCGGCGTGCAGCGCGGCCGCCGCGCACATGCCGTCGGACGCCGCGTTGGGGTTCCCGCCGGCCGTGACCTCCTCCGCCAGCCCCATCAGGTAGACGGAGCGACGGGCGACGTCGAGCGGGACCTCCGCGGCACCTTCCAGCGCGGCTTGGAGCTCCCGCAGGCGGCTCGAGCGCTCATCGTCCGTCGCGCGCGGCAGCCGGTAGGCGGCCATGACGCGATCGAACGCGTGCGCGTCGCGATCGGCCAACCCGAGCAGCACGCCCCGCGCCTCGTCCGCTTCCGCGATGATCGCGTCCATGCGCTCCGCCACCTCGGCGAACCCCTCCTTGCGCACGGTGAGCCGCGCCGTCATCGAGATCAACGCCGCCCCGGCGGCCGCCGTCAGCGCCGCGTACGCGCCGCCGCCGGGCGTGGCGGCGTCCGAGGCGAGCACCTCGAGCCAGTCCGAGATCCGCTGCTCCGCCATGGGCTCCCCGTCGGTCATGCGGCCTCCTCCACCAGTCGTTCCAGCACCTGCCGGTCCGGATCGAAGCCCGCCAGGCGCACGTGCTCGACGTCGTCCGGCGCGAGCGCGGCCTCCGGGATCAGACCCACGATCTCGGAGTCCAGCACGGTGAGCCCCCGGTCGGAGGCCGCTCCCGCGACGGCGTCGTACGCGGCGCGGACCCCGGTCACCTCGTGGTCGATCAGGTTCATCGAGACGGTGACGCAGGCGCGCTCCGGGACCGCGAACCCGATCGCCCGCAAGGCCGGGAGACCTCCCGATGACTCGCGGACCGATCGGGCGATGCCTCGGGCGCCGTCCTCGTCGTCGCCCTCCAGGTAGACGTTGAAGGCGACCAGCGGCTTGCGCGCCCCGACCGCCGTCGCCCCCGCGCGTCCGATCATGTGTGGTCCCAGATCGGGCAGTCGCCGGCCCCGTGCCACGGCGTCGCGGAGCCCCTCGAACTCCCCGCGCCGAACCTCGGCCAGCGACGTGCGCTCCGGGTGCAGCGCCGCGCGGTCGTAGAGGTACACGGGCAGGTCGAGCGTCTCGGCCAGCTCCCGGCCGAAGGCGCGCGCCAGGTCGACGCACGCATCGATCGTCACCGCACGGACCGGCATGAACGGCACCACGTCGACCGCGCCCATCCGCGGATGGCCGCCCCGGTGGACCGTCATGTCGATCAGACCGACGGCCACGCGCGCGCCGGCCATCGCCGAGGCGGCCACCGCCGCGCGGGGACCCAGGACCGTGGTGTCCAGCCGGTTGTGGTCGGGGTCGGCCTCCGCGAAGACCACGCGCGCGCCGGGCACGTGCAGGGCCGCAACGATCGCCTCGATCACGTCGCGGCGGCGACCCTCGCTGAAGTTCGGCACGACACCGAACAGCCCCTCCCCCACGGCGAGGAGCATAGGCCGAGCGGACTACGCGCGGGGGCGTTCCTTCGCGGGGTCGAGGATCGAGAGCGGCTCCACGCTGGCGGGCGCGGTTCCGTCGCCCACCGCCACCTCCACCTTCTCCCCGTCGCTCGCGACGTCGGCGTCCAGGATCGCCAGACCGATCGTCCCGACGCGAGGACTCAGCGCGGGTGAGGTCACCACGCCGACCTGCGTGCCGTCCTTCGTCACGGCGGCGCCGTAGTCCGGCGCGGTGTCGCCTTCGATCTTCAGCGTCTTGAAGCGCTTCGGCGGGTTGGCGCCACGCTCGGCCAGGGCGGCCGACCCGACGCACTCGGTGTCGGTCTTGATGAAGCGGTCCATCGACAGATCCCAGGGCGACAGCTCGTTCGGGTTGTAGTCCACCGCGATGATGATCAGGCCGACCTCGGTGCGGGCGAGGTCGACCGCAGTGAGGCCGAACGGCGTGGCCCCCGCCTCGATCAGGGCGTCCCACACCGTCTGGGCGTCCTCGGGCCGGACGACGACCTCGTAGCCCTTCTCGCCGCTGAAACCGGTCCGCAGGACCCAGGCGTCGACCCCGGCGACCGTGGTCTGCTCGGGCCAGAACCGGAAGTACCCGAGCTCGCCCAGGTCGCGGGCGGTGAGGCCCTGCAGCGTCTGCTGGGACGTGGGGCCCTGGACCGCGATCATCGCGAAGTCCTCGGTGCGGTGCCGGATCTGCGCATCCAGACCGTCGGCCGTCTCGCGGAACCAGTCGCCGAAGTCGGCCGTGTTGATCATCAACCACCAGCGGTCCTCGGCGAAGCGGTACGCATTGCCGTCGTCGACCATCGTGCCGTCGGCGTTGACGAGGGCGCCGTAGCGAACGGAGCCGTCCTGCATGCCCGCGAGGGAGTTCGTGAACCGTCGCTGGATCAGGCGGGCGGCGTCGGGGCCGGTGATCTCGTACTTGCAGGTCGAGAAGAGGTCCCAGATCCCCGTCCCCGTCCGGATCGCCTCGTACTCGACGGCCGGGTCGGTGCCCTCGTGCAGGTACCAGGGCCAGCCGTCCTCGATCAGCACCTCGGCGCCCCGCGCCTCGTGCCAGTCCGCCAGCGGCGAGCGGTGCTCCTCCTCGGTCATCGTTCCTCCTCGTCGGTCGTGGTCGTGGATCCGTGTCGCCGTCGGTCCGTCAGGGCACGGGCCGCGGGCCATCACTTCTACCGCATCATTGAACGCCCGTTCAAGTCGACGGCCTGATCGTCCGGGACTCGGTCACGATCACGGCGACCCGGCGGTCGAACCCGCCGGCGGGCAGCGGGCCCGCGACCACCTGCAGGTCGAAGGCGATCGCGATCGAGGGGGCGTCGGGGCGTGTGCGGGGCAGGAACCGGTCGTAGAACCCACCCCCGTACCCCACCCGCCGGCCCGACGTGTCGAAGGCGACCCCGGGGGTCGTCACCACGTCGAGCTCCTCCGGGGCCAGGATCGAGCCGCCTTCCGGTTCCATCGCGCCGAACGCCGTGGGCGCGAGGGGGTCGCCGGGCCGGAACGATCGCGCCTCGAGCTCGCTGCCTCGGATCCGGGGCAGGGCGACCGTGACGCCGCGCTCGACCAGGGCTTCCCACACGGGCTCGGTCGGCACCTCGGACCCGAAGGACCAGAACAGGAACACCGCCCGGGCGTCCCGGACCTCGGGGAGATCCAGGAACCGGCGCGCGATCGTCGCCCCGCGCTCGGACCGCTCGGCCGGCGGCACGGCGTCGCGGGCACCGAGCACCTCCGCGCGCACGGCCCGCTTCGCCCGCTTCAGGTCCTGCGATCTCATGCCTCGCGCAGCGTCCTGCCGATGAGCTCCAGGCGGTCGTCGGGTCCCGCCGCCGTGCAGATGAACCAGGCGCAGCCGGCATCGGCGAGCCGGCGGACGAAACGCCGGAGGTCATCGACCGTCCCGGTCCACGGCGTCCACGCCGGGCCTCGCGCCCCCCGTTCCTCCACGAGCAGCTCCAGATCGCGCTGGTCCTCCCCCACCAGGACGATCCCGCCCCAGGTGGCGACGACGTGCGCGGGGTCACGGCCCGCGTCGACGGCGAGCCGGCCCAGCGTGGCCGTCCGCTCCGCGAACCCGTCCGCGTCGAGTCCCCACCCGTTCCATCCGTCGGCCGAGCGCGCCGCGGCCTCGACCACGGCGGAGCTCGTCCCACCGAGCCAGACGTCCGGACCGCCCGGCGGCAGGAGCGGTCCCTCCAGCGGGGGGACCTGGTCGCCGCCGCTCCAGGGACGGCCGGCGAACAGGGAACGCATCGCCCGCGCCGTCTCCTCGAGCCGCGCGGCCCGCTCGGTTGCCGCCGGGAAGGGGAGCCCGAGGGCCTCGTGCTCGGCTCGCACGAGGTGGTCGCCCATCCCGATCCCGAGGATCGCCCGGCCGTCGCTCAGGTGCTCGAGGGCCGAGGCCTGCTTCGCGAGGAGCCCGGGGGGTCGGAACCCCGCCCGGGTGACGAGGACGCCCACGCCCAGCCCAGGGTTCCGCACGGCCACCGCCGACAGCAGCGAGAACGGCTCGACGCCGGGGCGGTCGGGGAACCCGGGAGGGAAGAGGTGGTCGACCGAGAACACGGCCTCGAACCCCGCCTCGGCGGCCCGTCGTGCCGCGGTGAGCGGCGCGTCGAGCTCGGGGGTGAACGTCGGCAGGGACAGGCCGAACCTCAGGGCGCGGCCTCCTCCATGGCCAGCACCGCCGCCCCGATCGCCGCGCCGTCGGGGCCGAGCTCGGCCTCGACGATCCCGACGTCTGCGCGCAGCTCGCGTCCCTCGACGTGCGTCAGGTAGGAGGCGCGCGCGGGGACCAGGAGCTGCTCCCCGGCTTCGGCCACCCCGCCCCCGACGATCACGATCGACGGATCGAGCACGTTCACGAGCCCCGCGATGCCCTGCCCCAGCCGGTGGCCCACCTCGGCCAGGATCCCGAGCGCGGTCGCGTCCCCGTCGCGTGCGGCCTGGCTGACCAGGGCGCCCGTCACGCGGTCGGGCTCGCCGCCGGCGAGGATCGCGATCGCGGAGTGCTCGTGTCGGGTGACCGCGGCCGCGCCGTCGCGCATGATCGCGTTGCCGCTGGCCACGACCTCCCAGCAGCCGTGGTTCCCACACCCGCACACGGGCCCGTCCGGCTCCACGACGAGGTGGCCGATCTCGCCCGCGAACCCCCGCGCTCCCCGCTGGAGGCTTCCACCCATCACGATCCCGCCGCCGATCCCCGTCCCCACCCCCACGTACAGCACGTCGTCGTGGCCGCGTCCCGCCCCCAGGCGCCACTCGCCGAACGTGGCCGTCGTACAGTCGTTGTCGACGACGGTCGGCAGGCCGAACGCCTCGTGGACGCGCGCGAGGATCGGAGCGTCTCGCCAGGCGATGTTCGGGGCGAACCGCATCACGCCGGTGGAGCGTTCGAGCAGTCCCGCCGCACCCACGCCGATCACGCTGACGTCGACGTCGAGCACCGCGCGCGCCGCATCGATCAGCACGTCGACCGGAGTGTCCGCGTCCTCGGGCGTCGGGAGCGTGGCGCGATCGAGGACCTTCCCGTCGGCGGTCACACGGAGCGCGTTGACCTTCGTGCCCCCGACGTCGACGCCGATCGCGGTCGGGGTCACGGCCGCGGTGGGGTCATCCGAGGTCGATCTTCTCGAGTCGCGTGGGCCCGTCGGTGTCCTTGGCTCCGCTGACGTCGTCGGCCCGGTCGTCGATCACGGCACGGAACGCGAGCAGCATCTCGGTCCCGGCGCGGAGGAGATGTTCGACCACGTCGGGGCGGAGCGGCTGGACGGCCCCGACCGTGATGCAGATCGGACACCACGCGACCGGGCACGGCGAGGCGCCGTGCTCGGGGGTGGCCGCACCCGGCGTTGGTTCGCCGGACGATCCCACCTCGGGACGCGCGGCCCCGTCGTTGGCGGCTTCCGACATCGTCAACTCCCTTCCCCTGCCGGGTGTGGCTCCCGGCCGAACAGGATCTCGAGGTGGTCGCCGGCGAAGTTCGCCTCGCGAACGGTCATGCGCTTGAGCGTCTGGGGCAGGATCAGGTTCCGCTTGTAGGAGCCGACGCGGACGAACAGCTCCTCGCCGCGGCGGTGGATGTCCATGTCGTCGCGCGAGACGAAGGGGAGCCGCATCCGCAGGACGTACCCCGTCCCACGCTTGCGCACCCGGATCGGATCGTCGTGGTACAGGATCGAGACCGCGTCCCGGTCGCGGTACACCTCGTCGGCCATCTCGCCGAGCAGCGGGATCCCAACCATCTCGCG
>DATBJQ010000120.1:0-3159 GCA_036556385.1 Actinomycetota bacterium | reverse complement strand
AGCGTGAACGCGACCAGGCACGTCCGCTCGGTGAGGGCGGCATCGAAGGAAGCGAGGTCGAGCGTCACGTCGTCGTCGTGGACGTCGACCCATCGGACGGTCGCGCCCGCGTCCTGCGCGGCCAGCACCCACGGCCGGACGTTGGCGTCGTGGTCGAGCGTCGTGACGACGACCTCGTCCCCGGGCCCGAGCGTCCGGCCGAACGAACGCGACAGGTGCAGGAGCAGCGTGGTCGCGTTCGGGCCGAAGACCACCTCACCGGGATCGGTGCCGGTCAGATCGGCCGCCGCCCGTCGCGCGCTCGCAATCGTGGCGTCCGTCTCCTCGCTGGCCGCGAACGCGCCGTGGGTGTTCGAGATCCCGCGGCGCAGGTGCCGGTCGATCGCCTCGATCACGGTGTCGGGGACCTGGGAACCCCCGGGCGCGTCGGCGAAGATCACCGGTCGGCCGTCGTCGCTCGTGCGCGCGAGCGCGGGGAACCTCCGTCGGAGACCGGCGACATCGAGCGCGGCGACCGGTGCCGCGCGGTCGCTCACGGCCGGGAGACCTCGCCCCGCAGGGTGGTGGCCGTGAGCGCCTCGCCGCGCGCACGCAGGTCGACGTACAGCAGCACCGCGACGAGCGCCGTGAACGGCGCCGTGACGATGGTGCCGATCGACGTGAAGATCCAGCGCAGGAACCACGCGTCGCCGCCCAGCGCGCCGATGATGCCCGAGATCGCGCCCGCGATCAGGCCGGCCACGAAGAACACGCCCACGACGTGCCAGAAGTTCCCCCTCACGAGGTTCCAGGAGCGCCCGAGGGCGTCCGAGCCCCGCCGGTCCTCGACGATCAGCGCGGGGATCGACACGGACAGCATCACCGCGAAGATCAACCCGGGGATCACGAGCAGGATCAGGCCGCCCACCACGGCGAGCCCGACCAGGATCGAGACCAGGATCACGCTCCCGATGCGCCGGAACCCCCACCGGTAGCTCGTCTCGACGTCGATCGGGTCGCCGAGCGTCGCCTGGGCGGCGGCGCGCACGATCGCCGCCTCCAGGAGGGACCAGATGATCAACGAGATCGCGACCGTGATCACGGCCACGAGCAGAGCGGTCATCACCCCACCCTCGGTGTCGGGATCCCGCGCGACCTGGGTGAGGAGCGTGCTGACGAGCGTGAGCGGCACGACGACGAGCGCCACGATCGTGATCAGCCCCGCGGCGTTCGCCTTGTACACGTTGAAGGCCGCCGAGAGGATCTCGCCGAGCGTCTTCGGAGGGATACCGCCCCCAGGCCCGCCCATCGTGGGCGGGGGTGGCGGAGGTGGAGGTGGCGGGGTGGGTCCGCCTGGGCCGTCGCTCATGAAGGTTCCCTTCGGGTCGGTCCGCGCAGCCTAGTCTCTACTGCGCCCCGGCGTCCGACGAGGAGGGTGGTCTCGGCATGCGGTTCGGTCTGGATATCGCTCAACACCAGCTCTCGTGGGAGGAGGTCGTCTCGCGAGCGCGCCTCGCCGAGGATGCCGGGTTCGAGGGCGTCTGGGCCTTCGACCACTTCAAGGCGCTGTACGGCGACCCAGGAGGGCCGGCGCTCGAGGCGTGGACCTTGCTGGCGGGGCTCGCGCGGGAGACGAGCCGGGTCCGCATCGGGACGCTCGTCACGGGCATGACCCACCGCCAGCCGTCGGTGCTCGCGGCTCAGGTGGTCACCGTGGACCACCTGTCCGGCGGGCGCGTGGAGTGCGCCGTCGGAGCGGCGTGGAACGAGCCGGAACACCGCGAGCTCGGGATCGCGTTCCCGCCGGCAGGCGAGCGCATGGACCGCCTCGAGGAGGGCGTGCAGGCGATGCGGCTCCTCTTCACCCAGGACGACGTCACGTTCGAGGGCCGGTACGTCCGTCTCGAACACGCGACGTACCGTCCGCGCCCCATCCAGCGGCCTCACCCGCCGATCTGGGTCGGGGGGACGGGGCGGCAACGGCTCCTGCCGATCGCCGGGCGCCACGCCGACGCGTGGCACGGCTGGGCCGACGACGCCGACGAGCTGCGCTCGATGATGGGGATCGTGGATCGGGCGGCCGAGGAGGCCGGCCGCGACCCTCGGTCGATCCTGCGGGCCTCGAGCCTGTCGATCTCCGAGCCGTGGGACGAGGTCCGCCGGTCCTACGAGTGGATGGCGGGTTGCGGGGTCCGCTACCTGGTGGTGGAGTGGCCGAGCGAGGGGCAGGAGAGGCTCGAGACGTTCATCGCGGACGTGATGCCGGACCTCGGCTGAGTCGACCCGTCACGTCAGGTCCCAGCCGTGCGGGAGCTCCGGCCGGGCCCACGCCGGATCGGGTCGCCAGCCCTCCCAGTCGCGATCGAACGGCGGCTGCCCGAGCAGGACGTGCTCGACGCCCCGCTCGCCCCAGTGGCGGAACCACGCGGCGTCCTGCTCGGTGAACAGGCCGAGCGCCACCGCCTGGGCCAGCTCGTCCTCGTCCTTCCAGGACCACGAGGAGCGGTCGAGTGCGATCACGACGTCGATCGCGTGATCCACGGTGTCGAACCCGACGGGCGTGCGCGCGAGCGGCGCCTGCAGGTTCACGTACCACCCGCGCGGCGAGCCGTCGGGCTCGTGCGTGAACAGCACCGCGTACGGCGTGTCGGGCCACGCCCACGACAGGACCCCGAACGCGAGGTGCTCCCGCAGCTCCAGGTGCCAGGGACGATCGGGGATCCGCAGCTCGACGCCGGCGTCGTCCACGGCGGCGGCGGACAGGACGCCCGGCGGGATGTACAGCATCGTCTGCGCCGCGTCGTCCTGCACCACGGTGGCGGGCCGCGCCGCGAAGATCGAGGGGCCCCACCGCTCGCGGAGGGCGATCGCGTCCCCCGGTCGCCACGTCATGGCCGGACGATAGCGGAGCGGCCCGTCCCCCTTGACGGGTGTCGGCGACGAGGCGTACGGTCTCCCTCCCTGCTCGAACATATGTTCGACTCCCCTCGGAGGTGGGCCATGGCGAAGCGGTATGACGAGGAGGTCCGGGTCGACCGGGACGCGGGCATGCCGGCGGTGTTCGAGTGGCGGGGCCGCCGATATCAGGTCGTCGACGTGATCGGGCGCTGGCGGATCGAGGGGCGGTGGTGGGCCGACGGCCGCGACCGCGAGTACTGGCGGGTCGAGGCGAAGGGCGGC
>DATBJQ010000119.1:0-4203 GCA_036556385.1 Actinomycetota bacterium | reverse complement strand
ATGTGGTACCCGGAGATCGAGATCACGTTCCAGCGCGGGGTATTATCGGCGGCCCAGGCGAACAGGTCCGTCACGATGCGCATGGAAGGCTTCGGCGAGTAGATGTAGGTCCCGCGCGCGATGTACTCCTTGAGCACGTCGTTCTGGACCGTCCCGCGCAGCGACCCGAGCGGGATCCCCCGCGCCCGCGCGACCGCCGCGTAGAGCGCGAGCAGCGTCGCCGCCGTCGCGTTGATCGTCATCGACGTGGAGACCCGGTCCAGCGGGATCCCGTCGAAGAGCCGGGCCAGGTCGTCGAGGGAGTCGATCGCGACGCCGGTCTTGCCCACCTCCCCCTCCGCCCGGGGGTGGTCGGAGTCCAGGCCCATCTGGGTCGGGAGGTCGAACGCGACCGACAGCCCCGTCTGCCCGTGGTCGAGCAGGTAGCGGAAACGGCGGTTCGTGTCGTCCGCGGTGCCGAGACCTGCGTACTGGCGCATCGTCCAGAGCCGGTCGCGGTACATCGAGGCGTAGGGCCCGCGCGTGAAGGGGAACGCGCCGGGGGCGCCGAGCCGGCCCTCCTCGTCCCAACCCGAGAGGGCCTCGGGGCCGTACACGGGCTGGAGCTCCACGCCCGAGTCCGTGACCCGCCGATCGTCGGCCATGCTGCGAAGCCTACCCGCGGCCCGCCGACGTTCCTGCGGGCGGAGGTCCGGTAGCGTGCCGCCCATGGACAACGTGGATCCCCGCATCGACGCGTACATGCTCAGCCGGCTGGACCGTCTCGACGAGCCCGTGCTGGTCGAGATGGAGGCCGAGGGCCGCACCCGCGGCTTCCCGATCGTCGGGCGCAACGTCGGGGTGACGATCGAGATCCTGGCTCGGTCGGTCGGCGCCCGGCGGGTCTTCGAGCTGGGCTCCGGGTTCGGGTACAGCGCGTACTGGTTCGCGCGCGCGGTCGGCCCCGGCGGCGAGGTCCACTGCACCGACGGCGACGCGGGCAACGCCGAGTCCGGCCAGGCCTACCTGGACCGGGCGCGGCTCGGTGACCGCGTGCCGTACCACGTCGGCGACGCGCTGACGTCGTTCGCCGGTGTCGACGGCGACTTCGACATCGTCTTCTGCGACATCGACAAGGAGGGATACCCGGACGCGTGGCGCGCCGCGCGCGAGCGGATCCGCCCCGGCGGGCTCTACATCTGCGACAACACGCTGGGGACCGCCGACGTGTCGGTGCTGGACGACCACCCCCGCGCCGCGCTCATCCGGGAGCACAACGAGCTGATCGCCGCCGACGAGGGGTACCTCTCGACGATCGTCCCGACCCGGGAGGGCGTCCTGGTCGCCGTCCGGCTCTCCTGACGTTCCGGCGACCGGCTTCCCGGTAGACTCCGCGCGGCTCCGGCGGCGCGCCCGCCCCACGGGATCACGCCGTGCCGGCGATAACCTGTAGGTGACGCGACACGCGCGGAGGAGCGAGGGTTCGTGGCGGTCAGGGCTCGGAAGTCCAAGAGCGACTACGGCTCGATCTACAAGGGTCACGAGGGGCAGTGGTCCTGGATCCTGCACCGGATCACCGGCGTCGCCGTCATCCTGTTCCTGTTCGCGCACATCGTGGACACGTCGCTCGTGGGCTGGGGTCCCGAGGCCTACGACCGGGTCACGAAGGCCTACGACAACCCGATCGTCCGTCTCCTCGAGCTGGGCCTGGTCGCCGCGGTGCTGTACCACTCGCTCAACGGCCTCAAGATCACGCTGATCGACTTCTTCCCGCGGCTCGTCCCCCACATCCGCGTGCTCGGGCGCGCCACCACCGCCCTGTTCGTGCTGGCGATGATCCCGGTGACGTGGATCATGCTCGACCAGACGCTCGACCTGCTGTTCGACCGGGCCGGCTGATGGCGACCACCACCGAGCGCCCCGCCTCCGAGCCCGCGAACCCGCCGCGCATCCCGAAGATCGGCCGCGACCGCCCCGCCGGCGGCGTGGAGCTCTGGCTCTGGCTGTTCATGCGGATCAGCGGCCTCGTCCTGATCCTGCTGGCCGTCGGCCACGTGCTGATCATGCACCTCCCCGACGGAGGCGTGTCCCGGATCGACTTCGGGTTCGTCCAGACGCGGTGGCAGAGCCCCTTCTGGCGGACGTGGGACTGGATGCTGCTGTCGCTGGCCCTGGTCCACGGGGTGAACGGCCTGCGCAACATCACGCTGGACTACGTCCGGCCCGCCGGCGTCCGATTCGCGATCAACATGGTCTTCTACACGCTGGCGTTCGCGTTGTTCGTCCTGGGCTCGGTCGTCGTGTTCACGTTCGACCCCAACGCGTGGCCACCGGCGAGCTGACATGACCGTCACGCACACGTACGACGCGCTGGTCATCGGCGGCGGCGGAGCCGGGATGCGCGCCGCGATCGAGCTCTCGGGCTCGGTCCGCACGGCGGTGATCTCCAAGCTCTACCCCACCCGCTCGCACACGGGCGCCGCACAGGGCGGCGTCTGCGCCGCCCTCGGCAACACCGAGGAGGATCACCCCGAGTGGCACGCATTCGACACCGTGAAGGGCGGGGACTACCTCACGGACCAGCCCGCCGCGCAGCTCATGTGCGAGGAGGCGGTCGACGCGATCTACCAGCTGGAACGCTGGGGGCTGCCGTTCAACCGCACCCCGGACGGCCGGATCGACCAGCGGCGCTTCGGCGGCCACACCGCCAACCACGGCGAACGACCCGTCCGACGGGCCTGTTACGCGGCCGACCGGACCGGGCACATGATCCTGCAGACGCTCTACCAACAGTGCGTGAAACGCGACGTCACGTTCCTCAACGAGTTCTACTGCCTCGACCTGCTGCGCACCGACGCCGGCGCGGCGGCGGGGATCGTGGCGTACGAGCTCGCCACCGGCGAACTGCACGTCTTCCGCGCGACGTCGGTCGTGTTCACCACGGGCGGGTACGGGCGGATGTTCCGCGTCACCTCGAACGCGCACGCGTTGACCGGCGACGGGCCGGCCGTGGTCTGGCGCCGCGGGATCCCGCTCGAGGACATGGAGATGTTCCAGTTCCACCCGACCGGCCTGGCTCGCCTCGGCGTCCTGCTGTCGGAAGCCGCCCGCGGTGAGGGCGGCATCGTCCTCAACAAGGACGGCGAGCGCTTCATGGAGCGGTACGCCCCCACGATCAAGGATCTGGCGCCGCGCGACATGGTGAGCAGGGCGATCTACCAGGAGATCCGTGAGGGACGGGGCGCCGGCCCCAACGGCGACTGGGCGTATCTGGACATCACGCACCTCGACCCGAAGGTGATCGAGGAGAAGCTGCCCGACATCACCGAGTTCGCCAGGATCTACCTGAAGGTGGAGCCGACCCGGGAGCCGGTGCCGATCCAGCCAACCGCCCACTACGCGATGGGCGGCATCCCCACCGACGTCCACGGACAGGTCGTGGTGGGAGCCGACGAGACGGTCGTCCCCGGCCTGTTCGCGGCCGGCGAGTGCGCCTGCGTGAGCGTGCACGGCGCCAACCGCCTGGGGACGAACTCGCTTCTGGACCTGCTCGTGTTCGGCAGACGGGCGGGTGCCTCCGCCCTGGCCCACGCTCGCGGCGCGGACCTCCCGGAGACCCCCGCCGAGCCGGTCGCCGACACGCTGACGATGCTCGACGGGATCCTGGCGCGCAGCTCCGGCGACAACGCCGCGGACATCCGCAAGGAGCTCCAGGATTCGATGTTCGACCTGGCGTTCGTCGTGCGATCCGAGACCAGCCTCACGAAGATGGCCGAGATCCTGCGCGGGCTCCGCGAGCGCTACGAGCGCGTGGCCGTCTCCGACAAGGGCAGCGTCTACAACACGGACCTGATGGAGGTCGTCGAGCTGGGGTTCCTCCTCGACTGCGCCGACACCTTGGTGGCGGGGGCGTCGGTGCGCACCGAGAGCCGCGGGGCGCACTTCCGCGAGGATCACCCCCTGCGCGACGACGCGAACTGGCTGCAGCACACGCTGGCGTACCGGGAGTCCGACGGATCGATCCGGATGGAGTACAAGCCCGTGAAGCTGGGGCCCTACATCCCGATGGAACGGAAGTACTGATGAGCTCGGCCGCGGAGGTGCTGCAGGGCTCCGACGCCCGCATGGTCGGGCAGCCGAAGACGACGATCGCGCTCGAGCTCAAGATCCGCCGGTACAACCCGGAGGTCTCGCAGGACTCGTGGTGGGACGAGTTCACGGTGG
>DATBJQ010000118.1:0-2570 GCA_036556385.1 Actinomycetota bacterium | reverse complement strand
GTCAGCGTGACGGTGTCGCCGCGCCGGTTGCCCTCCTCGTCCAGACCGGGGTTCACGACCGCCAGCACGCGGACGGTCGGGATGATCGTGGCCGTGAAGTCGGGCAGCTCCTGGCGCTTGGCGTCCTGGGCGGTGCCCGAGAGGAGGTCCTCGATCGATCCGGGGATGATCGAGGTGCCGTTGTACGTGGCGAAGACCGAGACGTTGTCGCCCCGCTGGATGTACCCGAAGCCGCCCTGCGGGGCGTTCAGGGTGAAGGTCAGCGCCAGGTGCCCCTTCGAGATCCCGAGGGAGCCGCCCGCGGGGGCCTCGCCCGTGTCGAGGTTCGCCACCGAGATCTGCTCGTTCGCGAGCAACGGCGACGTCGTGGTGCGGCCCTTCAGCTCGTCGAGGTTCGTGACGGCGCCGTCGACGACCGCGTCGAGCGGGACGGAGAGCTCCTTGAACCCGCCGCCCGCGATCAGCGGGTTCAGCGGGGTGTTGGCTGGGATCTCCTGGGTCGCGACGATCACGGTGGTGAGCTCGCCACCGCTGACCGCCTCTTCCTTGACCCCGTTCGTGTACAGGATCACCGCGCCCGCCGCGAGGGCTGCAAGGACGAGGGCAACGGCGACCACCAGACCTCGTGATCTCATGCTTCCGTCTCCTTTCGGAACTCCTGACTCCTATCGGCGCGAGAGCCGCGTGCCTGGAGCCGCGATCCGCCGACGGAGGAGGACTTCGCTCGTGCGTGTTGCCGGGGTGGTTCGCCGGCCCCTCGCTCCCCCGGCACGCCGGGAGAGGGAGCGGCCGGCGATGGCCGCTCGTACGATGGAAGGCAGATGGATCAGCTGCCGACAGCGGTGCCGACCTCGACGAACTTGTCCTCAGCGTTGTTGCCGAGGATCGTCACGGCTCCGATGATCACGGCGGCGATCAGGGCCACCATCAGCGCGTACTCAACCGCCGTGGCGCCGTCCTCCTCGCGAGCGCGAAGACGGAAGTCGCCCCACCAGGTCTGCGCGCCGGTGTAGAGACGAAGGAACATGTCACCTCCTCTCCGAAGGCTGGAAGCCATTCGGGCGATGCCCGGGCGGCTCGCAGCCGCCAGGGGACACGCTAGGAGCGCGGGGATCCACCGAGAATCCCTAGTGATCCCGAAGAGCGGTACGTACTTCTACGTAACGTTCCGCGCGCCGTGAGCAGGCACGATGGCCGCCTGAACGCGCGTCATTCCGGCGCGCCGACCGACACGAGGCCCGAACGCGTCGCGAGCCGGATCGCCGCGAGGCGGTTGCCCACCCCGAGCTTCCCGTAGATCCGCGCGAGGTGGGTCGTGACGGTCCGCTCCCGCACCCCGAGCCGCGTCGCGATCTGGCGCGCGGTCAGCCCCTCCGCAGCCACGACGAGCACCTCGCGCTCGCGGTCCGTGAGCTTGACCTCGACCTCGCGACGACGTTCGATCCCGTCCGCGATCGCGCCGAGCGCCGAGGACGAGGCCGGGGTCGCGAGCACCATGTCGCCCGCCGCCGCCGCCCGGAGCGCCTGCAGGAAGTCGACGGGGTCGATGTTCTTATCCACGAACCCGTCGGCGCCCACGAACAGCGCCCGCGAGATCGCCGTCGGGTCCGCGTTCGCGCCGCATCCCAGGATCGCGTGCGTCGGGAACCGCTGCCGGAGCGTGCGGATCAGCCAGTAGGAGTCGTGGTCGCCGGTGAGCCCGAGGCCCACCAGCACGATCACGCGGCTGCGGCGGATCCGGCCGATCGCCTCGAGCCCCTCCCCCGCCGTGCCCGCCTCGGCGAGGACCTCCAGGTCGGGCCGGTCCTCGATCAGCAGCCGCAGGCCGGCACGGACGACGGGCAGCGGATCGACGACCACCACGCCCAGCCGCCGGCGCGGCGCCGCCGACGGGGTCGCCCCAGCGATCGCGGTCCCTCTCGTCATCCTCGGACGCCCCCGGCTCCGGGTCCGACGCCCGAGACGGCAGCCACCTCCTCTGGGTGGGGTTATCGGCCGATGCGTACGAGGAACTGAGGGGAACCGGGGGATGCGACCTGAACGACCGTTCAGGAACGGTCGGACGTCCGGCCCAGCTCGATCAGCCCGAGCGACGCGGCGCGCGCCACCGCCTGGACCCTCGTCCGCACGTCGAGCTTGCGGTAGAGCTTCGCGACGTGGGTCTCGACGGTCTTCGGCGAGATCCCCAGGCGATGGGCCACCTGCTGGATCGTCGAGCCCTCGCTCAGGAGGATCAGGATCTCGTGCTCGCGCGCGGTGAGCGTGGCGCGGACCTCGGTCCCTTCGCGTGCCTGGCGGACCCTGCGGCCCAGCTCCTGCACCGTCACGGGTTCGAGCTCGGGCGAGACGACGCGCTCGCCCGCCAGGGTGCGGGCCACGGAGCGACCCACCTCGGACAGCCCGGTGGACTTCACGAGGTAGGCGTCGACGCCCAGGCGGAGGGCCTCCAGGACCGTCGCGCCGTCGGCGCGGTCGGACAGCACCACGATCACGCGGGCGAGCTCGTCCTGCCGGACCTCACGGATCACGTCGAACCCCTCCGCGTCGGGCAGGGAGAGGTCCAGGACCAC
>DATBJQ010000117.1:0-11206 GCA_036556385.1 Actinomycetota bacterium | reverse complement strand
GTTCGTGCGGACGGGTCGAGGACGTGACGATCCCGGCCGAGCTCGAGCGCACGGTGGACCGCACGTTGGATCGCGTCGCCCGCAGGAGCGGGTTCGCCTCGGTCGCGCACCGTCTCGACCTGCTCGGTGTGTGCCGTTCGTGCGCCCGAGCGTCGGATCCGGTCAGTACACCGTGAGGTACGGCGAATCCGGCGGCGGGATGCGCTCCACCCCGTCGGCGGCCACCACGACCTGGCGGGCGATCGGGTAGATCCGCCCCGTCACCTCGAGCCAGTCCCCCTGCCCGTACCGGCCCGGCGGCACGTTCACCACGCGGACCTGCGCCGTGGTGGCATCCGCGGCGCAGCAGGTCACGATGAACCGCGTCAGCAGCAGCTCGTCGGGAGGCGTGTCGGGGTTGCGGACCACGAATCCCTCGAGGTCCACCTCCTCGCCGGCCCGTGCCCGGAGCTTCGCGAGGTTCTCGCCGCCGCCCTGGGCGGCCGCCACGTGCACCATCGTGAGCGGTCCGTGCTCGAAGTCGTCCGGCGTGATCAGGCCTCCGCCACCGGAGAAGGTTGCTCGTCGCCCCGCAGCGTAGGCGCCCAGGGTCGCGGGTGGGAGCGCGACCAGCAGGACCACCGGGAGCGCGATCGCGGCCAGGATCCACCGTTCGGAGGTGCCGAGCCGCTCGTCGTGCGTGGTGCGCGCGGTGGCCACGCGGCCGACCGTGGCCACGGTGAGCAGGACCGCGCCGAGCGGCACCACCCAGGCCGTGCGACCAGAGAGGTACAGATCGGTCCTGCCCGTGGCGAGCAGGAACCAGAACAGGAGCGCCCAGGACGCGAGGACCGCCGCCGCGGCGAGTCGGGGCCCGCTCCATCGCTCGGTCATGGCAGCAGCACCTCGACCCACAGCGCGGCCACGAGCGTCGTGCTCCCCACCGCGATCACGACCGTCCGCAGGAACCCCCGGCCGAACGTGCCCAGGTAGAGCGCGGACAGCTTCGTGTCGACCATCGGCCCGAAGACCAGGAACGCCAGCTGGGCGGCGGCGCTGAACTGCACGAACGACGCGGCCACGAAGGCATCGGACTCGGAGCACAACGACAGCACGTAGGCGAGGACCATCATCGCCACGATGCTCAGCACCGGCAGGCTGGCGAGCCCGTCCAGGAACGTCTGCGGGACGAACGTCTGGATCGCCGCCGCCGCCGCGGCGCCGACGATCAGGAACCGCCCCATGAACACCAGGTCGCCGGTGAGGTGACCGAAGAACCGGGTGGCCCGGCCGCGCTCGTCATCGTGGTGGGCGACCTCCGCACGCCGCGCCCGCAGGAGGTCGTCGGCCCGCTTCCTCCCCACGACCCACCCGACGATGATCGCGATCGCGAAGCCCAGGGCGAGACGGCCGAACACCATCACCCCCACGATGTCGCGGCCGCGGTACGCCACGTAGGTCGAGGCGATCACCACCGGGTTCACGATCGGCGCCGCGAGCATGAACGTGACGGCCGCCGCCGGGGTCAGGCCCTTACGGGCCAGGCGCCGCGCCACCGGCACCGACCCGCACTCGCAGACGGGGAAGGCCATCCCCACCATCGCGGCCGCCGGCAGCTGGAACGCGCGTGGGAGGCGGCCGATCCGCGCGAACACCGACGGGGGGACGAACACCTCGATCGTCGCGGAGACGAAGGCGCCCAGGGCCACGAACGGCACCGCCTCGACCATCAGGGAGCCGAACACGACGAACATGTTCTGGAGCCACGCGACGCTCCCGGGGTTCACCAGGCGCAGGACGAGCGCGACGGCGACGAGCAGCAGGACCGGCCACCAACGGCCGATCCGCGCAGAGGGCGGCGCGGGTGGGGGCGATCCCCGTTCGACCGCCCGCTCGGTGCGGACGGCCATCAGCAGTACCTCGAGAGCGAGACGGCGTACGCCGGGTACGCGTCGGCGAAGAGCGGCGCCCCGGCCGCGGTCGTCGATCCGAGCATCGTCGAGGCGACCTCGTCGGCGCCGATCCCGGTCGCGGCCACCGCCGGCTCGTCGAGGAAGAGCCCGCCGGCTGCGATCGCGTCCACGAGCGTGGCGGGCGCGCCGAGCGTGCGCTCCACGCCCGCGACGATCGCCTCGCCTCGCTCCGGGTCGAGCCCGGCGTCGACGGAGCCGGTCGCCGTGACCACGATCGTGGCGGCGGGGACCTCGTCCCGCACCCGCTCGACGATGTCCCGCGTCGCCCGGTCCATCGCACGCACCGTTCCCGACACGGTGACCGCCAGGAGATCGGGGTCGGCATCCTCCCCGTAGCCCGCGGCGAGGAGCCGCTCCACCTCCTCGGCCGGATCGCGAGCCCCGATCGTCACGTCGTCGCGGTCGGCTCCGGGGTACCACGATCCACCGACCAGCCCGCGGTCGCGTTCCGACGTCGCGACCAACCCGACCCGCGAACGCTGGCCGGTGCGCTCGTCGAGGTCCTCGGCGAACGTGGCGATCACCGGCAGCGGCGCGGCCCGCCCGAACGCCTCGGCCACGCGGCCGGAGTCGGTGCGCACGCGCTCCCCCGTGATGCCGTGCTGGAACGGGAGCCCGCCCGTCCCGATCGTGGTGAGCGCCGCCGCCGGATCGACGGGCAGCGACCCCGTCGAGCCGTGCAGGGTGAACGCGCCGTCAGCGTGCATCGCCCCCCGGAGCCACGGCCATGCCTCCGGCGCGTCGGCCAGGTCGGAGGAGCCGACGTCCTTCCACACGACGACCACGGCCAGGGGCGACCCGTCGTCCCGGGCGAGGCCCTCGATCGCCGTCCCGGACCGGACGCCGGGGAACGGGCGATCGACGCCGAGGATCCCTTCCAGGGTCGGTGCGATCGCGTCCAGCCGCGTCCCGGCCGGGATCGGCTCCGGTCGTACGGCCGATCCCAGGAGGGCGATCGGGACCTCCGGTGGCCCGTCGTCCACCGACGGCCACCGCTGGAGCCGGCTCCCGTCGGCGGACGCGACCCGGCCCGTTCCGGTGGCGGCGAGGACGTCGGGGGAGCGCCCGTCGCGGAACCCGGCGATCACGAGGGAGCGGAAGGCGGGTGGGAGGGAGCAGAACGGTGCGCGGGCGGCCGGGGCGGCCGCCTCGTGCCCACACCCATCCGCGTCGCACCGTGCCCGGAGCGCCACCGCCGGTGCGGCGATCAGCGCCAGGACCAGCAGGAGGCTCCGCAGACGGGGCTCGCGCATCGCGCTCCACGCTACCGCGGTGCACCTGCCGGTACACTCTCGCGGACGTCCGGCCGGACCCCTGGGACCGCCCCCTGGGACCGCCTTGGGTGAACCGAGACGACGCAGGGAGGATCGATCACCCCGTGAACCGACGGAGCCGAGCGCATCGCCGCGCCCTCATCGCGATGCTCGTGGTGGCCGTGGCAGCGACCGCCTGCGCCGCCGTCCCGTCGCGCCGGGCCGCCCCCGGCACCCAGGCCGCGGCCGGCGACGCCCAGTGGGCCGCGGAGATCTGCGACACCGTCCCGGAGGTCTGGCTCCAGCGCATGCTGAACAGCTACCGGCAGGACTGGAGCGGCGACGTCCAGTACCTGCCGCACGAGGGCAACCCGGTCGACGGCGGCCTCTCCCACTCCGGCCCGTGGGCCCATCTGCAGGAGGTCCCGTTCCTGATGTACGGACCGGGCTTCGTGAAGACCGGCACGTACACGAAGCCCGCGCACCTGGTCGACATCGCGCCGACCGCGGCGAGCCTCGTGAAGTTCGACTACCAGGCGCCCGACGGCGTGCCCCTCACGCAGGCGCTCGAGCCGGCCGACGACCGCCCCCTCCCCAAGCTCGTGGTCACGCTCGTCTGGGACTCGGCCGGCATGGACGTCCTGAACCAGTGGCCGGACGCGTGGCCGTACCTGCGCTCCCTGATGGACCGGAGCGCGTGGTTCTCGAACGCCACGGTCGACATCTCGAACTCCAACACGCCGCCGGGGCACGCCGCGATCGGCACGGGCTCCTACCCAACGACGTCGGGGTACGTCGACGAGTTCGTCCGGTTCGGCGGGGAGCTCGATCACCCCAGCGAGCCACGGCTGCTGCTCTGGCCCACCTTCGGCGACCTCTACGACATCGCGAACGGCAACCGCCCCGTCGTGGGCAGCGTCGCGACGCTGGGGTCGCACTCGATGATGATGAGCCATGGGTCGCTGTGGAACGGCGGCGACCGGGACATCTCGGTGATGCGCCAGGCCGTCGACGCGGCGACCGGCGGCGCCGAGGCCGTGGAATGGAACCTCCCCGATCTGATGCGGGTCTACTACCGGTTCCCGCAGTACGCGAACGAGGTCTCGTCGATCGACGCCTTCAGCCGCCAGCTCGACCAGGAGGACGGCAAGCTCGACGGCCTGTGGCGCGACAACTCGATCGAGCAGCTGCGCTCCGGCTTCGACACGCCCGCCCGCGCCCCGTACCAGAACCAGCTGATCAAGGCCGTGGTCGAGCGGGAGGGGTTCGGGCAGGACGACGTTCCCGACCTGCTCTACCTGAACTACAAGGCGATCGACGGCGTCGGGCACGCGTTCGGTCTCGACACCGTGGAGATGCAGGACACGCTCCGGTACCAGGACGACGCCCTCCGCGATCTGGTCGGCTTCCTCAACGAGCGTGTGGGCAAGGGCCAGTGGGTGATGACGCTCACCGCCGATCACGGCGCCCAGATCCCGGCCGAGGTCAGCGGCGGGATCCCGATCGATCCCAACAGGATGAAGACGCTCGTGACGCAGACCTTCGACGACGACGGGGACGGCGTCGAGCTGTTCCAGACGATCCGCCCCCTCCAGACGTGGATCGACCCCGTGGAGCTGGCCGACAACGGGCACACCCTCGACGAGATCGCGGAATTCATCGCGGGCATCACCGCCTCCCAGGTCGCGCGCACCGATTTCACGATCCCGGCCGGCAGGGAGTCGGAGCCCGTGTACCAGACCGCGTTCCCCTCGCGGCTGTTCGCGGAGCTGCCGTGCTTCCCGGACGGACAGGTCTGAGGACCGGGGCCGCATGGAGGTGACGGCGACCCAGGACCGTGGGTCCGCTTCGAGGCTCGGTTCGCCGTGGGTGATCGGCGGGGTGGTCCTGGTGCTGCTCCTCCTGCTGGGCTGGCGCTTCCTGGCCGACCCGAGCCTGTCGGCTCCGACCCGGGACCCGGCCTGGTACACGTGGCGCGCCCAGGTGATCCTGGACGACAACCCGGCTCGCGTGACCGGCGAATGGGGGCCCGACGGGTTGTTCGCCGGCGGCTACCGGATCACGGTTCCCCTCGCGGGCGCGCTGCTCCAACAGGTGGCCGGGATCGACCGGTACTCGTTCAGCGCGTTCCTGATGATCGGCATCCCGATCCTCACCGCGCTGGCGCTCGCCGCGGCGTTGTTCCGGAGCCGACGCGATCCCCTCGTCGTGCTCACCACGCTGCTCGCCACGGTCGCGCTGTTCCTGACGACGCCGTACGTGGGCTACCTCGACAACATCACCGTCCTGTTCCTGCTCTCGCTCACGATCCCCTTCGTCCACGAAGCCCGGACGTCGTGGGGTGCCAGAACCGCCTTGTTCCTGATCGGCGTCGCCGCCGCCTTCACGCACCCGACGACCTGCGTCGTGTTCGGTGTGGTGCTGATGGCCGTCTTCGGGTTCCACTTCCTGACGAGCAGGTTCTCGCTGGGCTCGGCGCTGAAGGCCGACGGTCCGATGCTGCTCTCGGTCGGGTTCGGCATGATCGTGGGCCTCGCGTCCTGGGTGCTCGGCGTCTGGGGGCAGCCGGCGAGCCTCGCGGAGGCCGCCCTGCCGCCTCCGTACACCTCGGCGTTCTTCACCGACCGGCTCGTGGAGTGGGTGCTCTCCCTGCAGCCCGTCATCATCGTGCCGTTCATCGTGATCGCGATCGTCTCGACGATCTGGCTCGCCCGCACCACGCGCCAGCCGGCCCGCACCGAGGACCAGGTGTCGATCTGGTGGCTCCTGGCGTTCGCCGGGACGGCCACGGTGCTCACCGGCGCCGAGATCCCCTACTACCGCTTCATGAACGCGTCCGCCGCGCCGATGGCGCTCGTCGGGCTCGGCTCGTTCATCGCGATCCGCTGGTGCCTCCGCCGCGCGGGTGCGGCCAAGGCCGTCGGGGTCGTCGTGTCGGTGGCGATCGTGGCGTCGCTCGGATACGTCCTGTGGGACGGGCTCCAGCACCGATGGGTGAGCGAGCGCAACCAGTGGGCGAACCAGGACGTGCGGACGTCCCTCGCGGCCGTGCACGAGGTGGTCGAGGCCGCCGGCGACGGCCGAGCGAACGTCCTGCTCGTGAACTTCGGCGACACCGACGACCCGGCCGACCAGACGAACACCGGCTACGGCTGGGCCAAGACGTACACGAACGTCTACCGCACGGGGCTCCCCGGGGACGCGGCCGAGCGGTCCACGACGTACTTCGGGACCCTGGAGGACTTCCTGGCCCAGCGGCCCACCACCTCGACCGCGGGCAGCACGGGCTACGACGACACGTCACGCTCGCACTGGTGCGAGACGTTCGGCGGCCCCGACGAGGTCTGTGACCCCGACGGGAAGAAGCCGGACGACTTCCTCCCCCGGCTGCAGGAGTACCCGGAGGACCCCGTCGTGATCCTGATCGGGCAGTACTACGGCGGTCTGTGCAACGGCATCCCGGAGTGCTCCGACGAGGTGCAGCAGCAGCGGTTGGACGAGGCGTTCGCCCAGGGCATCGAGATCGGGCCCGACGTCGTCGTGATCCAGGGCGACGGCTTCTGGACGCCGCCCGCGGAGGTGGTCGCCGACGCTCAGGCGGCGGCCGAGGCAGCGCGGTCCCGGTTCGAGAACCATCCCGGTCCGCTGGGCAACCCGGCGCAGACCCTGCTCGTGATCGCGATCCTGGCGCTGCTCCTCGTGGTGCCGGGGTGGCTGGCCGCTCCCTGGCTCGGGATCCGGTCCACGGTCGACCGGATCGCCCTGATCCCCGGGATGTCCGTCGTGCTCCTCCTGCTCTCGGGGATCGCGCTCCTGTCGGTCTGGCGCGGTTCGTTGACGACCGCCAAGGGATGGGTCGTCGTCGTGCTCGCGATCGGGCTGGGCGGCGCGCTGCGGGTCGCGGACGGCTGGCTGCGCCGCCCGCTCGACGCCTTCGCGGGCTACTTCGACCGTCTGTTCGCGCAGTTCTCCAACTTCGACTTCTCGGTCCTGATGGGGACGCAGTACCTCGTGCAGATGGGGCAGGGCGTGGTGCAGGGGGCGATCGCGACGTCGATCGCCTTCGGCGGCCAGGAAGGGTTCGACGTGCAGAACCTGCCCTCGGCCACGTACCTGCTGGAGGTCGTGCTGGCCCTGTACGTGCCGTACACGCTGCTCTCGCCGTTCATCGGCGTGTTCATCGACCGCTTCCAACGGCGACGCGTCGTGTGGTGGGGCACGCTCGTCTCGGCGGTCGTCGCGACGCTGGTGGCGGTGACGGTCCTGCTCCCGCTCCACGGCGAGACCACGGAGGGCGAGCCGGTCTACGTCTTCTGGGGTCTCGTGCTGGGGCTGCTCGCGGTGCAGGGCGCCACCCGGCTCACGCTCGCCGTGAAGTCCGCGGCGCTGCCCGACGTGTTGTCGGGGAAGGACCTCCTGCAGGGGAACGGGCTGTCGCAGGCGGGCGGTGGCTTCTTCCAGATCGTCGGCATCGTGGTCGGCGGCGTCGCGGCGGGCGTGGCCCCGCCCTTCCTGGCCGTCGTGGTCGGCGCCGCGATCCTGGTGGTGGCCGGCGTCGTCGCCCTGCGCCTGCGGCGCGCGGAGGTCCACGCCCACCTCACGACGTTCGGCCAGGAGGTGGCCCGGGTCTTCCGCAACATCGTTGCCGGCCTGCGGGAGGTCGCCGCCCGGCCGCCGGCGGCCCTCGGGCTCTCGGCCTTCCAGATGCTCCGCTACCAGTTCTGGGGCTTCGGCCTGTTCACGTTCGGGCTCTACTCCAAGAACCTCGTCGTCGGTGGCGACGCGGAGTCGCTGTCGCTGGTGCTGTCGGGTGTGGGGGGACTGCTCGGCGGCGCGCTCGGCGTGGTCGTCGCGCAGCGTCTGAAGGATCGCGTCGCGCCCGTGCGGCTCCTGGTCGGCTCGATGGTCCTGCTGGGGATCGGGACCCTGGTGGGCGGCCTCCTGCTGTCGGTCGCCGGGTTCGCGATCATGTTGTTCGTCGGGTTCTTCTCGTTCTTCCTGGGGAAGATCTCGGCCGACACGATCACCCAGCAGGCGATGCCCGACGACTTCCGTGGGCGAGCGTTCGCGCTGTTCGACATCGCCTACAACCTGGGCTACATCGTCCCCGCGTTGATCCTCTACCTGGTGTGGGAGGAGAACAGCGACCTGAACACCCGCGCGATCCTGCTGGTGTCCGGTGCGCTGTTCCTGGCGCTCACCCTGCTCGTGGCGGGCTGGGCACGCCGGATCCACGACCAGTTCGCCACGCAGGACGACCTCGTCGGACCGGCGGCGGCCGAGGTGACCGAGCTCGCCGAGCTCGCCGAGGCGGAACCGGTGGAGCCCGCCGTGCCGCCGACGCCGCCCGCGCCCTCGACCCCCGGCGGCTAGGCCGCCATGGCGGAGGTCCTCGCCCCCGACGGGATCCGCCTGCACGTCGAGGTCGACGGCGGGGGGGAGCCGGTCACCGTGCTGGCCCACGGTCTGACGAACTCGTGCATGGAGCTCGCGGCGTTCACGCCGTTCGCACCCGGCACCAAGGTCCGCTTCTGCTTCCGGGGCCACGGCCACTCCCAGACGGCGCCGCTCGGCCGGTATCGGTTCGAGGACTACGCCGGCGACGTCCGCGCCGTGGCCGACGCCTACGGCGCGACCCGTGCGGTGGGCACGTCGCTGGGGGCGGGGGCGATCACGCGGGTGCTCGCCGACGATCCCGACCGGTTCGAGCGCCTGGTCTTCCTGCTGCCCGCGGCGCTCGACGTGCCGGTCGTGGGCCATCCGCTCTCGTTGCGGACCGCCGAGCTGCTGGAGAGCTTGCCGAAGGACGAGGCGATCGCGCAGGTGCTCCGCGAGTCGGGGCGGGAGGCGGCCTACGCACGTGCTCCCGGCCTCCGGGAGTTCGATCTGCTCCTGTGGCAGGACCTCGACCCGGTCGGCGTGGCTCGGGCGATCCGGGGGGTGATCGGCGAGGTGGCGATCGACGACCGTGAGCTGCTGCGGAAGGTCGCCGCCCCGGCGCTGGTGATCGGCCGCAGCGGCGACGGGCTGCATCCGATCGAGCTCGCACGAGCGATCGCGGAGCTCCTGCCCGACGCCGAGCTGATCGAGCTCGGGTCCGAACAGGAGCTCTTCGACTCGATCCCGATGCTCGTCGACCGCGTCGCCCGGTTCGTGGTATGAGCGCCGAGCGCGTCGCCGCGGCGCCCCGCGACCTCCGCGGCCCCGGGCTCGCCGTGGCCTCCGGCGTCCTGTTCGGCGTCGTGGTGATCGCGGGCAAGCCCGCGCTCGGCGGCGACCTGCCCTTCACCCTGCTCACGTGGAGGTTCGCGGGAACGTGCCTCGCGCTGACCGTGTTCGCCCTCGCGACGCGCCGGCCCCTGCGGCTCGCACGAGGGGAGGGGGTCCCGATCCTGGCGGCCGGCTTCTTCGGCTACGGCGTGGAGGCCTCCCTGTTCTGGGCGGCACTGAACCACGGGAGCGCCGCCGCGGTGACGCTGCTGTTCTACACCTACCCGGTGTCCACGATGCTGATCGCCATGGCGACCGGCCGGCTTCCGCAGGGCGGCGCGCTCTGGCTCGCGCTGGCCGCGGCGATGGGGGGCGTCCTGGTGCTGGTCGCCGGCGGCCAGGACATCGACATCGAGGCGGCGGGCGTGGTGCTCGCGCTCGCGTGCTCGCTCGCGTACACCCTGTACCTCACGGTCACCGACCACGCCCTGCGACGATCGAACCCGCTGACCGCCGGGATCTGGTTGTCGGGGGCGGCGGCGACCTTCTGTCTCGTCGCGGCGACCGTGACCCGAACCTTCGACGTCCCCTCCGGATGGGAAGGATGGAGGCCGATCGCGGTGATGGCCCTGTGCACGGCCGGCGCCTTCGCCTGCATGCTCGCCGCGATCAAGCGGATCGGCGCGGTGCGGACCGCCATCATCGGTGTGTTCGAGCCGCTCTCCGTCGCCGTGCTCGGCGCGATCTGGCTCGACGAGCCGTTGACCTTCACGGTCGTCGCGGGCGGCCTGCTGATCCTGGTCGCGGCCGTGCTCGCGACGCGCGTCCGGGGCGAGCGCGTGGTCGAACCCGACCTGTGACGCGATAGCGTGAGGTCATGACCGACGCCCTGTGCTCACGCGACGCCTACCTGACCACCTGCGACGCCGTCGTGATGGACGCGACCGACGCCGGCGTGGTGCTCGACCGCACCGTGTTCTACGCGCGCGGCGGCGGCCAGCCGGGTGACACCGGAGAGCTCCGCTGGGAGGGCGGCGCGGCGCGGGTGGTGGACACGGTGAAGTCCCGCGAGACCGGCACCTACCTCCACGTGCTGGAGGACGGCGCCTCGCCCCCCGCACCCGGGACCGAGGTCACGGCCGAGATCGACTGGGAGCGCCGGCACGTGCTGATGCGGACCCACACGGCTCTGCACAGCCTGTCGGGCGTGGTGTTCGGCGACTACGGCGCCAAGGTGACGGGCGGCAACATCGAGCCGGGGGGCATCGGCAGGATGGACTTCGAGCTCGACGCGATGAGCCAGGAGTTCGGCAAGGAGGTCGAGGCCAAGCTCAACGAGCGCCTCTCCGAGGATCGGCCGGTCCAGGTGCTGTTCCTGCCGCGGAACGAGGCGCTCGGCGATCCCGACCTGATCCGCACCAAGGTGAGCCTGATCCCGGAGTCGGTGGACCCGATCCGCGTGATCGACATCGAGGGCATCGACAAGCAGGCCGACGGCGGCACGCACGTCCGCTCCACGGGCGAGGTGGGGCGGGTGCTCGTCGTGAAGACCGAGTCCAAGGGCAAGGCGAACAAGCGGATGCGGATCCGGCTGGAGCAACCGTGAGCACGCCGCGGTCCGACGGGTTCCGGATGCCGCCTGAGTGGGGGCCGCACGCCGCCACGCTCATGGAGTGGCCCACCACCACGCGGGCGGCGTTCTGGGCGGACCGGTTCGAGCGCGCCAAGGACGACTGGGCGGCCGTGGCGAACGCGGTCGCGGCATTCGAGCCGGTCGTGATGGTGGTGCGG
>DATBJQ010000116.1:0-16588 GCA_036556385.1 Actinomycetota bacterium | reverse complement strand
GAGGCCGATCGACCCCAGCGGGAGCTGGGTCACGTTCGAGGAGTCGTAGATCTGGATCTGGTCGTTGCCGGCGCCGCCGTCGACCAGGCGAACGGTCACGCTCATCGACGTGCCGGTCCACCCGGCGACGATCGAGATCGGCTCCATCGTCTCGCCGTACGTGAGCGTCATCGTGTCGCCGGCTTCCGCCCGGCCCACGGTGCCGCCGGACGCGTTCGACGTCTGCACGTTCGTGGCGGTGGGCGCCGTGTTGTCCACGGTGACCGAGAAGCCGGACGTGGTCCCCGACGTTCCGTTCGCGTCGGCCGCTGTGATCGTGAACGTCTTGCTGCCGGCGCTGAGGGACGCGTTCGCCGTGAGCGACGCGCTCCGGTAGTTGTAGGAGACGCCGCCCGCCGAGTAGGACCCGGCCGTCATGGCCACCGCGGTCGAGCCCGTGGTCACGTTGGTCACGCTGGCCGTGACCGTGCCGACGGCGCTCGTCGCGTCGGTCACCTGGGCGTACACGTAGTACGTCCCGCCCTGACGGATGAACCCGGTCAGCCCGCCGGCGGTCTTGCCGATCGCCGCGGCGCTCACCACGGGCGCCACCGTGTCCACCGTGATCGAGGCGCTGGCCTGGGAGCCGCCCGATCCCACGGCGTACACCGTGTGCGCGCCCTGGGTGGTGCCCGCCGGGATCGTCACGGACGTCGTCGCGCTGCCTGCCGCCCCGATCGTGCTCGGCGTGGTGGAGCCCGTCAGCAGCGTGCCGGCGGGGGAGTCCAGACGGAACTGCACCGTCTCGCCGGTCACGAAGTTCGCCAAGGAGCCCGGCCGGGTCGACGGCAGGGCCGTGATCGCGGCCGAGGACGAGAACGAGAACGTGGGGCTGCCGACGACCGCGTTCGAGCTCCAGCTCCCCTCCGAGCCGGTCCAGGCATTGCGCAGCGGCGTGATCCCGTAGCGCCAGGTGCCCGGTGGCACCGCGGCCTCCGTGCAGGTGAGTGCCGCGATCGTGCCGGTGCACGCCGACAGGATCGTGGCGGGCACGCCCGTGCCGGCCACGTAGCGTGCCACGCGGTAGCCGGCGACGGAGGTCCCACCGGGCAGGGTGACGGCGCTCCACGAGACGGCGACGTTGCGACCGGTCACGGAGATCGTGGGGGTCGGGCCGGTCGGCATCACCAGCGCTCGCGTTGCGCCCGAACCGAGGCCCGCGGCCGACCACGCGGCCGACGCGATGCCGGGCATCGCGAGCGACAGGGCGACCAGGCCCGCAACGACCTCGAGGCGCTTGCTCATGGCCGGCTCGCCGAGCCGGAGAAGGCGAGCTGGAACCGGACCCCCTGGCACGCATCGGCCGCGGAGCGCCGCATGCGGACCCGCAGCGTCACACGACCCACCGCGTGGGCCCGGAGGACCTTCCGGCCTTTCCACGGGCGGATCTTGATGACGCCCTTCGGGCACGGCGCGGTGGTCGACCGCACCGAGGCCTGCACCTTCCGGACCACGATCGGCACCGGGTAGGGGTTCGTGACCCGCGCGCGCAGGACGGTTCGCGAACCCGGGTACAGGCCCCGGACCGAGCCCTTGACCCGGAACGTGGGTGTCGTGGCCTTCACGGGGGACAGCTCCTGAGGTCGTCCGATCCCGGTCGTCGCGCCGATCACCGCCGCGACCAGGAGCAGCGTCACGGCGATGCCGACCCATGGCCGGGACCGATGCCGTGCGGGAAGCGGCGAGGTGACGCGGGCCGGATCCAGGCCCACCCGCGTCACCCCGCCTCCCCGACGATCGCCGATCAGGCGCTCGTGCCGCTGACGGTCACGGGGACCGTGAACGTGGCGCCCTGGCAGGCGTTGTCCGACGTCGTGGCCATGTTGATCACGTCGTCGACCGCGATGTTCACGGTGGCGCCGGCCGCGATCGACACGGGCCCGACACCGATGGATCCGGCGTCCATCGTCACGCCGCTGCCGTTCGCGTCACAGGTGGCGTTGTCCGAGGTGATCGCCGTGGCCGTCCGCTGCACCGAGGTCACGCTGACCGCGTAGGGGTTGTTGTTCGTGACGGTGAGCTCGAGGTCCCCGTTCGTGAAACCGGGGTAGAGGTCCGCGACGGCGGTGCCGTTGACGACCACGAGGTTGGTGGCCTGGATGGCTTTGGCGGCACCGGAGCCGGTACCGGTGGCGACCCACGCCGCCAGCGCCACGCTGCCGGTGAACACGGCGCCCGTGAGCGCCGCGACGACGATGGCCTTGCGGCCCGAACGACGAAGACCCATGCGGATCCCTCCTGCGATCGGTGTGCTGGTTGCGCACACGGTTGGTCTGATTGGCTTCCCTTCCGTCTGAACAATCGGTCAGGTGCCGCGAACCCCAGATACCCGGCTTCAAGGAGATTTCCTTGCCCGCAGGTGGTTTCGGCGAAGAGGGGTGGCGCCGGCACGCAACGTTCTCCGATACCCCCTCACGGGACATTCGCGCCGGATGACGGATCGACCCCGAACGCCGGGTGCCCTATCATCCGCGGCTCACCGACGCATCGAGCATGAGAGAGGGGAGCGCATGGCGCGACGCGAGCGGAAGCCGACCGACCCTGGTCACGAGGTGGTGGTGGGCAACCTGCTCGATCTCCAGGCTCGGCTCCGTGGCGAGCCCGCGTCCTCCCTCCCCGCCGTCCGCCCACTGTCGATGACGGGGGACGCCCTGACGATCACCGAGGAGGATCTGGCGATCCTCGCCTCGGCGCGCGCCGAGGTGGTCGATCTCCACCAAGGCACCGACGATCGGTGGTTCGCGACGGAGCGGATCGCCGCGATCGAGGACCGGTTGGACCGGTTGGAAGCGGCGATCCGTCGCCTCGACGAGCGGCCCGACGACACAGGTTGATCCCCGCGGTGACCGACGATCTCCCGGAGCTCCTGGCCGGTCTCGCGTTCCTGCTCGGGACCTGGCGCGGGGTCGGCCGCGGAACGTTCCCCACGATCGACGGGTTCGACTACGGCGAGGAGCTCTCGTTCACCTACCACGGGGAGCCGTGGCTCGCGGTCGACCAGCGCGCCTGGTCCCTCGACGACGAGGTGACGCTCCACATGGAGCGAGGGTTCCTGCGGCCGGTGCCCGGGTCGACGGTCGAGCTGGTCCTGGCCCACCCGATCGGCGTGGCCGAGGTCGCGCACGGGACGCTCACCGGAACCACGCTGGAGGTGTCCACCGACCCCGGGCTCGCGGCCCGGTCCGAGACCGGCCTGGAGGTCTCGGAGCTCCGCCGTCGCTACGAGGTCGTCGAGGACTCGATGCGGTACCGGATCGACATGGCCACGGCCGGGACGGCGCTCACGGAGCACCTGAGCGCGGACCTGCGGCGGGTGACCTGATCGCTCAGGGCTGATCCTCGGCGGCGTCGAGCTCCTCCGGCGCCGGAGCCGGCTCGGGCGCCGCCGACGGCTCCCATCCGAACAGGACGCGGAACGAGGCGCCGCCGCCGTCCCGCTCTTCCACCCAGGCGCGACCGCCGTGGAGCTCGGCGAACCGCGCGACGAGGGCGAGCCCCACGCCGGAGCCGCTGGCCGCGCCCGAACCCTGGCGGAACGCCTCGAAGATGCGGGCGCGGTCGTCCTCGGGGACGCCCGGGCCATCGTCCTCCACGGTGAGCAGCGCGCCGTCCTCGCGGCGCTCGAGCCGGACCCAGATCCGGGAGTCCCCGGGGGTGTGCTTGACGGTGTTGCCGAGCAGGTTCTCGACGATCCGGCCGACCATGGCCGGGTCGGCGGGGACCGTCAGCGGCGCCACGTCGAGGGCGAGGCGGCGCTCGGCGACGAGCTCCGAGTTCGCCACGAGCTCGCGGACCAGGGCCCCCAGGTCCAGCAGCTCGTAGGCGGGCGTCGCGACGCCACGGCTCAGGCGCTCCAGGTCGAGGAAGTCGCTCACGATCCCGTCGAGCTTGCGGGCGTTCACCGCGATGCGGTGCGCCATGTCCCTGGACTCGCCGGCCTCGATCTCGACGTCCTCGCGCTCCAACGTGACGGCCAACCCCAGGATCGCGGCCAGCGGCGTGCGGAGGTCGTGTGAGACGGCCTGGAGGAAGGTCGTCTTCATCTCGTCCTCGAGCCGCAGGCGCTCGGCCTCGTCGCGCTCGCGCTCGAGGGCGCGGGACAGCTCCTGCGAGCGACGCTGCTCGGTCACGTCGATCAGCACACCCAGCCAGTACCGGGGGCTGCCGTCCTCGTCCAGGATCAGCGTGGACTGGTCGTGGATCCACACGGTGCGCCCGTCCTTGGCGACGATCCGGTACGAGCTCGCGGTCGGCGCCTCGATCGCCGGCTGGGCCTCCAGGATCTCGCGATCCTCGGGGTGCACGATCTGGCGCCAGAGCCCCGGCTGCGCGTACCACTCGGCGGGGGCGTAGCCCAGCATCGCCTCCACCTGGGGGCTGATGTAGATCGTCGCGCCGCCCTGCTCGATCGGGTCGATGTAGACGACGGCCGGGGTCTGCTCCACGAGGGCGCGGTAGCGGGCCTCGGCCTCCACCACGTGGGCCTCCGCCTCGCGCCGCCGGGTGATGTCGAGCATCACGCCCTGCCAGTACAGCGGCTCCCCGTCGGCGTCCAGGATCAGCACGGCCTCGTCGCGGAACCACAGCATGCGGCCATCGCGCGACTCCATCCGGTACTCCATCGCGAAGGGCTCGCCGGTCTCGTCCACCCGCACGTTCTCGGCCAGCACGCCCTCGCGGTCGTCCGGGTGGATCGCGCGGCTCCAGGTCTCCGGGTCTCCCACCCATTCGTCCGGCGGGATGCCGAGGACCGCCTCGACGCGCGGGCTGATGTACATCAGCTGGAGCGCAGGCCCGTTGATGTCCTCCTGGTAGACGATCG
Organism: Actinomycetota bacterium; assembly: GCA_036556385.1. Lineage (GTDB taxonomy): Bacteria > Actinomycetota > UBA4738 > UBA4738 > HRBIN12 > AC-51. The sequence goes on along the minus strand of DATBJQ010000116.1, from coordinate 11,727 downwards.
CCGGGATCTGCTCCACCAACGCGCGGTACCGGTCCTCGGACTCGCGGGCGCGCTCCTCGCTGGTGTGCTCGGCGGTGACGTCGAACATCATGCCCTGCCAGTGCATCGGCTCGCCGTCCGGATCGCGGACCAGGATCGCCTCGTCGCGGAACCAGCGGATCTCGCCGGTGCGCGTGTACATCCGGTACTCCGCGCGCAGCGGACGGCCCGTGCGCTCGACCCGGGCGTAGTCCTGCCGGATCCGGGCGCGATCGTCGGGGTGGAACTGCCGCGCCCACGCGATGGGATCGCGGAGCCACTCGTCGGGGCTGAAGCCCAGGATCGATTCCACCTGCGGGCTCACGTAGAGCATCCGGCCCGGCTCCTCCGGCACGCGCTGGACGGCCTCGAGGTAGACGATCGCCGGGAGCTGCTCGACCACGCGACGGAACCGGTCCTCGGCCTCGTGCGCCTCGTACTCCAGCGCCTTCTGCGTCGTGATCTCGACCATGAGGCCGCGGATCAGGACCGGCTCGCCGTTCACGTCCTTCACGCCGTGGCCGATGTCGCGCAGCCACACCCAGCCGCCGTCCTGGGCCAGGAAGCGATATTCCTGGTCGAAGTGGCCGCCCTCGGTCGCGACGCGCACGAATCGTCCGACGGCGCGCTGTCGGTCCTCCGGATGGATGTGGTCGGCCCAGAAGCTGGGCTCGGACAGCCACTCGACCGGCGCGTACCCGAGGATCTCGTTCGTGCCCTCGGACACGAACGTGAAGGTCATCGAGCTGGCGTCCGCCTCCCAGACGATCCCTTCCAGGTCGGCGATCAGGCTCCGTACGCGGCGGAGCTCCGAGCCCGGGGGAGTCATGGGGGGATGGGGCATGGCTGGCGATGAGTCTCCCAAGCGGCTCGCGAACCCGCCACCGGTCGGACGGGCTAGGCCGTTGCGGCGGCAGCGCCGACCCCGGATGCCCCATCCGGGGCAGCACGTTCGGGTCAGGTCGGCCGGTCAGCCGGCCGCGGCGGCGCCGTCGGCGCGCGGGTCGGATCCCGCGTGGAGCCCGTGCTCGTCCACGGCCACGAGCTGGGCGTGTCCGACGGTGCGATCGAGGTCGTCCACCCGCAGGACGTCGAACCCCGCGGCGGCCATCGCGTCCACGACGCCGAGCGGCACGCTCCGCTCGGCCACGGCCACGGGTGGCACGCGGTCGTCGTCGGGGAGGTCCTCGACGACCCACCGTGGGCTCGCGACCGCCTCGGCGGCGGTCCGACGGCCCCGGACGAGGTGCAGCAGGGTCTGGGCGTCGATCTGTGGCTGCTGGCGTCCGCCCATCGTCCCCGCGACCGCCGCGAGCCCCCGTCCGTCGTGGAGCACGACCGGCACGAGGGTATGCGGCGGTCGTGCGCCCGGGGTGAACGCCGCCGGGTGGTCGGCCGCCAGGGTGAAGCACGCGCCGCGGCTGTGCCCCAGGATCCCGGTCGCCGGGTCCAGGATGCCGCTGCCGAACCCCATCCAGAGGCTCTGGATCAGCGAGACCGCGTGCCCCTCGGCGTCGGCGGCCACCAGCGCGATCGTGTCGCCGTCCGGGTGCGGGCCGTCGGTCTCGAGGAGATCGCTCGGCTCCGGGCCGGCCGGGCCGCCAGCCCGCACCTCGTCGGCCAGCGCCGCCAGATGGCCGTCGTCCAACAGGCTCGAGGGATGGACGAGCATGCGGTCGGGGTCGGCGAGGTGGCGACGCACGTCCCGCATCGTCGCGGCGACGACCTGCGCGAGCGAGCCGGCGTCGGGGCCGAGCGGGTCTGGCTCCAGGCCTAGCCGCTCGGTCAGCGCGAGGATCTGCAGGAGCGCGGAGCCGGGCGACGGGGGGGGCGCCACGCCCACGTGCAGGGTCCCGAGCGGGCCGAGCAACGGCGGAAGGATCAGCGCCTCGTGCGACGCGAGGTCGTCCGTGCTCATCGGAGAGCCGGCGGCGGCGAGGCCCGCGACGTACGCGGCGCCGACCGGCCCCCGGTACAGGGCGGCCGCCCCACCGGCCGCGAGGGTCGCCAGCGTGCGCGCCAGGGCGGGCTGCCGCAGGACGGCGCCCTCGGCGAGCGGCACGCCCTCCGGATAGAAGACCTCGCCCATCCCTGGATCGGCGGCGAACCTCGGCCGGAGCCCTGGGTCGGCGAGCAGCATCGCGTGCGACCGGGGGAGGGGGACGCCGCCATCCGCCAGGTCGGTCGCGCGCGGGAAGGCGTCACTCCAGGGGAGGCGGGCGCCGAGGCGATGGACGGTCTCCCACCCGGCGACCGTCCCCGGCACCGTCACCGTGGAGGGACCGCGATCGGGCATCCGGATCCCGTGCTCACGGCGCAGCGCCTGGGGGTCGGCGGCCAGGGGGGCCCGGCCGGCGGAGACGACCGCGAGCGTCTCGCCGCCGTCGTGGCCTCGACGGTCCACGAGCGCGAACAGGTCGCCGCCCACGCCGCACTCGCGGGGGTAGACCACCGCGAGGGTGACGGCCGCTGCGAGCGCCGCGTCGATCGCGTTGCCGCCGCGCTCGAAGGCCTCGGCGCCGGCCCGCGTCGCTTCGGTATGGGGAGTGGCGATCGCCCAGCGGTCCCCCGTGGCGGCGAGCGTTCGTGGCGGAGAGCTCATCCGTCGTCCGTCTGACATCGGCCGCACCACCACACGGTCCGGGCCTGCTCGCCGAGGCGTCGCGACCGGATCGGCTCCCCGCATCGCGGGCACGGGCGCCCTCCCCGCTCGTAGACCGCGAGCCCGCCGGGCACCGTGCGGCGAGGAACCGCGTACACGTTCGACCGCAGCAGCGACCCCGCGGTGGCGTACAGCCCGCGACGGGTCGCCTCGTCCACGGCGCCGGTCGGGAGGAGGGGGTCGATGCGGCACGCCCACAGGACCTCGGACCGATAGAGGTTGCCGATCCCGGCGGCGACACGCTGATCGAGCAGCGCGACGCCGATCTCGGTCCCCGGATCGATGAAGGCGCCCAGACGCGCAGCGATCGCGTCGAGGTCGGGATCGGGCGAGCAGAGGTCGGGTCCGAGGGTCGCGAGCCACGGGTGCCGGCGCACACCGGCCGCGTCCAGCACCTCGACCACTCGGGTGTCGCGGCACACCGCGGTCGCTCGGTCCGTCGCCACCACGGCCACCACCCCTCGGCCCGGCGGGCCGGCTCGGCGCGTGGGGGGCGGGCCGGCCGGTCCCACGCGCCACGAGCCGTGCATCCCCAGATGCGTGTGGAGCGTCGTGTCCCCCGCGAACCGGATCAGCAGGTGCTTGCCTCGAGCCTCCACGTCGTCGAGACGGACGCCCGGCGCCGGACCGTTCGGCGGACCCTCGAACGCGGTGAGCGTCCCCGGAACCAGGGCCCCCCGGAGCCGGGAGGCCAGCGCGTGGATCGTGTCGCCCTCCGGCATGACCGGCAGCCTAGCCGCGGGCTACCCGCGCAGGACGAGCCCCCGGTAGCCGTCCACGAAGCCCACCGCCCGCAGGGCGTCCGCCGCCAGGTGCTCGCCCGCCGGCACGCCGTCGATCGCGCGCAGCTCGATCCGGCGGACCCGGCCGTCCTTGGCGAGTCCCGCGAGCGCATCGACCCAGTCGCCCGGCTCCAACCCCGGGAAGGTGACCAAGGTCTTGGCCCCGCGCTCGAGGAAGGCCCCGGGCGCGCCGTCGACGAGCACCACGTACGCGCCCGCCGCGCGGGCGGGACGACCGGCCGAATCCGGCCACGGGAGGGCGGCCCCGTACGGTTGGGCCGGATCGGCCGCGGCCAGGGCCAGCACGATGCGATCGGCCGGCGGCTCGCGCACCGAGCGCAGTCGATCCACCGCGCCGGGGTGGGCGAACTGGGCCGCGCCCAGCCCGGCGACGAAGTACCCGCGGCGGACGACGCCCGACTCCTCCATCGCCTTGAGCACCGGATACACCCCCGCGAACCCGCCGGGGGTGCCCTCGGCGAGCGTCGCCTCCCGCGTCACGACCCCGTGGCGATCCAACAGCTGCGCGGCGCGGCCGTGGGCCCGCACCGTGTCGGCGGTCGCGGGCGTGATCAGGTCGGACACCGACCACCAGCGGCCGGCACCCGCCGGCGGCCCCGAGCGACGCAGGGCTCCGGGACGCGGCCGGGCTCCGGCCCGGGGGCTCCGACGGGCCGTCGTCCCGCGGATGAACGCCCGCAGCGGCGCGAGGGTGTCGTTCGTGACCTCGCCCGACCAGACCAGGTCCCACAGGGCGCGGAGGAGCACCGCCTCGTCGGCCGTCCCCGCCGCCTGCACCAGGTCGGGCCAGAACGAGGCCCCTCGGGCGGCCAGGTGCTCACGGATCGCCTCGTGGAGCGGGCCGTCCGGTCGCTCGCCGTCGGGCAGATGCTCGGGCGCGAGGGCAGCGATCTGGTCCCGGAAGAGCAGGGCGACCCGCCCGTCGGCTGCCCCGAGCGCCCCGACGCCCGTCCAGACGAGGTCGCCGCTGGCCGTGAGCGCGTCGAGGTCGGCCGGCCGGAACCCGCGGACGCGCGACGGCAGGACGTCGGTCTCCAGGATGCTGGCCGGGATCGCCGTGCCCTGGAGCCGTCCGATCGCCTCGGGGAGGGCGTCGACCCCTCCCCGCGGCCGGTCGGCTCCCTGCCAGGCGGGGAGGAACCGACCGAAAGCGGCGGCGTCGACCGGCTCGACCTCGCGGCGCAGCGCTGCGAGCGACCGTCGCCGGATCCGCCGCAGCACGTCGGCGTCGCACCATTCGCGCTCCAGCCCTCCGGGCCGGAACTCGCCGTGCAGGACGCGCCCGGAGCCCTCGAGGCGCTCCAGGACCGGGCGGACCCGGTCGGCGCCGACGCCGAGCCGGATCGCCACGTCGTGCGCCAGGAACGGACCGTGGGTCCGAGCGAACCGGGCCACGAGGTCGTCGAGCGGCAGCTCGGTGGGTCCCGTGAACGCGGCCGGGACGCCGAGCGGCAGCGCCAGCCCCAGCGCGTCGCGCAGGCGCCCCGCGTCCTCGACGGCGGCGAGGCGCTCCTGCCCACCGACGCGGACCACGATCGCGCGCCCGTCCTCGCGGAGGCGTGCGACCGCCTCGGCGGCGTCGCCGTCGAAGCGAGCGCCGATCTCATCGAGTGAGAGCGGACCGAGGTCGCGGAGGAGGTCGTGCACGCCGTCGGCGCCCCGGGCGTGGCGGCCCTCGACGAGCCGCTGCAGCTCCAGCTCGACCTCGTCGAGCGCGCGCGGGTCGAGCAGCTCGCGAAGGTCCTCGGAGCCCAGGAGCTCACGGAGCAGGTCGCGGTCGAGCGAGAGGGCCGCCGCTCGGCGCTCGGCCAGCGGCGCGTCGCCCTCGTACATGTACACGGCGATCCATCGGAACAGCAACGACTGGGCGAACGGCGATGCACGCTCGGTGTCGACCGCGACCACCTGCATCGACCGCGAGCGGACGTCGTGCATCAGATCGCGCAGCGCCGGGACGTCGAAGTGGTCGCGCAGACACTCGCGCGTGGTCTCCAGCAGGATCGGGAAGTCGGCGTGCTGCGCCGCGGCGCTCAGCAGGTCGGCGCTGCGCTGGCGTTGCTGCCACAGCGGCGTGCGCTGACCGGGCCGGCGCCGGGGGAGCAGCAGCGCTCGGGCGGCCGCCTCCCGGAACACGGTGGCGAACAGCGCCGTGCCCGGCAGCGCGGCCACCACGGCCTCCTCGAGCTCGTCGGGGTCGAACAGGAGCTCCTCGACGGGGATCCGGTCGACGGCCTCGGGCAACCGGATCACGATGCCGTCGTCCGACCACAGCACCTGGGCGCCGGGCCCGAGTCGTTCCTGGAGCCGCGCCTCGATCGCGAGCGCCCACGGCGCCAAGACCCGGGAGCCGAGTGGGGTGAGGATGCAGACGCGCCAGTCCCCCAGCTCGTCACGGAAGCGCTCGACCACCACGGTCCGGTCGTCGGGGACCGCGCCTCCGGTCGTCTCGGCCTCCTCGTCGACGTAGGCGACCAGGTTGTCGGCCGCCCACGCATCGAGTCCGAGGTCGTCGCGCAGGGCCTGGAGCGCCGCATCCCGCCGTTTCGTGCGCAGCTCACGCGTGAAGCGCCCGATCGCCCGGCCGAGCTCGGCCGGTCGCCCGGGCCCGGGTGCCTTCCAGAAGGGCAGCTTGCCGTGCTCCCCCGGTGCGGGGGTCACCACGACGCGGTCGCGGGTGATGTCCTCGATGCGCCAGGAGGAAGCGCCGAGGAGGAACACCTCACCCTTCCTGGACTCGTAGACGCACTCCTCGTCGAGCTCGCCGACGCGGGACCCTTCGGTGGTGAACACGCCGAACAGACCACGGTCCGGGATCGTCCCGCCGCTGGTGATCGCGAGCCGGCCGGCGCCGTCGCGTGCCGTCACGGTGTCGCGGGCTCGGTCCCAGACGAGGCGAGGCCGGAGCTCGGCGAACGCGTCCGACGGGTAGCGACCGGCGAGCATGTCGAGCACGGCCACGAACACGTCGGAGGACAGGTCGGCGAAGCTGGCGCACCGCCGGACGGCCGCGTACAGGTCGTCGACCTGCCAGGGATCGACGGCCGTCATCGCCACGAGCTGCTGGGCGAGCACGTCGAGCGGGTTGCGCGGGTAGCGCGTCGCCTCGATGCTCGCGCCGAGCATCCCCTCGGCCACCACCGCCGTCTGGAGGAGGTCGCCCCGGTACTTCGGCACCAGCTTGCCCACCGAGGGCGCCCCGACCTGGTGCCCGGCCCGGCCGATGCGCTGGAGCCCGCTGGCCACGGAGTCGGGCGCCTCGACCTGGACCACGAGGTCGACGGCGCCCATGTCGATGCCGAGCTCGAGCGACGACGTGGCCACGATGGCCCGCAGCCGGCCGGTCTTCAGGGCGTCCTCGACCTCGATCCGTTGCTCGCGCGCCAGGGACCCGTGGTGGGACCGGACGAGGTCCTCCTCGGCCAGCTCGTTCAGCCGGGCGGCGAGCCGCTCCGCGGTGCGCCGGTTGTTGACGAACACGATCGTGGAGCGGTGCGAACGGATCAGGTCCAGAAGCACCGGGTGGATCGAGGGCCAGATCGAGGTGCGCTCACCGGCCTCGGCCGCGCGGGGGTCGGCCGGCACCTCCGCGGGCTTGCCGAGCTCGGCCATGTCCTGGACGGGGACGATCACCTCGAGGTCGAGCGGCTTGCGGGTACCCGCGTCGACGACCGCCACCTCACGGGGACGGCCCGGCTCCTCGAACCCGCCGAGGAAGCGGGCGATCTCGTCGAGGGGTCGCTGGGTGGCCGACAGGCCGATCCGTTGCACCGGCTGCTCGACGAGCGCTTCGAGTCGCTCGAGCGACAGCATCAGGTGCGCGCCGCGTTTGGTGGCGGCCACCGAGTGGATCTCGTCGATGATCACCGTGGTGACCCCGCGGAGCGTCTCCCGGGCCGACGAGGTGAGCATCAGGTAGAGCGACTCCGGCGTGGTGATGAGGATGTCGGGCGGGTCACGGAGCAGGCGTCGCCGCTCTCGGGCATCGGTGTCGCCCGTGCGCACACCCACGGTGGGTACGTGCTCCAGCGTGTGGCCGGTGCGCTCCGCGGCGTGCTGGATGCCGGCGAGCGGCGACCGCAGGTTCTTCTCGACGTCGACGGCCAGCGCCCGCAGCGGGGAGACGTAGAGCACGCGCGTGCGCCGGTCGCGGGGAGGCGCCGGCTGGTGCGAGAGTCGATCGATCGCCCAGAGGAACGCGGCGAGCGTCTTCCCGGAGCCCGTCGGCGCCAGGACGAGCGTGTGACTGCCCTGGGCGATCGCCGCCCACCCCGTGCGCTGCGCGTCGGTGGGCGCCTCGAAGGAGGCCTCGAACCAGGCGCGCGCAGCAGGGGAGAAGGCCCGGAGGCTCACGAGGTCACGCTACCCGCTCCCTCCGACATGTGGGCCGCCCGTAGGATGCGGTGGTGCGCCGGGCCGGCTCCCTCGTCGTCGCGCTGGGGATCGCCCTCTGGCCGGCCGCTGCGTTCGCGCAGGCCCGCGAACCGGTGGACCCGCCCGAGCAGGTGGTCCTGTCGGGCGATGCGAACGTTCCCCGGGGCCGCGTCGTGGGCCAGGTCGTGGTGTTCCACGGGCGCGCGACGATCGCCGGGGTCGTGAGCGGCGACGTGGTCGTCGTCGACGGACCGATCGTGGTCGCCGGTCAGGTGAGCGGCGACGTCGTCGCCGTGGACGGCTCGATCCGGCTGCAGTCCACCGCCCAGGTCGGTGGGAGCGTGCTCGGCGGCGACCGCGTCACGGTGGTCGAGGGGGCCACGGTCGGGGGCGACGTCCGCGAGGGGATCAGCTTCACGCTGGCCGGGTCGGTCTCCGTGCTGGGCGCGCTGCTCGCCTCCGCGGCGATGGCCGCGTCGATCCTGATCACGGGGCTGCTCCTGATCCTGATCGCGCCGCGGGGTGCCGACGGCGTGGCGCGGGCGGGGCTCGGCGCTCCGCTCGCATCCGCGGGTTGGGGTGTCCTGCTGGTGCTCGTCGTGCCGATCGTGGCGGTGGCGGCGGCGCTCACGATCGTCGGCCTCCCGTTCGGTCTGGCGGTCGTCCTCGGTCTCGGCCTCGTCTGGCTGATCGGGCAAGCGTGGGTCACCTACACGATCGGTCGAATGCTGGTCCGCGAGCCACGTTCGCGGATCGGGGCGATGTTCGCGGGCTGGGGGATCGGTGCCGCGATCGGGCTGGTCCCCGTGCTGAACGGGATCTGGTGGGGCGTGGGCTCGGTCTTCGGGCTCGGTGCCATGACCGTCGCTGCCTGGCGCGTCCGCCGGGGACCGGGCGCGGCCACGGAGCTCCCGTCGCCACCGGCGACCTCGTCGGGGCGACGGGCCAAGGGGGGGCGCCACGCGGCGGGGAGGGTGGCGACGTCGGCGCCCGCGGCACCGGAGCTGCAGGACGAGCCCTCCCCGTGACCCGGCGCACCTTCTTCCTGCTCGGGTCGGGTGAGTTCGAGACCTGGACGCACGAGCCCGAGCGTCGACTCCTCGCGGAGGCTTCCGGCGATGGCAGCGTGGTGATCTTGCCCACCGCCAGCGCCACCGAGGGCGACGCCGTCTTCGAGCGCTGGGGGCGGATGGGGCTGGGCCACTTCGCGGAGGTCCGGGTCCCCGCCGAGGTGCTCCCGGTGAAGACCCGCGACGATGCGATGCGCGAGGACCTCGCGGCTCGGGCCGAGGCCGCGTCGATGATCTACGTCAGCGGGGGCAAGCCCGCGTACCTCGCCGAGGTGCTGGCCGGGTCGACGCTGTTCCGGGCGATCGGGCGGGCGCTCGATCGCGGAGCGGTGTACGCCGGGTGCAGCGCGGGCGCGATGGTGGCGAGCAGGGCCCGTGACGACGGCAAGGGTCCCGGGACGGCGTGGCGGTTCGGGCTCGGGCTCGTCCCGACCGCGTCGTTCGGCGTCCATTGGGACCGGGCCCGGAAGATCCCCGGGCTCGCGTGGTGGATGACGACGCGGATCCCCGACGGGACGTGGTTCGTGGGCATCGACGAGCGCACGGCGATCGTGGGGGACGGGACGTCGTGGGAGGTCGTCGGACGCGGCCGTGTCACGGTGCGGCGGGGGCGCGAGAGCTCCGCCATCGCCGCGGGCGACCGGTTCGAGCTCGACGCCTGATCCACTTCCTTCGCCGATCGGGAACCCGGTCGCGTCCCCGCGCCGTCGAACATGCTTCGACGGAAAGGGGAGCCCATGCGACCCGGACGCATCGCGCGACGCGCTCTCGCGATCGCCCCGCTCTTCGTCCTCCTCACGGCGGTGCCCGCGCTGGCCTGTGGAGGGCTCGTCACACCGAACGGGACCGTGAACCTCGTGCGGACCACCACGCTCGCGGCCTACCACCGCGGCATCGAGCACTACGTCACGTCGTTCGAGTTCGCGGGCAAGGGGGCGGGTGAGGTCGGCTCGATCGTCCCGCTGCCCGGGGTCCCGACGAAGGTGGTGCCGGCCGGCGAGTGGACCCTGCAGCGGCTGCTGCAGGAGGTGCAGCCGCCGACGTTGCGCTTCGCCGCCGCGTCCGAAGCGGTCGTGCCCGGCGCCGCGGACGCCGTCGTCCTGTTCGAGACGGAGATCGACGCGCTCGATATCACGGTCCTGAAGGGCGGCGGGGACGCGGTCGGCCGTTGGGCGAGCGACCACGGCTACTTCCTGCCGCCGGACGCGCCGGAGGTGCTCGACTTCTACGCCAACCGCAGCCCGATCTTCCTGGCCGCTCGGTTCAACGCCGAGCGCGCGGCCGAGGAGGGCGTGCGCCGCGGTCAGGGCACGCCGATCCACGTGGTGGTCCCCACGCCGAACCCGTGGGTGCCGCTGCGGATCCTGGCGCTGGGTCGGCAGCCGACCGAGCTGATCGAGGCCGACGTCTTCCTGCTGACCGACCGCCGTCCCGCCACGCTCCCGCAGGCCGTCGAGGCCAACGGCGACCCGCGGCAGCAGGGGCTGATCCAGGAGGTCAGCGATCTGGCGTCGTCGCCGCTGCTGAGCGACCTCAGCTCGGACCGCGGGATGAAGTGGGTGCCCGACGACGGCATGTGGCTCACGTACCTGCGGATCAACGAGACCGCCGCCAACCTGCAGCACGATCTGGCGATCGACGCCAGCGGGTACGGCCAGCCCGATCCCGTCGCCGCGGGGTACGTGGATCCGGTCCCGGTCGTGGATCCAGGGATCGCCCGCGGACTGTGGTTCGCGCTGGGAGCGCTCGTGGTGCTCCTGGTGCTGGGTGGCATCGAGAACCGTCGCCGGTCCTCGGGAGGAGGGCTCCCGGCGTGAGCGTCGCCGGCCGTCGGACCGTGGCGGGGATCACCTTCGTGGTCCTCGCCGCGGCCGCGGCCGTCGGTGCGGTGGCGGCCGCGAGCCCCGACGTCCGGACGGTCCACGTCCGCCTCGAGCACTCGCGCTTCGTGGTGGACGGCGACCCGGCCGTGCGGCCGGGCGACACGGTCCGCTACGTGGTCGAGAACACGGACCCGATCGCCCACGAGTTCATCATCGGCGACCGGGCGGTCCAGCGGGCGCACGAGCTCGGGACCGAGGCGTACCACCCGCCGCGGCCGGGCGAGATGTCGGTCCCCGCGGGAGCGGTGCTCGAGACGACCTTCACGTTCCCGACCGAACCGGGATCCCTGATCCTCGGCTGCCACATCCCGGGCCACTACGCCTACGGGATGCGGGTCGACATCCCGATCGGCTGACGATCTCCCCTGGTGCTAGCGTCCGCGGCCATGGGTGCCGCGCGCGCCGCCGACCTCGTCCTGGTTGGCGACGTGTGCACGGTCGACGCCGCGCGGCGCTGGGCCGGATGCGTCGCGGTGGCGGGTGAGCGGATCGTCGCCGTGGGGACCGAGGCCGAGGTGCGCGAGCGCGTCGGCGCCGCCGCGGAGGTGGTGACCGGCGCGATGATCCTGCCGGGGTTCCAGGACGCCCACGTGCATCCGGCGTTCGCCGGCCGCAACCTCCTGAACGTCGACCTGAGCGACCTGCCGGGGCCCGACGCGTACCTCGAGCGGATCGCCGCGTTCGCCGCCGGGCACCACGACCTGCCCTGGATCGTCGGGGGCGGCTGGTACGCGCCGACGTTCCCCGATCAGGGGCCGCGGAAGGAACAGCTCGACGCCGTGGTCCCCGACCGGCCGGTGTTCCTGCTCAACACCGACGTCCACGCCGCGTGGGTCAACAGCCCGGCGCTCGAGCTCGCGGGGATCACCGCCGACTCGCCCGACCCCTGGGACGGGTTCGTGGTGCGCGACGCCGACGGG
>DATBJQ010000115.1:0-17451 GCA_036556385.1 Actinomycetota bacterium | reverse complement strand
GTCGACGGCCGCTGCACGGTCGACGATCCGCGCCTCGAACCGGCGGTCGAGGGCCACCTGGTCGCGTGTCACCTCGCAGCGAGCGGCGGTCCACCGTCAGGCGGTCGGTGAACCCGTCAACCCTCGATCTCGCACGGGGTGCCGGCGCGATACGTGATCAGGACCCTCAGGGTGGCGCCCTCGCCGACCGCGAACATGTCCTCGCAGCGGTCGGAAGGGGGATCGAGGAAGCCACAGTTCCCCGCGCAGGATCGCACCCAGCTGGTCATCACGTATGTGCCCCCACCTTCCAGCTCGAAGGAGGCGGACTCCGGGACTTCGAGCTCGATCTCCTCGTCGATCCCGGGTCCACGAACACGGACGTAGGACAGGAACCCCTCGATGTAGACCCCGCCGCTGTCGTCGAACTCGGTTCGTACCTCGATCCGGGGGCCCGGGGTCCCGCCACCCGATGGGTCCGCGCACGAGGCGACCAGCAGGGCGACAAGGAACACCACGACCGTCCTCATCCCGATCGGACGCTAGCACTCGCGGCCCAGGTTCCGAGCGGCCGCGTTCCGGCGCTGGAGTAAGATGCCGAACGATGTCCGAGACGCAGGTCCGGCCCGCCTTCCAGAGCTCCGAGACGATGAACCTCGTCCGTGGCGGGGGCGTCGACATCATCCCCTCGGGTGAGTTCGCGACCGAGGAGATGATCCTCAACATCGGACCGCAACACCCGTCCACGCACGGGGTGCTCCGGATCGTGATCGACCTGGACGGCGAGGTGATCACGCGGGCCGATCCGGTGATCGGCTACATGCACCGCGGTGCCGAGAAGCTCGCCGAGTTCCGCGACGCCCGCCAGACGCTGGTCCTGATGAACCGCCACGACTGGCTGTCGGCGTTCAACAACGAGCTCGGCTGGACGATCGCGGTCGAGCGCATGCTCGAGATCGAGGTTCCCGACCGCGCCCAGTGGATCCGCACGATGTTCGCCGAGTGGAACCGCATCATGAACCACCTGGTGTTCATGGGCTCCTACCCGCTCGAGCTCGGCGCGATGACGCCGATCTTCTATGCCTTCCGCGAGCGCGAGATGGTGCAGGACCTGGTCGAGTCGGCCACCGGCGCGCGGATGCACCACTCGTTCTGCCGGGTCGGGGGGCTGAAGGACGACCTGCCCCAGGGTTTCCTCCGGCGTTCGCGGGAGGTCCTCGAGGCCGTCCGCGGCGTGGTGCGTGAGTACGAGACCCTGATCATGGGCAACGAGATCATCTTCGCCCGGTGCCGCGACGTGGGGAACATCCATCGGTCGATCGCGCTGCAGTACGGGTGCTCGGGCCCGACCGGCCAGGCGTCCGGTGTCGCGATGGACCCGCGGAAGGACGAGCCCTACGAGAAGTACGGCGAGGTCGAGTTCGAGGTCCCGGTCGGCACGCGCGGCGACTCCTACGACCGGCTCTGGGTCCTGGTCGAGCGTGTGAAGCAGGCCTGCAACATCATCGAGCAATGCTTGGACCGCCTCCCGCCCGGTCCGTACCGCGCCTCCGGCCTCCCCAAGACGATCAAGATCCCCGAGGGCGAGATCTACGTCCGCACCGAGAACCCGCTCGGGGTCATGGGGTACTACGTCGTGGGCAACGGCAAGAAGGCGCCGTACCGGTTGAAGATGCGCACGGCGAGCTTCTCGAACATCAGCGTGATCCCGGCGATCCTGCCAGGAACGCTGGTCCCCGATCTGATCGCGATCCTGGGCTCGATCTTCTTCGTGGTCGGCGACGTCGACAAGTAGTTCGTCGGCGAGCCGGGACCCTTCCGCGCCACCCGTCGTAGGCTCGTTGCCATGGACGACCGCGACGTGATCGACAGGATCAACGAGCTGGCCGCCGAGGAACACGAGCTCTTCTCGCGCGAGGGGCGCGGCGAGGCGAGCGCGGACGATCGCACGCGGCTGGCGGAGCTCCAGGTGACCCTCGACCAGTGCTGGGACCTGCTGCACCAGCGCCGAGCGCGCGAGGCCGCCGGCCTCGATCCCGACGAGGCGACCGTGCGGGACGAGCGCACCGTCGAGGGCTACCAGGGCTAGTCGACGCGCGACGCCACACCTCCGGGGGCGTCGAGCACCTCCGGTATCCTCGGGCGCATGGCGCTCCCGAGCTTCTCCGAGGACTTCCCCGCCTGGTACCAGGAGGTCGTTCGCCAGGCCGACCTGGCGGAGAACTCCCTGGCGCGCGGCACCATGGTGATCAAGCCGGACGGCTTCGCGATCTGGGAGGCGATCCAGGCCGCGATGGACCGGCGGATCAAGGCGACCGGCCACCGCAACGTGTACTTCCCGATGTTCATCCCCGCCCGGCTCCTGGAGAAGGAGAAGGAACACGTCGAGGGGTTCGCGCCCGAGGTCGCGGTGGTCACGCACGCGGGCGGCGAGGAGCTCGGCGAGCCCCTCGTGGTCCGGCCGACCTCCGAGACGATCATCTGGGACACCTATTCGCGCTGGGTGCAGAGCTATCGAGACCTGCCGCTGCTCTACAACCAGTGGTGCAACATCGTCCGCTGGGAGCTGCGTCCCCGCCTGTTCCTGCGCACCACCGAGTTCCTCTGGCAGGAGGGCCATACGGCGCACGAGACCCAGGAGGAAGCCTGGGCCGAGACGAAGCAGATGCTCGACGTTTACCGGCAGGTCTCGGAGGACGTCATGGCGATGCCGGTGCACATGGGGCGCAAGACGGCCGCGGAGCGGTTCCCCGGCGCGGTCGAGACGCTGACGATCGAGGCCCTGATGCGCGACGGCAAGGCGCTGCAGTCGGGGACGTCCCACTACCTCGGCGAGAACTTCGCGCGCGCCTACGGCGTCACGTTCCTGGGACGCGACGGGGAGGAGCACTTCCCGCACGCCACGTCGTGGGGCTCCACGACGCGGCTCGTGGGCGGCCTGATCATGGCGCACGGTGATCAGAAGGGTCTGCGGCTGCCGCCCCTGGTCGCGCCGACCCAGGTGGCGCTCGTCCCGATCCTGGGCGGCGACGGCGGCGACGACGTGTTTCGGTCCGTGGCGGAGCTCCGGGACGAAGTGAGTGGCCTGGTGTGGCGTGGGGAACCCGTCCGCGTCCTCCTGGACGATCGCGAGGAACGGCCGGGGTTCAAGTTCGCCGACCTCGAGCTGCGCGGGATCCCGCTGCGGGTCGACGTCGGGCGCCGCGATCTCGATCGTCAGGTCGTCACGATCGTCCGGCGCGACGACGGCTCGAAGCAGGAGCTGGGACGCGGCGAGGTGGGTGGCAGGATCCCCGCGCTCCTCGATCTGATCCAGTCGTCGCTCTTCGACGAGGCCCTGGCGTTCCGCACGGAGCACACCTCCCAGGTGTCCACCTTCGACGAGCTCCGTGAGGTGATCGCTGCCGGCGGCGGCTTCGCCGTGGGCGCGTGGTGCGGAGACCCTGCGTGCGAGGCCACGGTCAAGGCCGAGACCAAGGCGACGATCCGGTTCCTCCCGTTGGAGCCGGAGGATCCGGGCGCGCCCTGCGTCGTCTGCGGCCGCCCCGGCGTCGATCGCGCCACCTGGGCGATCGCGTACTGAACCCGGGCCCGGTCGCCGGTCAGCGCTCGGCGCGGTCGCGTCCGGCGTCTGCGGCGCGGCGGAGCCAGCCCGGGGTCGGGAGCCCCGGGGTCGCGAGCACCAGCCAGCGGAAGCGCCCCAACCCTCCCGGATCGGCCAGCATCGTGGCCCGCGAGCGGCCGGACCACGTCCGGACCGCCGCCGCTCCCGCGCGCTCGTCCAGCTCCCGGTGCTGCCGCGTCAGCTCGTCGCGCAGCCACCCGTCGAGACCCAGCGCCATCAGCGCGTCGTGCTGCGTGACCATGGGCAGCGGCACGAGGCCCGTCCCCCGAGCCCGCTCGGCGAGCGCGTCGAAGTCCACCCCGGCGGTGATGTCGCTCTCTCCCGGTGACGCGAGCACGTCCTCGACCACGTGGTGGTCGCGGTAGCCGTGCACCGCTCCCGACGGGCCGGCCGTCCCGTAGTCGATCAGGAGGGCGTAGCCCCGCGGGTGGAGCGCCCGAGCCAGATCGTCGAGGAACCGGAACGCCCCGACCGGGATCACGAGCTCGTCGAGGTCACCGGAGGCCGACCCGTGGGTGGCGGCCAGGAGGTCCGGTCCCGGCTCCACGTCGACGGTGACGAGGCGATCTCCGTCGAGCCCGACCCGCACCTCCTTGCCACGGCGGAGGACGCGGAACGGAAGGTTGTCGACGAGCTCGTTCGCCACGACCAGGTCGGTGCCCATGGGGAGCTCGCGGACCACATCGACGCCGTCGATCGTGGCGAGGGCGGCACGGGCCGTCGGGTCGGTCTCCACCGCGCTCACGGCGACGGGCAGGTCGGCGAGCTCCTCGAGCAGCTGCCGCGTCAAGGTCCCGGCGCCCGCGCCCACCTCCGCGAGGCGGACGGGGCTGGGACCACCGAGGCCCTGCCAGAGCTCGCGGAGCGCCCGTCCGAGGAGCCGGCCGAACACGGGGTGCACGTGCGGGCTCGTCACGAACGCCCCGTCCGCTCCGACGGGCGACCGTGTGTAGAAGCCGCCGCTCCCGTACAGGGCGAGCTGCATGTACTCGTCGAAGGAGATGGGTCCGTGATCGCCGATCGCGTCGCGGACCGCGCGCAGGGCCTCGCCGTCCATCCGGGGAGTATCGCCCGAGCCGGCGTGCTCGGGCCCGGCGTCGCGACGTCCTGCCAGGATGGGCGCATGGAGGAACGTCCGATCCGCCGGGCAGCCAGCGCGATCTGCGTGCGGACGGGCGCCGATGGCCCCGAGGTGCTCGTGGTGGTCCGCAGCGAGACGAGCCGCTTCCTGCCCGGCTACGTGGCGTTCCCGGGCGGTGCCGTCGAGCCGGGTGATGACGAACGAGCGGGTCGATGGTTCGGCGATCCCTCCGAGTCGTCGCGCGCGGCCGCCGTCCGCGAGGTGATCGAGGAGGTCGGGCTCGCTCTGACCTCCGGCGGTCTCGTGGCCGTCGATGCCGACGACACGTTCGCGCGCGTCCACGCGTCGCCGCCGTCCGTCGACGGGTTGCGGGAGATGGCGCACTGGATCGCTCCGCCGGTCGTCCCGGTGCGGTTCGACGCGCGGTACTTCGCCGTGGCGGCCGAGGGCGCTCCCGATCCGGTCCCCGACGGCGTCGAGGCGACGGAGGCGGGATGGGTCGCGCCGGCGCTCCTGCACGACCAGTGGGCCGCCGGCGAACGGAAGCTGTACTGGCCCACGTACTGGACGCTGCAGCACCTCCTGCGCTGCACGACGGCCGAGGAGGTACTGGAGCTCCGGTTCGAGACGCGGGAGCCCACGCAGGACGAGATCGTCTCGCTCCCGCGATCGGTGATGGAGCAGGTCTGACGTGGTCCCGATCGTGCGCGTCCTGGCCCCCAACCCGGGCATCTACACCCTGGACGGCACGAACACGTGGGTCGTGGGTGCGGAGCCGGCGTTGGTGATCGATCCCGGTCCGGAGGATCCGAACCACCTACAGGAGGTCGCGCGGACGGCGGGTCGGGTCGGCGCGGTGGTGCTCACCCACGACCACGACGACCACGCCGAGGGAGCGACGCGGTTCGCCGAGCTGGTGGGTGCTCCGCTCTTCGCCTGGCGGGCCGCCGGGGCGGAGCGGCTGACCGACGGCGCGCTGTTCCACGCGGGGGATGCGGAGGTGGTGGCGGTGCATACGCCCGGCCACAGCGCCGACCACGTGGCCTTCCACCTCCCGCTCGAGCGCACGCTGTTCACAGGGGACGCCGTGGTCGGACGGGGGACCACGTTCCTCGACCCGCCCGACGGCGACCTGTCGGCGTACCTGACGTCGCTCCAACGCATGCTCGACCTCGATGCCGCCACGATCCTGCCTGGGCACGGTCCGCTGGTGAGCCACGCGCGGGCCAAGCTGCTCGAGTACCTCGAGCACCGGCGGATGCGGGAAGGGCAGGTGCTGCGTGCCCTTGCCGACGGCCCGGCCACGGTGGCTGAGCTGGTGGGCTCGATCTACGCCGAGCACCCCGTGGAGGTCCACGAGCTGGCGGCGCGATCGGTCACGGCGCACCTGCTGAAGCTGCTGGCGGACGAGCGGGTCACCAAACACGGCCGCGGCCGGACGCAGACCTGGGCGCTCGCGGCCGCCGGGTGATTCATCGGGCGACCGCGCGGAGCCGAGTTCGCACGACGTAGCGACCTCGCGCGTCGCGCCGGAGCCGGTCCTGATCGAGCAACGAGCGGACGGCCCTGTTCGCGGATTCGCGGGTGGTGCCCACCATCGCCGCGAGATCGTCCTGCGTGATCCGCAGCGGCACGAGGGTGCCGGCGGCCACCGGCCTGCCGAGCCTGGTCGCCAGGTCGACCAGCCGCGCCTCCACCCGCTGGCGCACCCCGGACCACGCGAGCTGGCCCGCCAGACGCGTGAGCCGTTCGCTCCGCTCCGCCATCGCGGGCCCGATCTGGTCGGGTCGGGCCACGCGGAGCCGGCCGGGGCCGAGTGCGGAGACCGTCCACGCCGAGACTCCTCCGTCGGCCTCCCCGACGAGATCGCCGTGGCCCAGGACGTCGAGCACCAGCTCGCGCCCGGCATCGTCCACGGTCCATGCGCGCAGGAGCCCGGCCTCGACGATCCACGGATCGGCCGTGTCGCCCTGGCAGACGGGCGACGCGCCCCGGCGGACGATCTGGAGGGGGAGTGGTTGGACGACGCCGAACCGGCGCAGGACCATGGCACCACCCCGTTGCCGGAACCCTAGCGGCGAGCGCCGACATCGCGCCGACACCGCCGTAGCGTCGCGACCGATCCGACGACTAGGCTGTGCGCACGCCGGACGAGGAAGGGGGCGCTGGTGGCCAAGGACAAGGGGAAGGCGAAGCTCGAACGCACGCTCGTCATGGTCCCGATGTTCCGCGACCTCCCGAAGCGGCACCTCCGCAAGCTCGCCGGCTACTGCGAGGTGGGGGAATACATGTCCGGCTCCTCGATCGTGAAGAAGGGTGAGCCGGGCGACGCCTTCTACGTGGTGCTGGCGGGACAGGCCAAGGTGACCTCGGGCCGGACGTTCCTGGGGCGCCTGCTCCCGGGCGACCACTTCGGCGAGATCGCCGTGCTCGACGGCGGCATGCGGTCGGCGACCGTGACCAGCGAGACGCCGATGACGCTGCTGATCCTTCGCCGCGCCGAGCTCCTCAAGGCCCTGAAGGACGACCCCGATCTGGCGCGGCACATGATGGTCGAGCTGGCGAAGATGATCCGTCGGGTCAACGACAGCATCTCGCAGTGATGCGGATCGAGTTCTTCCCCCTCGCGGACGAGGAGCGGCCGGCCGTCGCCGTGGCTACGTGGGACGGCCGGGACGTCACGATCACGGCGGACGACGACGAGCTGCGCGCGGGCATCGCCCGGTCGTTCCGCCGGACGCCCGTCGCCGTGGACGACGCCGCCTACCGGTCCCTGGGTTCCCACGGACCGGTGGTCCTGCAGCCCGGGAGCCTGGAGTGGTTCCGCGCCACCGCGTTCACCCGCGTTCCGGCCGAGACGGGGCTCGGAGCCCGCGCCGTGGCCGACACGATCGACGGCGGGTACGACCCCGCGGCGAACTACCGACCGTTCGACGAGCAGATCGAGCGGATCGACGCCCGCCGCCGCGGATGAGGCCCGTGACCTAGGCGTTCTCGGCGAGCCAGGCCTTCCCGGCGTCGCAGAAGCCGCGGAAGTCGCAGAACGAGCACCAGCTGCCCGGCGTGGGGTCGAACCGGCCCGCCGCGATCGAGGTCAGGTCCGCCTCGAGCCGAGCGCGGACCTCCTCCGGATCTCCCATCGGCCGCGACGAGGACTCGCCCCGGGCCAGGTAGAAGTAGGTCAGCGTGACGTCCTGGGGTCGCTTGCCCCAGATCTCGGTGCAGGCGAGCCCGTACAGGTCGAGCTGCAGGGGGTCGGCTTCGCCCGAGCCGGTCTTCCAGTCGACGACCTCCCACGGGCCGTCGGGCGCTCCGAAGATCGCGTCGATCCGTCCTCCGACCGCGAACGAGCCCACGCGCAGCAGGAAGGCGCGCTCGGCGAACAGCGGCACGGCATCGGCGTAGCGCGACGCGAGGAACGCTTCGCGCAGCCGCTCGACACGGCCGGGATCGCCCGCCAGCTCCTCCTGCGTGAGATCGACCGGGTCGTCCACCTCGAGCAGCCGGCCCTGACCGACCGCCCGGCGCTCGATCCAGCGGTGGATCTCGGTCCCGATGCGGGCCGCCGGGCCGCTGAAGCGCGGGAGCGGCCGGACGGCGGTCCAGTAGAAGCGCTTCGGGCACCGCGCGTGATCGACGAGCGAGCTCGCCGACAGGACCATCGGGATGCCCACGGGTCCGGCCGCGCCCTCGGCCCCCTCGCGTTCGAGGAGGTGCGCGGCGAGTCCTCGCTGCTCGTCGACCAGCGACGCGAACGCCGCCCGGTCCTCCTCCGCCAATGCATCGACCAGAGCCGCCTGCACCCCTCCGCCCGCGACCGCCTCGACGGACGCACGCCGCCACCCACTCGGGAACAGCTCATCCGCCTCCTCGCGCTTCGCCGGACCGGGCCAGTCGCGGACGCGCTCCAGCCGGTAGCCGAGCATCGGGTTCTGCTCGTCGTCGGCGCCCGCGTCGTCGGTGAGCTCGAGCGTGGCGTCGCCGGTCTCGCGGGCCCACCCCTCGAGCTCCAGGAAGAACTCGCTGGGTCCCTTCGCGTTCACCAGCTCGCCGTACCAGGTTGCCGCGCTGACCCAGAGGCTCCGCCGGGCCCGCGTCAGGGCCACGTACATCGTGCGGCGTTCCTCGATCACCTCCTGGCGCTGCAGGTCGGTCTTGAAGTGCGACAGGACGCCGTCGAACGCGGGCAGGACGGCCGCGTCACCGCGGAGCTCGAAGTCGAGCGAGTAGCCACGTTCGGCGGGGTTCTGCTGGATCCGCTTCGAGGGCATCAGGCCGGCGGCGACCCCGGGGACGAAGACGTGGTCGAACTCGAGGCCCTTGGCCTGGTGGATCGTCATGATCTTGACGACGTCCTCGTCGGAGGGCTGCACGGTCTCCCAGTCCTCCCGCTCCAGTGCGATCACCGCGTCGACGTAGTCGAGGAACGCGCGCAGCGTGAGCTCCCCCTCGATCGGCTCGAAGGAATGGACCTGATCGAGGAAGGCCGCCAGGTTGCGCGAGCGCTGCTTTGCCGCGGACCGATCGATGTCGGCGTCGAGCTCGTCGAGGATGCCCGTGCGACGCACGATCTCGCCCAGGAAGTCGCCCACCGGACGACGCGCCTCCACGCGGAGCTCCGCGAGCTCGGCTGCGAAGGCTGCCAGCCTGGCTCGGCCCTCGTCCGAGAGCCCCTCGACCTGGTCGAGGTGCTCGAGCGCCTCGGCAAGCAGGAACGGCGTCTCTTCGTCGTCCTCCCCCGACTCGCGCCACGCGTAGTTCCTCGCCTTCGCCCACCCCGCGACGCGGGCGACGTCCTGGAAGCCGACGCGGTAGCGGGGCCCCATCAGGATCCGGGCCAGCGCGACCGAGGCGAGCGGGTCGTTCGCCGCACGGGCGTACGCGAGGACCTCGACGACCTCGGGGAGCCGCAGGAGGCCGGCGAGCCCGACGATCTCGGCGGGCACCTCGCGCTCCTCGAACGATCGCTGCAGCGCGTCGAACAGCCGGGAGGTGCGACACAGGACCGCGATCGACGACCAGGGCGCGCCCTGCCGGTGGAGCGCGTCGATGCGTTCGGCGATCCATCGCGCCTCGCGGAGCTCGTCGCGGTGGGTGGCGACCGTGACCTGCCCGTCGCCGTTGGCCTCCCACGCGATCAGTCGCTTGTCGGGATCAGGGCGCTGCGCCTCCGGCAAGGCTCCGATGATCGTGTCGGCGGCGCGCAGGATCCGCGCACCCGATCGGAAGTTGGTGAACAGGGGCTTGCGGGCGGCGGGATGGTCGTCGGCGGTGCGGAACCGCTCGGGGAACTCGAGCAGGTTGTAGAGGGAGGCTCCGCGCCACGCGTAGATGTTCTGGTCGGGATCGCCGACGGCCGTGACCGGATGACCGCCGCCGAACAGCGACTCGAGCAGGCGCGCCTGGGCGACGTTCGTGTCCTGGTACTCGTCGAGCAGGACCGCCTGGAAGCGCTCGCGGTAGTCGCGGCCCACGTCGGGGTGCTCGGTGGCCACGCGCATCGCCAGCTGGATCTGGTCGCCGAAGTCCAGGACGCCGAGGTCGCGCTTGAGCCCGCGGAAGACGGCGGCGGCGTTCGCGAGCTCGATCCGCTCCTGCGCCGCGCGATAGGCGCGGTCGGAGCGGTGCTGCTGCAACGCCTCGAGGCGCCCCAGGCAGTGGTCGACGACCGTCTGCGGTTCCACCAGGTGGTTCTGCATCTGCTCGTCGAGCTTGAGGATCGCGTCGACCGTGCTCGGCTGCCACTCGGTCTTGACGTGCTCGAACGTCATGCGGTCCAGCACGCGACCGGCCAGCTCCACACGCTGGGCCTGTGTCAGGACGCGCTGTCCCGGTTCGACACCCACCAGCATGCCGGAGCGATCGATCACCTGCTGCGCCAGGCCGTGGTAGTTGAGGATCTCGGGCTCCTCGCCCTCGGGCAGGTCGACCGTGGCGAGCGCGTGCCGCACGCGCAGCCGCAGGTTCTCGGTGGCCTTGACCGTGAACGTCAGGCACAGCAGGTTGCCCGGCAGCACCCCCTCGTGATCGGCGGGGAGCCTGCCGAGAGCCACCAGCGCCAGGTACACGACGCGCGCCGCCATCACGCTGGTCTTGCCGCTGCCCGCGCCGGCCACGAGCACGTAGGGCTCGAGCGGCATCGAGATCGCGTCCCACTGCTCGGCGGTGGGCTCCGCGCCGCCGAGCGCCGCGACGATCTGTGGTGGGTAGGTCGTCACGCTCACGACCCCGCCTCCACGGGTGTTCCCTCGGGCCGCCGACGGAGCGATGCCACGGGGAAGATCGGCTGGCCCTCGGCCCAGAGGGGGCACAGCGTGCGGAAGTCGCAGAACCTGCAGTTCGCGTACGGGTTCGGTCGATACGTCTTGCGCTCCTGGAGCTCCCGTTCGCGGGCGACGAGTTGCGTCAGTCGTTCGCGCATCGCGGTCTGCCACGCCTCGTCGCGCTCGTTGATCGGCCACTTGCGGAACTGGATCCCCGTGTCCCGCCAGTCGCCACGCAAGAACGCCAGTTCCACCTCGCGCACGGGTCGGAAGCCCTGGAGGTCCTCGGACTGCTGGACGGCGAGGTAGTAGATCCCGAGCTGGAGGTTGTCGGCGGGCGGACCCGCCCGGTCGGCCTTGCCGGTCTTGAAGTCGGTGATCACGAACCCGTCGCGCGCCGGATGGGCCCCGATCCGGTCGATGTAGCCCGTGATCGTGGCGCCCTCGAAGGGGAACTCGAACCGCTGCTCCATCGCCAAGGCGGGGTGGTCGCCGTAGGTCTCGAACCAGTTGCGCAGCATGTGCTCCCGCGCGAGCTTGTGGAACGCCGTGGAGACGGCGGCCGAGGGGAACTCCTGGGGACGCCACCGGGCGTCGAGCGCCTGCACGATCGCCGTCGGCTCCTTTCGGATCGTGCCCTCCTCGACCTCCTCGATGATCCGGTGCACCGTCTTGCCCACCCACGCGTGGTACCCAGCTGGCTTGCCGAGCCCCAGCTCGTCGCCGAGCACGTGCAGGAGCTCGCACTCCTCGAGGTTCGACAGGCGCGAGTACGAGACGCGGACCTCCTCGTGCAACGGGGTGCCCGGGTCGGTCCAGTCGCGCTGGTACCACCACGCGGACGGGTCCACCCCGAGCGCGACGAGCCCGTCGAGGGCGGCCAGCCGTCGCCAGGCGGGCACGGTCGGGTCGGCGAGCCGCCGGCGCCACGCGGCGGCGGCCTCGCGCACGGAGACCGGCTCGTCGAAGGGGCCGTCGGGCGCCGGCGTCCACGACACCGCGGGGAGCTCGTCGGTGAACCGGGTGCGGGTGCTGAGCTCGTCCGCGTCGGGGTGGGCGTCCGCGCAGACGAGCACCACGCGGCGACGCGCCCGCCCGAGCACGACGTGGAAGAGACGGCGTTCGTCCTCGAGCCGGTTACGGACCCGTTCCGATCGCGCCGACGGACGGTCCAGCACGCCGAGATCGAACATGGGCTCGGGTCGCGTGAGGCTCGGGAAGTTCCCCTCGACGGCGCCGGCGATCAGGACGGTGTCGAACCCCTGGCCCGCCGCTCCGTGGGCCGTGATCACCCGCACCGCATCGGGCTTCGACCGCTCCCACGCCGCGTACCCCGGGCCGCGCTCACCGGCGTCCAGACCTTCGAGGAAGGCCTGCACGCCGGCGTCGGCCTCCTCGCTGGCGTCGGCCACCGCGTTCGCGAACGTCACCACGGTGTCGAGGTCGGTCCCCGCCTCCTCGACGATCCGGCGTGAACAGGCCAGCTCGTCCCACAGGACCTTGAAGGTGTCCTGCACGTCGATCCCGGCGAACAGCGACGCCTTCGAGAGCACGGCATGGGCGTTGCGGACCGCCTCGTCCTCCGCGGGCGTCAGGCCCTCGTCGAGCTCGAGCGCGCGGGCGGCGGAGCCGCGCAGGTGGTGGGCCTGGCGCATCAGGCCGCGGGCCGCCGCCGGGGACAGGCCCACGACGTCGGAGGTGAGGAGCTGCTCCACGAGGTCCTCGCGCTGGGTCTCGTCGGCGACCAGCCAGCGGAGGGCCAGGACGTACGGGAGCGTGGCGGGCTCTCCCGTGAGCGACAGCCCCCGCTCCGGCACCGCCCGCGGGACCCGCGCGTCGTCGAGTGCGCGCAGCAACCCCGCCACGTGGGGCCCCTGGCGGCGGACCACGACGGCGAGCTCGGACCAGGGGACGCCATCGTCCACGTGGATCCGGCGCAGCTCGCGGGCGATCGCGGCGTGCTCCTCCGAGGTGTGGGGTGCGATCCACGCATCGACCGTGACCGGCTGCGGGGCTCGGTGCGACGTCGAGAGGTGGATCGTGTCGGCGCCCGGGAAGGCCTCGGTGAACCGCAGGAGGGGTACCGACGTGGTTCCCTGGAACGAGAAGATGTGGGCGTCGGCGTTCCCGGCGACCACGACGTCGGGTGCCTGGAGCCCCCGCAGCAGCGCCTCGCCGGCGAGGGTGGCGTCCTGGTGATCGTCGACGAGCAGATGATCGACGAGCGGCTCGCCTGGCTGAGCCTGCAGGGCCGTGGCCGCGCGCTGGAGCAGGGCGGCGAAGTCCACGGCGTTCAGGTCGTCGAGCACCGCCTGGTACTCGGCGAGGAACCGGGCCAGCTCGGCCCATCCGGTGAGCCCGCGACGCTCGGCCGCCTCGCGGATCTGGTCGGGCGGACGCAGCTCCTCCTGCGCACGCAGCAGGAACTGGCGGACCTGGTCGGCGAACCCGCGGAGCTCCAGCAGGTGCCCGTACGCCGGCCACACCGCGGGGTCCTGATCGCCGAGGAGCTCGCGGACCTTGGCGAACTGCTCGGTGGCCGACCAGACGGCGGGGGGCTCGGCGTAGCCGAGGGCGTCGAACCGCTCCTTCAGGACACGGTTCGCGAGCCCGTGGATCGTGACCACCTGCAGACCCGGGAGCGACGCCTGCAGGCGACCGAGCAACGCGGCCCGCGCGTCGTCGCGGGCCCTGGTGCCGCCGACAACGAGCACCGTGCGCTCGGGGTCCGCGCCGGCCTCGAGCAGCGCGGCGAAGCGCTCGCGGAGCACGGAGGTCTTGCCCGTGCCCGCGCCACCCGTCACCAGCAGGGCGCCGGCTCGGTGCTCGAGGACCCTGCGCTGGACGTCGTCGGGGGAGAAGGGCGGGGCCGCCACGTTCGCGATGCTACCCGCCGTCGCCGACACCCAGGTCAGAGGTCCGGGCGGGGCGGCGGGCGGTCCTCGCCCGGCGAGCCCACCTCGTCGAAGTCGTCGCCGAAGGCATCCGCCTCCGCGGCGCTGAGGCCCTCGAACCGGATCCGGAACCACCGTTCGATGTCCTTCGGAGCGAGCCCTCCTGCCAGTGCACCGTCTCGGAGCACGAGCCCCTGCTTGCCCCCGAGCCAGTCGAACGCGTCCGCCAGGGAGTCGTCGGGAGCCAGCACGGGGATGCGGTTCAACGGGTGCATCCCTTCGCGCACCGAGCGCATCGGATCGCGACGTCCGACCTTCCGGGCGGACTCCATCGAGATCGTCCCGATCACGCGCCCCCCGTCCACGACCGGGAAGGTTGCGTCGGGCGCCCCCCGGAGCACATGGTCGAGCGCGTCGGAGAGCGAGGACGACGCCGGGACGGCGGGCGGTGGTGGCCGCATCGCGTCGGCCACCCGACCCTGGCTCAGCCGATCGCGCAAGGCGATCTGCTGCGGCATCGCGCGCCCGGTGGCGAACAGGACGAGCGCGAGGTACCCGAAGAAGACCCCCGACCCGAAGTCCCGCTCGCTCAGACGCATCACGGCCACCACGCCGAACACGGCGCCGACCACGACACCGACCGCACCGGCGACCCGCAGGGCCAGGGCGTAGCTCTTCGAGATCGCCCACGTGATCGACAGCAGGACGCGGCCGCCGTCGAGCGGGAAGCCCGGGAGGGCGTTCAGCCCGGCGAAGATCAGGTTCAGGTAGGCGAGGTTCTTCACGATCGCCCGCGTCAAGCCGGGCTCCATCTGGTCCTCGAGCAGGTAGAACAGGCCCGCCAGGATCAGCGTCGTGAAGGGTCCCGCCGCGGAGACGAGCAGCTGGGCCCACGGCCCCTTCGCGCTCGCGCGCGTCTCGGTCGCCCCACCCCAGAAGACCAGCGTGATCCCGGCGACCGGCAGGTCGAACCCGCGAGCCACCGCCGCATGTGCGGCCTCGTGCAGCAGGACGCCACCGAAGAACAGGACGAAGGAGAAGACGGCCAGTCCGATCGCCTCGACCTCCGTCGGCTCGTAGACCGACTCCATCACCGAGGAGAACTCGAACAGCAGGTACAGGCCCGCGATCCACAGCCAGGAACTGGCCACGAAGATCGGGATGTCTCTGATCGTGGCCACCTGGAACCGTCGGCCGGTGCTGCCCATGGGGCGAGCGTAGCGGCTCGTCCGCGGAAGTCCCGATCCTTGCTCCGTCCATGAACGGAACCGATGCTGGCGGCGTTCATGGCTCGATGGACGCGCTCGCGACGGCGGATCCCGTGACGGCGCCGCTCACCTTCGAGGAGTTCTTCGAGGCGGAGCGTCGCCGGCTGCTCCGTGCGTTGATCGTGCTGACCGGGAACCCCGAGGAGGCGGAGGAGGTCCTGCAGGACGCCTTCCTCTCCCTGTGGGAGCGATGGGAGCGGGTCGCCGCGCTCGAGGATCCGACCGGCTACCTGTATCGGACGGCCCTGAACCGGCAACGGTCCCGGGTCCGTCGCGCGGTCCGGGCTGCGAGGCGCGCGGCGGGGACGGCGCACGGCGGCGACCTGTTCGCGGAGGCGGATGAGCGCGATGCGATCGCGCGGGCGTTGGCGCAGCTGACGCCGCGCCGGCGCGAGGCGATCGTGATGACCGAGATGTTGGGGTACGGCTCGGCCGAGGCCGGGCGCGCGATGGGCGTATCGGACGTGACGGTTCGACGACTCGCCCAGGAGGCGCGCGCCGACCTCCGTCGAGCGTTGGGAGCGAACGACGATGTCCGATGACCTCAAGGCCAGGCTCGATGTGCTGGGGAACCGAACCGCTGATCGTGGCGACGCGTTCGAGCGGCTGACGAAGATCCGCGAGCGAAGGGAGCGGAACCGGAAGCGCGGTGCTCTCGTGCTGGGGCTCTCGGTCGTGCTCGTGGGCTCGGTCGCCGCGGTCTCGCTCTTCCGAGACGGCACCGCGACGCTGCCACGCGGATCCGAGGCCCCCGAGGTTGCCACCTGGTGGCAGCCGCCCGACGTCCTCACCGTCTGGCCGGAGACACCGATGGATAGCGGCGTGGCGGCCGATGTCCAGGCTCGGGCCGACGTTGGCGATCCCGACGTGCAGTGGCGCCTGGACCCCGAGCTGGTGGCGGAACGGTTCGGGCTCGAGTTCCTCGCGTGGTCCAGCGCGGACGCTCACGATCTTGTCCCCGCGGACGGAGCGGTCGTGTTGACCTTGACCCCTTGCCCCCACGCGGAGACCTGCCGTGCGATCGGGGAGCTCCGGCTGATTCTCCGGCAGCCGGCTCGAGCGGGTGACCGGGGTATCTGGAGCATCGCGTCGGTCCTGAGTGATGCCTTGAGGCTCCAGATCCCGCAGGGCGGATCCCCGGCGTCGCAACTCACGGGCGGCTCCACGATCGGCTTCGACGTCACGCTCGATCCGGACGCCGCAACGAGCGCGCACATCGGCTTCGTGGCGGGGAACGGGTGCTCCTCAGTGGGCTCGGGAACTCCGGCCCTCGCGAGTGGCCACCATGAGCTCGTGCTGCCAGAGGCGGGGCCGCCGACCAACTCCTGCGGCGCGATCGGAGCCGGCTACGCGTTCGTCTTCGTCACGGACGACACCACCGAGCCCGTGTCGGATCCGCTCGAGGAGCCCACCGCGATCGAGTTCCCGTGGCTGACCGTCGTGCCGTTCTACCTGGAGATGGAGCGTTCGGACGCCACCGCGACGGCCACCCCGTCGCGGGGGGTGGACACGGCGGGGTCGGCATCGTCGACCTTCCTGGCTCTGAACTGTGCCGGTGCGCAGCAGGATGTGCTCCTCGACGCCGATGCGCTCACCGTCGAGGGCGATCCAACGGACGAGATGGCCGAGTTCGCCAACGAGGTCTTCGTCCGCGGGGGTCTCGGCCCCGGCGTGCAGCCGTGGGGGCCCGTCGACGGGAACGAACGCATCTTCGTGTCGACGATGGGCGAAGGTCGGATCGTCGGGGCTGTGTACTTCGAGCGTTCCGGGGATGCGTGGTTCCCCGGCGCGTCCTCGTCCTGCTCGGACATCGGCTGACGTTCACCTCTCGGGCGCCTCCACGCTCTGTCATGGTGACGGAGTGGAAGCTCCCCGCGACTACGACGTGATCTGGCGCGAGTCGGGGGCGGCCATCTGGCGCGCCGTGTACGCCTACGCGGGCGGCCACCGGGAGGTCGCCGACGACGCCGTCGCCGAAGCGTTCGCGCGCGCCATGGCCCGGGATGCCGACGTGCTCGACCCGGTGGCGTACGTGTACCGGATCGCCTTCCGGGTCGCGGGGGCGGAGCTGGCGCGTAGGAGCAAGGAGGCAGCGGACGTGCCCGAGGTCGCCACCGCGGACCCGAGCAGCAACGGGCTCCCCGACCTGTTGCGCGCCCTGCGGGAGCTGTCCCCCGCGCAGCGAGCCGCGGTGTACCTGCACTACCGCGCCGACCTCCCGGTCCGGGAGGTCGCGCACCTCACGGGCATGTCGACCGCGGCGGTGAAGGTCCATCTGATGCGCGGGCGTCGGCGGCTCCGTGAGCTGCTGGGCGAGGAGGACGACGCGTGACCGAGCGGT
>DATBJQ010000114.1:0-15459 GCA_036556385.1 Actinomycetota bacterium | reverse complement strand
GAAGCGGTCGAGATACTTTCCCTTCAGATTGAACTTGTTCGTGAAGCCCGTGAACGCGTCCACGATGTACACGAAGCCGCGCTTCTGGTCGACCGCGACGCCCCGGAGGTTGCCGCCGCCTCGACCGGCGCCGAGCTTGCTCCCGCCGAAGTTCTTGACGAAGTCCGCCGTGCGCTTCTTGGTTCCGTTCTTCTTCAGCAGCCAGATCTGCCCGCGGTGGTTCCCGCTGTCGGCGACGTAGAGCCAGTCGTTGTTCCTGGGGGCGCAGCCGCGGCAGATGTCGATCCCGCGCGGCGTCCGGAACTCGCCCCGGCCGTTCCCGGCCCTGCCGAAACGGAACAGCTCGCGACCCTGCGCGTCGTTCACGCTGATCTCGTGCGAGCGCGAGTCGGCCACCACCACGCGACCGTCGCTCGTCACCGCGGGATAGGCGGGGTACGAGTAGCGCTGCGGACCGCCGAAGTCGAACAGGAACGTCCCGTCCGCCCCGTACTTGTCCACCGTCCGTTGGGAGTCGACGTCGCCGAAGAAGAACGCGTTCCCGTTCGGCGTGGCGGCGATCTCGTACGGGGCCAGATGCTCACCCCGGTCGGTCCCCTTCGTCCCCTTGATCAGCTCGGTCACGAAGTCGCCGCCTGACGTGAAGCGCTTGATCGAGTAGTTCCAGTAGTCGCCGATCAGCACGTCGCCGTTCTCGAGGGTCTCGGCACCCCAGGGATAGATGAACGCGCGGCCCGGACCGCCGATCATGCGGTTGTGCGTCAGGGTATTCGCGCCGATCGCTGGAACCGGGGCCAGCGCGATCGCGACGAGCGCGACGGCCGCGAGACCAAGCCACGCCGCGATCCGTCTCGCGTGGCCCGTGCGTCGTCCAGCACCTCTCGACATCGATCCCTCCCGGTGTCGCTCGCACCCCACGGCGAGGAACCGGGGGTCCTCCTAGCCTCCCAGGTCTCCCCGTTTCGGACCAGGGAACCTTGGTCGTACCGCGCCCGGACCAGGGGCTCGTTCCGAGGGGACCATCGGTGCGGCGAGCAGGGCTCAACGGGGTGCGACTACGATGAGCCCGCCGGGGCCGGCCGAACCCCGGCGAGGACCTTCCCATCGTGAACAGGAACCGGATCGACCGTCTCCGGCGTGCGACCTTCGCCGTGGCGATGTTCGCGCTGTCCGGCGTGCTGCTCCTCGTGCTCCTCGGCGGGTCCGCGCCGGCGCTGGTCCCGCCCCGCATCGGATCGTCGGTCACGGTGTCGCCCGGCGCCCGCGAGGGAGGGTGGTCCACCGCCTCCTCGCGGGGAGACGCCGAGCTGGCCTTCCCCCCGATGCCCCACTGGTGGCCCATGCGACTCACGCTGCTGACCGACTCCGTGGGGCTCGGCGCGGTCTCCACCTTGCGGGAAGTGATGCCGTCGTGGCGGATCCAGGTGCGGGGCCGGCCGGCGCTGATGATCGACGACGCGGCCCGCGAGCTGCGGCGCTCGCACGATCGCGTCCAGAAGGTCGTGGTGGTGGCGCTCGGCTACAACTCCGTGTGGGAGCGCCATCGCGAGGACTTCGACTTCTGGTCCGCGCGCTTCGACGGGGACGCGAACGCGTTGCTGCGCCGTCTGCGACGAGCCGGCGCGCGCAAGATCGTGTGGGTCCTGCTCCGGGACGCTCCGCGGTCCGCGGTCCCCCGCGACGACTGGGACCAACACGCGCGCGTGGCGTGGTACTTCCCGTACGTCAACGAGCGGCTGCGTCGACTCGACCGCCGCAACGGCGACGTCGTGCTCGCCGACTGGGCCACGATCGGTGACCGCCACGGGATCACGTACGACGCGATCCACCTCGACCGGGACGGGGCGCTCCTCTACGCGAAGATGGTGCGCCGGGTCGTGCGACACGAGCCGTTCATCCCCCGCTGACCCTGCTGAAGCCTAGGGCCGATCAGACCGCAGCCCGTTCGCCGGCCATCCGAGGTTCGCGCCCCCCCGGATGGCCGGGCCGCTCGGGTCGGAACCCGTCCGTCAGGCCACGGACCACCAGGAGGAACACGAGCACGGTGGTCGTCACGACGTAGACCCACCACATCCCGGGTCGGGCACTGTCCGAGCCGGCGAAGAGACCGTGCGCGAGCGCCATGCCGAACGTCGGTACCGCGAGCAGGTGCGAGCGCCTCCACCAGGTGGTGCCGATGCGCTTGCGCATCCACGAGGTCACGACGACGAAGACGACGGCGTACATCGCCAGCACGCCCAGAGCGGTGGCCACGGGTCGATAGGGGCTCGCCACGGGCACGAGGATGTCCGCCACGCCGAAGGGCATGAACGGGTCCACCAGCAGACCCGCGACGTGGACCCCGAGGAGGACCAGCCCGGACGTGGACAGGAACTGGTGGACCGTGATGGCCGAGGCCTTCGACACCCGCCGCCCGAGGGCGCCGGTCGTCGCGACCAGCCCCCATGCGATCGACAGGAACAGCACCAGGTACGCGCCGATCCCGGCCGAGCGGAGCACGATCCACGTCGTCATTCGACCGCCTCCGATGCTTCGAGATTCGTCACGACCCGTCCGTCCCGGAGGACCAACAGCCCAGGAGCCCGGTCCAGGAACGGTTCGCCCTGGAGGAGGGCGTCCTTCGAGGAGATCTCGGCCTCGGTACAGGTGGCTGCCCACACGGTGGCCTGCACGACCGGACCGGCGGACGGTGCTCCCGTCGTGGGGTCGATCAGGTGGTGCAGTCCGGGGCCCCAGGCACGCCTCGTCACCGACGATGTCGCGAGCGCGCCCCCCCGCAACTCGATCCGACCGAGGTCTTGACCCGTCGTCTCGGGATCCTCCACGGCGATCAGGATCGCGTCCTCGGGTGGAACCCCAGCCAGGAGGAGATCGCCCCCGGCGTTGATCAGGATCCAGGGGAGACCCCGCTCGAGAGCGGCGCGGGCAGCCAGATCGACCGTCCATCCCTTGGCCAAGCCGCCGAGGTCCAATCCCACACCGTCGGGGAGGTGGAGGCGCCCGTGTTCGAGCCGGACCTCGCCGGCCCTGCCAGCTGGATCGATCGGCCGGAGCTCGGCCCGTGCGCCGGCAAGGAGCTCGTCGAAGTCCCGGTCGTACCCGGCGTCCACGAGCGCGCCCAGCAGCGTCGGATCGAAGCGGCCGTTGGTCCGTTCCCAGGCGGCGAGAGCGATCGCGACCAGCGCGGCGAAGGGCTCCGAGACGGCGACCCACGATCCCGCCGACGCGTTGACGCGCGAAAGTTCGCTGTCGCTGCGGAAGCGCGAGGCGCGACGCTCCTCCCGTTCGAATGCCTGCACCACGGATCGGACGGCGGTGTCGAACGCCGGATCCCCGGCCGGTCCGATGCACGTCACCTGCGTGCCCATCGCGCGGAACCCAGCACGAGCCAGGTCCGGCATCATGAGCCACCCGTCGACGTGGCCGCGGGGGCCGAGGCCGCCGAGCTCGATCCCGATGAGGCCGTACCGCCCGAGACGTAGCGGACCGGCGCGGGAGCGGCGGGTCGCGAGAGCACGATCCGCCGCGTGATCCTCCGGACCACGACCCTCGGCTGCTCCACGTCTCGGGCCGCGTCCTGCGGCGGCTTCGGAGCAGCACCCAGGACGACGGTCGGGGCGAGGAAGGCAAGGCTCCCGGCCACCCACGCCCACGCGCGGAGCTCCCGCTTGGAGGCTCGAGGGCGTCGGCCGGCCTCAGTCATCCTCGTCCCCAAGGGAGTGGGACCCGTCGCTCGCCCACGACCCCTCGTCCTCGTGTTCGTCGCCCTCGTCTTCGTGCTCGTCGCCCTCGTCTTCGTGTCCCTCGCCCGCAACGGTGGAGGAGACGGTCGAAGACGCGAGCTCAACGACCGTGCCTCGCTGCGGCTTCCGCTGCTCGTGGATCGTGACCGTGCGTTCGATCGTTCGAACCTTCGGGACCGAGGAGTCCGATCCGGCCGTGGCCGGCTGGGTGCCCAGGACTCCGAAGGACAGGGCTGCCGAGCCGGCGAGGAGGACCGCCGCCAGTGCTCCGCCAACCAGGATCGCGAACCGCTTCTTCATCGTCTCCTCCTCAGGTCATCGATCCCGAAGGTAGGAGGAGGCGGGCAAGGCTCCGGCAAGCAGAACGCTAAGGGGGCAATAACTCCCCGACGGCCCCGAGGAAGGCCACATCCCCCACGGGTACGAACGCACGGCTCCGTGACGCTCCGCGGCATCACGTACGACGAGGTCTACCTCGACCGGGGATGGCGCGCTCCTTTCCGCGAAGATGGTCCGCCGCGTCGTGCGTCACGAGCCGTTCATCCCCGCTGACCGGAGGGATCGGTCGGCGGGCTCACTCGTGTGACGGACATCACACGACCCGCCGAGCGGTCCGCCCGTAGTACCACTGCGCTCGGACGAGGCACATCCGCCAGGTGGAGCGAGCGCGGGGAGGAGCACGAGCGATGTCCGCACAACCTCGCTGGGATCACACGGAACCAGCTCCGCGTCCCGTCGCGGTGCCAGCGAGAGGGGCACCAGGATCGGAACGGAGCGACGCGCGGATCATGACGGTGGTCGCGCTGGCGAGCATCGCCGCCGGCGCGATCAATGCCGCCGCGG
Source organism: Actinomycetota bacterium (assembly GCA_036556385.1). Taxonomy (GTDB): domain Bacteria; phylum Actinomycetota; class UBA4738; order UBA4738; family HRBIN12; genus AC-51. Next base: position 10,873 of record DATBJQ010000114.1, on the reverse strand, counting down.
CGGCGACCGTCGCGCGTGGCAGCGCCCAAGACGTCGCTTTCTTCGGCGTCGTCGCCGCGGCGCAGGTCGTCTGGGGGGTGGTCGCACTGGCCTGGGCTCCCCGTTGGTGGCTCGCGCTGGGTGCGCTCGGCAACACGGTCGTCGCGGCCACCTGGGTGGTCTCCCGGACGGTCGGGCTTCCCTTCGGCGACGTCGCCGGTGAAATCCTGCCGGTCCACTTCGCCGACGCGCTGGCCACGATCCTCGAAGCGGTGATCGTCGCTGGCGCTACCTGGCTGGCCGTCCGAGGGTCGGGTCCGGCCCGCTCCGCGGCTCGTGCGCGGGGCTTCGCGCTGGCGGCCGCCGTCGTGATCGGCGCGTTGGGCGTCGCGGGCGTCGTCGCACAGTCCAACGCGTTCGCGGCCGGCAGGGGAGGCGACGGCCAGAGCGGTCCGACCGCGCCCAACGGTGGGGGCTATGGCGGCGGGTACGGCGGCGGCGCTGGCGGTGGGTACGGGTACTGACCCGATCCACCGGGCGGGAGCGAGATACAGAAGAGCCCCCCTGGGGAGGGGGGGCTCGATCCCGTTAGTTCTGGATAGGGGCCTCCGGCTCGGAGACCGGGCACCACCCCCACCATAGGCCCCACATGGTGAACGGGGCAAGGCCAAGCTGCGAACCCCCCGGGGGCGACGGAGGAGGCCCCGGCGCTCGGGACCGCGCTGGTCGTGGACCCAAGGGGACTCGAACCCCTGACCTCTTGGCTGCCAGCCAAGCGTTCTACCAGCTGAACTATGGGCCCTGCTGGGTCGAGCGTAGCAGCAGGAACACCCGTGGTCGCCATGCGCTGCGGGTCAGCGGGCCGTTCGCCTCGCGCCTGCCGGGACCGACGACCCTGCCCCCGATCGCCGTGCCGAGCTTCAACTGGGAGATGGAGGTGGATCGACATGGCGCGATGGGAGGGATTCATCCAGTGCCCCGGGTGCGGCTACGACATCCTGACCGGCGAAGGACAGCGGTCCTGCGCATGGGGGGACTGTCCGTACCTCCCCGAGGAGCTCGACGTGTTCTGCCCGAACTGCCGCTTCAACTTCTTCACGATGGAGGGGAACCCCCCGTGCGCGGACGAGATGACGTGCCCGCACGGGGAGGGGTCGAGGGGCCACGTGGAGAACGTGCGGCGGTGGGCAGCCCAGCACACGGGGTGAAGCACGACGGTGCCACGGGCACCGGCTTCGGGTCGAGACCTCAGACGGCCTGGGCGCCGTCCTCCCAACCGAGCCGCGGAGCGTCGCGCCAGAGCCGTTCGAGGTCGTAGTAGTCGCGCTCGTCGCTGCCGAACACGTGCACCACCACGTCGACGTAGTCGAGCAGCCACCAGCCGGCGTCGGCCTCGCCCTCGCGGCGGACGGGGCGCACCTGGAGGTCCTCGCGCACCGCGTCCTCGACCGACCCGATCACGGTCTTCAGCTGCCGCTGGGTGTCGGCCGTGCACAGCACGAAGAAGTCGGTGATCACGATCAGCTCGTGGACATCGAGGATCACGATGTCCCGCGCCTGCTTGTCGGCGGCGGCCCGGGCGGCTGCGAGCGCTACGGCGCGCGCGGCCCCCAGGCCGTCGCCCCGTGTCGCTCCTTCGGTCACGCCTGGAAGTCCTTCCCTACCACGATCGTCACATCCGCGAGCCCCGATGGTACCTGCGCCACGCGAACGACCCCGACCCCGAGCGCCCCGTGCACAACGCGGGCCGCATCCCGATGCTCCGGTCCGATCGCCACCACCTCGGTCCGCTCGTGGTCGAACGACTCGGCGTTCGTGGACAGGACGATGCGGAACCCCTCGGGGATGATCAGGGCCGCGACGTCCTCCCCCACGCCGGGCATCCCGCTGCCGTTCTGCACCAGGGCCGGGGTCGGTGACGGCGTCCCGAACAGGTCGCCGATCTGCGTGTCGAGCTCCGGCTGTGCGGGGATCATCACCGTTCCGGCGAGCGTCTCGGTGACGGGGACCTCCACGGCGGCGCCGCGCGCCGCCGACCAGATCGCGTCGGCCGCGTCCTTGTCGCCCGATGCCGCCCGGACGCGGGCCAGCGACGTCTCCTGCGCGAGCAGCGCCTCGAGGACGGCCGCCCACCGATCCGCGCTGTCGGCTCCCGGCGCGCCCACGTAGGCGGCGACCTGCTCACCGGTCATCTCGGTGGGACCGGGGCCGAGCGGCGTCCCCGCGAGCGTGACGAGCGCCGGGAGATCCACCGTCAGCCCGCCCACCTGCCCTACGAGGGATCGGAGCGCCTGCAGCTCGAGGGACGCGTAGGCCTCGGTCCAGGTCCCGACGACGTTGGAGACGGCCACGTGCATCGAGTCGGCCGCCAGGGACCCCGCGGCGCCGACCGGAACCTCGCCCGCCCCCGGCACCGTCACGATCATCTCCGAGGGCAGGACCAGCGCCGCGGGCTCGCGCTCCTCCCCCGAGCCGACCACCGCGACCAGCGGGACGTCGCCGCCGGTGACGGCCAGCGCGAGCAGCGCCGACGGGGCACGGTTCCCCGAACCCGGGTTCGCGTCGCTCGGCACCGCGTCCGGCGTGTCCCTCGAGCCGTCGAGGACCGTCACCACCCCGACCGCGGCGACCACGAGGACCAGGACCCCCACACCGGCGACCGCGGCGCGGCGGCGCCGGTACCGCCGCGCCGTCCGGCTCGTGCGGTTCGGCACGCTCATCGGTAGAGACCCGCCTTCTGGACGTAGCTGTTCACGCCCTCGGGGACGAGGTAGCGGATCGGCCGGCCTGCCGCGACCCGGTCGCGGATGTCCGTCGACGAGATCGCGAGCGCCGGGATGTTCATCACCGTGATCCCGGGGTGGTTCGCCGCGTACTGCTCGAACGAGGCGAGGTCGTAGCCCGGACGTGTGGCGGCGATGAAGTGGGCGAGCTCGAACAGCTCCCCGGGGTCCTTCCACTGGAAGATCTCCAGCACGGCGTCGGCACCCGTGATGAAGAACAGATCGGCACCGCCATCGGCCTCCTCGCGCAGGTGCCGCAGCGTGTCGATCGTGTACGTCGGTCCCTCACGGTCGATCTCGGCGCGCGAGACGCGGAACCGCGGGTTGGACGCCGTCGCGATCACCGTCATCAGGTACCGGTCCTCGGGGGGCGAGACGACCTCGTGCTCCTTCATCCACGGGGCGCCGGTGGGGATGAACACGACCTCGTCCAGCGCGAACTGGTGCAGCGCTTCCTCCGCGGTGACGAGGTGGCCGTAGTGGATCGGGTCGAAGGTGCCGCCCATGACCCCGAGCTGCGTGCCCATCGTCCGGCCTCTGGTCGGACCCATCGGGCGAATCCTACCCGTGGGTTCGGGCCCGACCCGTCAACCGGCGCTGGCTCGCAGATCGTCCACGTGCTCGGCGTAGTGCTCCACGCCGTTGACCCGGAACCACGTCTTCGTGGCCTCGCTCGGCGCCACCCCGCGGGCGAGCGCCGCGCGCATCCTGGTGCGGGCGCGCTCGAGCCGACCGCGGATCGCCACGGGGTCGAGGGACCGGCCCTCCTCGAGGAACGTCGCGTTCATCGCATCGACGATCGCGTCGCTGTCCTGCTCCCCGGCGTGCGCCCATCCCCGGTTGGCCTCGACGTCGGCGGCGCCGACCTCCAACCACACCGCCACGTGGAACGCCAGATCGCCGGCCGTCCAGCCGGGCGGCGCGATCACCGGCGCCGACGCCTCGAGGGCATCGAACGCGGCCGCGAGCGGGACCCAAGCGTCCGTCTCCTCCTGCAGCAACGGGCCGACCTGCGGATCCGACGGCTCGCCGATCGCCCACGCCGTGAGGTCGTGCGTGTGCTCCGCGTAGTGCATCGGACCGGACTCCTCGAACCACTGCCACGCCGTGACGTCGGGGTCGTCGAGCGCCGCGAACGCCTCGCGCGCCCGCATCCGGGCCTCGGCCAGGTACGAGCGCGCGGCCGCCACGCTCATCGTGCGTGCGCGGACGGCGTGCTCCGCGTTCGCACGCTCCACGTACCCGGGGGCCTCCTCGGGCGCGGTCTCCGCGTCGTACGTCCCCGCGTCGATCCGCTCCAGGATCGTGCCGCAGTCGTCGAGCCAGGCCGCGACGTGGACCAGGACGTCACGGACCGACCAGCCCTCGGGGGTGACGGTCGGCTCCTCGAGTCGCTCTGCATCCAACCCGTCGACGACCTCCTCGAACGCCTCCCACCCCGCGCGCTCCTGCTCCAGCAGACGGTCACGGTCCACGCCTCAGCCCCCCTCACCTCCGGCGACCTCGTCGTCGTCGGGGATCCACTCGAACACGTGCCCTCGGATCTCGACCTCGTCCCCGCGGCGCGCCCCGAGCGACGCGAGGCGCCGGGTGACGCCTTCGCGGCGGAGGCGCTCCTGCAGCCTCGCCACGTGGCGGTCGTCGTCGAGGTCCGCCTCCAGCACCCAGCGCTCCACGGCTCGCCCCGCCACGTGGAACCGTCCCCGATCGTCGCGCTCCACCGTGAACCGCGGGCGTCCCGGCCGCAGCACCACGTAGGGCTCGCGCTCGGGCAACGCCGCGGCGCCCTCCTCCGCGAGCGCCCGCAGCCGCTCCCGCACGGCGTCCAGACCGCCGCCGTCCACCGACGACACCGGGAGCGCCGCCGGGTCCAACGCCCCCGCGGCGGCCCCCGGATCCTGGACCAGGTCGGCCTTGGTCCCCACGACGACCGACGGGCGGGCGGCCAGCTCGGCGTCGTACGCGGCGAGCTCGCCGCGGAGCACGCCCAGGTCACCGGGGGGGTCCTCCGCGGACAGATCGACCACCAGCACCAGGGCGCCACAGCGGAGCACGTGCCGCAGGAACCGGTGGCCGAGGCCCTTCCCCGCGTGCGCGCCCTCGATCAAGCCGGGAACGTCGGCCACCACGAACCGCCGATCGTCCTCGCCGGCCACGCCGAGGTTGGGGGTCAGCGTGGTGAACGGGTAGTTCGCGATCTTGGGCTTCGCCGCGGTGAGCGTCGCGAGCAGCGTGGACTTCCCGGCGTTGGGCAGCCCCACCAGGCCCACGTCGGCGACGGTCCGCAGCTCCAGGCGCAGGCGCCGAGACTCCCCGGGCTCGCCGGGCTCGGCCACCCGCGGCACGCGGTTGCGCGGCCCCGCGAGGTCGGCGCTGCCACGGCCGCCGCGCCCGCCCCGCGCGACCACCGCCCGCGCGTCGGGTCCGACCAGGTCGGCGAGCAGCCCTTCGTCGTCGAACACCACCGTTCCGTCGGGGACCGGCAGCACCAGGTCGTCGCCCGACGCTCCCTGCCGCCGGGCCGACCGCCCCGGTCTGCCCGACCGCGCCTTCTGATGAGGATGGTCGGCCAGCCACGCGAGATCGTGGATGCCGGTCGAGACCTCGAGGACCACGGAGCCGCCGGTCCCCCCCTTGCCTCCGTCGGGACCGCCACGCGGTTTGAAGGGCTCCGAGTGCAGCGACGCGGAGCCGTCGCCCCCACGGCCGGCCTGCACCTCCACCGTCGCCTCGTCCACGAACGACACGCCGATAGCGTAGGTGGTCGGCCGGGCCGCTCGGGCGGATGATGGCGGCGTGCTCGAGCCCACGACCGTCTGGATGGTGGAGCTGCGGACCCGCTCCACCCTGCGGGACGTGAAGGGCGTCCTCACCTTGGAGCAGGACGGCCTCAGCTTCCACTCACCCGCGGACGGGACCGAGGTGCGGATCCCGTTCGCGGCCGCTCGCTCGGCCAAACGCCTCCGGATGTCGCCGGTACTCCTGGTCCGCTGGCAGGACGCCGGCGACCGGCTCACCGCGTTCTACTTCGCGCCGCCGCCGCCGCTCGTCCCGGTGTCCGACGCGACCACGGAGACGCGCGCCGGCTTCCTCGGTGTGATGGGGAGCCGTCCTCCCTCGAAGCGGAAGCACCGCAGGACGAACGCCACCTACCTCACGTCACAGAACGGGTCGTTGAAGCCGACGCTCGTCGCCTGGGTGAAGGAAGTGCGGGTACGGATCTCGTCCGCGGGAGGCTGAGGCTGCCTCGGGCCCCGGGTCTCAGCCCTGCGCGATGGACGCGTAGGTCCGGCCGCGGGACCGCGAGAAGGTGACCACGCCGGGGCGCGTGGCGAACAAGGTGTCGTCGCCACCCTTGCCGACGCCCTCGCCAGGGTGGATCCGGGTGCCGCGCTGGCGCACGATGATCGAGCCGGCGGTCACCGCCTGACCGCCGAACGCCTTGACGCCGAGTCGCTTGGCGTTCGAATCCCGCCCGTTGCGGGACGAACCGCCACCCTTCTTGTGTGCCATCGCTCCTCCAGGCTACCAGCGGGTCCGTGCGCCTCAGCCGAGCGCCACGTCCTGGATCTCCAGGAGCGTCAGCTGCTGGCGATGGCCGGTCTTCTTCGAGTACCCGGTCTTCGGCCGGTACTTCACGACCTTGATCTTGTCGCCCTTCGTCTCCCCGATCGGCTTCGCGGTGACGGTCGCCTTGGCGACCGACGACCCCGCGTGGGTGGTCCCGTCGTCGTCCACGACGAGCAGGGGCGTGAAGGTGACGACCTCGTCGACACCCACGAGCTTCTCGACCTCGATCACGTCGCCGGCCTGCACCTTGTGCTGCTTGCCGCCGGTCTTGATCACCGCGTACATCGCCATCGATTCCCTCTTCCGACTCGAGCGTGGGTGCGCCGGTTCACCTCAGCGCACGTCGTAGGTGAGCACGATGCCCCGGCCCTCGCAGTGCGGACAGGTCTCGGAGAACGACTCGACCAGGCCCGAGGATACCCGCTTGCGGGTCACCTGCAGCAGGCCGAGCGGCCCGATCTCGAAGACCTGCGACCTCGTCTTGTCCAGGGCGAGGGCGTCTCGCATCGTGTCCTCGACCAGCTTCTTGTTCTTGTCGAGGAGCATGTCGATGAAGTCGACCACGATGATGCCGCCGATGTCGCGCAGGCGGAGCTGGCGGGCGACCTCCCGGGCGGCCTCGACGTTCGTGTTGACCACGGTCTCCTCGAGGTTCGTCTTGCCGACGGACTTCCCCGTGTTGACGTCGACGATCGTCATCGCCTCGGTGCGCTCGATCACCAGGTAACCGCCGGAGGGCAGCCACACCTTCCGGTCGAGCGCCTTGTGGATCTGCTCCACGATGCGGTGCTCCTCGAAGGCAGGCAGCGGCCCGTCGCTGAACCGCAGCTTCGCGGCCAGATCCGGCGCCACCTCCCCGAGGTACTCGCCGATCCGATCGCGCACGCGCGACGAGTCCGTCACGAGTCCGCGGAACTCCTCGTCGGTGAACAGGTCGCGGACGACGCGGACGGTGAGCTCGGGCTCCTCGTACAGGACCGTCGGAGCCTTGCCCTTCGTGGCCTTCCGCTGGATCTCGTCCCAGATCGCCAGCAGGCGACGGAGGTCGCTCTCGAGCGCCTCCTCCGAGGCGCCCTCCGCGGCCGTGCGGACGATCACGCCGTGCTCGGGCGGCTTGACGCGCTTGAGCATCGACTTGAGCCGCGTGCGGGCCTCGTCGGGCAGCCGCCGGCTGATCCCCTGCAGGTTCTGGTTCGGCGCCAGGACGAGGTACCGGCCCGCCAGGCTGAGGTTCGCCGTGAGCCGGGCGCCCTTGCCGCCCATCGGGTCCTTCGTCACCTGGACCATGACGGCCTGACCGGGGGTGAGCAGCTGCTCGATCCGCGGGGCGTCGCCCTCGATGTCCTCGGGCGCGTAGTTCACCTCGCCCGCGTACAGGACGCCGTTGCGTCCCCGGCCAACGTCGACGAACGCGGCCTCCATGCCCGGCAGGACGTTCTGCACCCGGCCGAGGTAGACGTTGCCGACCATCGAGGTGGCTCCGACCCTGGTCACGTAGTGCTGGACCAGGACCTCGCCCTCGAGCACGGCGATCTGGTCGCGCTCCCCGTGCTCCGTGATCACCATGAGCTTGTCGGTCACGCGGGGTGGCGTCGGGGCCTGCTCGCGGCGCCGGCGGCCGTCGCGGCCGTGACCGCGCCCCCGCGGTGGGCGGATCCCACGGGTCGGCCCACCGGTGGCCACGCGCTCCTCCAGCGACCGCGCCCGGGACTTCGACGCCGGGGCCTCGGTGGCCGACGCGGCATCGTTCGACGAGCCGCCGGAACGCTGCCCCGCTCCGGAGCCTCCCCGGCGACGGCGACGGCGACCCGACGAGCCGGAGCCCGACGACGTGGACGCTTCCGCCGTCGCCGGAGCGTCGGGCGACCCGGTCGCAGCCGCCGCCGCGTCCGGCACGGCGTCGTCCCGCTGGCTCTGTGGGGTGTCGGCGGCATCCGGCTGCGGGCGAGAGCCGCCCCGGCCCCGTCCGCGACCTCCACGCCGGCGACGGCGTCGCGCACCCTGGCCCGTCGCGGGGGAACCCGGATCGGTCGTGGCCACGCTCGTCGCTCCGTCATCCGGGGTGTCGGATCGGGGCTGCTCCTGCCCGTCCGCCGAGCGCTGCCCGTCAGGGCGCGGGCCGCCCCCGCCGCGTCCGCGGCCCCCGCGGCGGCGGCGGCGCGGTGCTCCGGAGGCGGTCCCCGTGCCGCCGTCGGCGCCGTTGCCGCTGCCGTCGGTCTCGGGGGTCGCGGTCGGGGGTGCTGGTGCACGTGTCGAGGGCGCTGGTGCAGCAGCCGGTGGCGCTGGTGCCGCCGCCTTCGGTGGCGCCGGCGCGACCGTCTCGATCGTGCCGGGGGTCTTCGTCTCGGGCTTGGGGGTGCGAACCGTGGGCCGTCCGGCCCGGAACTCGTCGCTCAACGGTGCTCCTTCCGCGTCAGCGGTCGGAAGGCGCGTGCGTCACGAGGCCGGAACGGCAGGAACGTGCGGACCACGCCGCGACGGGGCCCGACGGGCAGCCGGGTCGTGCGAACGTGGGGCCCGCGCTGCGGCTGGAGCCGCGCGCCGGGCCACCGGCGTGGTCACGCACCAGGTCCTGATCCTTGTCCGGCGCTCGCGTCCCGCCTCGGCTCCCGATCGTCCGGGGCCGGCGGCGGTCGCGCGCCTCCTCGACTCATCCGATCCCGCCGGCGTCCGCGACCTGGTGGTGCGGTCCCGCCAACGGGCAGGTCTGCCAGGCAGGATAGCAGTCGTCCCGGCGCCGGGGAGGCACCCGTCGTGACCATCCCGGGATGGACCTGCTCGACCCACCGTCCCCCATCCGGCCCACATCGCTGTCCACCGGGACGAACCCCACGACCATCGGATGGCGCCCGTCCCGGAGGGCGCCCATCCTCAGCGGATGCGGATGCAGGCGGCCGCGTCCCCGGCGGTGCCGACCACGGTGCGGATCCTCGTGGTGGACGACAACGTGGCCTTCCGCGATTCCCTGGCCGCGCTGCTCGAGGGCGACGACCTCACGGTCGTGGGGCAGGCGGGCTCCGGTGCGGAGGCCCTGGAGCTCGTCCGCACGCTGTCCCCCGACGTCGTGCTGATGGACGTCCGGATGCCGGAGATGGACGGGATCGAGACCACCCGGCGCCTGAAGGCACTGCGTCCCTCGGTCGGCGTCGTGGCCCTCACCGGCCTCGAGGAGCAGCGCGCCGTCCGCGACATGCTCGTGGCCGGCGCCTGCGGGTACGTCCTGAAGGACTCCGACGGCGACGACATCGTCCGGGCGATCCAGAAGGCCGCCTCCGGCGGGGCGATGCTCTCGCCCGAGATCACCCCCACCGTGATCGAAGAGCTGACCGAGGCGCTCGAGCGCGAGCGCCGGCGCACCCGCCAGCTCGAGCTGGCGCAGGAGGCCCTGCTGGAACGCGCCGCCCGGCGCCAGCAGCTGATCGGACGTCTGGGCCACGAGCTGCGCACCCCGGTGACCGTGATCATGGGGCTGGCGCAGACGCTCCAACGCGCGCCCATGCAGGGCGAGGAGCTCACGGAGTACCTCGCCGCCCTCGTGGAGCGGGCGGAGGGTCTGGCGCGGCTGGTCCACCGGTTCGAGGCCGCCGTGGAGGCGGGGCTCACCGAGTGGGCCGACGTCGTGGCGCTGGCGCGCGAGGCGGCGGAGCTCGATCCTCGCATCCGCGTCGAGGCGCCCGACACCCCGATGATGACCACGCTGAACCGCACGGCGGGCCTGCGGATCGTGGAGGAGCTCGTCGAGAACGCCCTGGCCTTCTCCCCCGACGGCGCCGAGGTGCTCGTGCGCGTGACGCTGGCGGGCGACCGACCCGAGGTGCGGGTGATCGACCGGGGACCGGGCGTGGCGCCGGACGACGTGGAGCGGATCTTCGAGCCGCTGGAGCAGGCGGAGGACCTCTACACCAGGACCCACCAGGGCGTGGGGCTCGGGCTCAGCCTGGCGCGGTTGTCCGCGCGGGCGATGGACGGCGACGTGGTGCTGGAGACCAGTGGACCGACGGGTGCGACCTTCCTCTGGACCGTGTCGGGCGCTCCCGCCGCGTCGCCGGAGCCCGGGCTCACTTGAACCGGCGCATGTGGATGCTCTCGAGCATCCCGATCGCGATGAAGGTCGTGAGGAGCGAGGACCCGCCGTAGCTGAGGAACGGCAGCGGCAGCCCGGTGATCGGCATGATCCCGATCACCATCCCCACGTTCACGAACATCTGGATCGCGAACATCGCGGCGATCCCGGCCGCCACGTACGTCCCGAACGGATCCTTCGACAGGTAGGCGATCCGGATCGCGCGCCACAGCAGCAGCCCGAACAGCGCCAGCACGACGAGCGCGCCGAAGAACCCGAATTCCTCCCCGACCACGGTGAAGATGAAGTCGGTGTGCTGCTCGGGCACGTAGTCCAGGTTCGTCTGCGTGCCGGCGAGATACCCCTTGCCGAACAGGCCGCCCGACCCCACGGCGATCAGCGACTGGTCCAGGTTGTAGCGCACGTCCTCGGCGACGTTCTCGCGGTCGAGGAAGGCCTGTACGCGGTCCAGCTGGTA
>DATBJQ010000113.1:0-60268 GCA_036556385.1 Actinomycetota bacterium | reverse complement strand
GGGGTACTTCTTCGCCAAGCCGCTGGCCACCGAGGACCTGCACCAGCTGCTCACCGAGCGGACGCAGATGCTGGCCGACGCCGACGGGGCGTCGGAGCCGGACGGCGAGGAGCCGGCCGAGCCCGCTACCCCCGCGCGTCGGACGACGCGAGCCCGTCGATCGAGTACCGGACGATCGGGCGGTTCCCGCAGTCGAAGCGGTGCTCGCTGACCGAGCCGTCCCATCGCCACCCCGCCCGTTCGTAGAAGCGCCGCGCCCGTTCGTTCGAGGCGAGGACCCAGAGCGAGGCCGTCACGTACCCCGCGTCGCGCAGATCCCTGGTCGCGTGCTCGAGCAGCGCCCGCCCGAGCCCGGAGCCGGCCACGTCCGCCAGCAGGTAGATCGCGTACAGCTCGCCGGTGTCCGGGGGAGCGTCGTCGTCGCGCGACGGGCCCGTCGAGGCGAACCCCATGACCCGGTCCCCGGTGTCGACCGCCACCAGGACGCACGTGGTGCCCTCCTCGGCGGCGAGCTCCCGGCGGTGCGCGAGCTCCCGCTCGTCGACCGAGAGGTCGGCCAGCAGCGAAGCGGGCAGGTCGTTCCGGTAGGCCCAGCGCCACGAGGCGACGTGCACCTCGGCGATCGCGCGAGCGTCCCGCTCGGTCGCGCGGCGGATCGTGACGTCCGCCGCCGTGGCGCTCATGCCGGCTCCTGCTCCCGGGGGTGCAGGAGCCCGAACGCATAGGCGTCCACCAGCGCCTCCCACGAGGCCTCGATGATGTTCTCGCTCACCCCGACCGTGCTCCACTCCTGCTCGCCGTCCGACGTGTCGATCAACACGCGGACCACGGCCCCGGTCCCCACGCTCTCGTCCAGGACGCGGACGCGGTAGTCCTCGAGCGACATCCCGGCCAGCTCCGGGTAGTCGTTCGCCAAAGCTTTGCGGAGCGCGTTGTCGAGCGCGCCGACGGGCCCGTGACCCTCCGCCGACTCGATGTGCCGCGTCCCCTTCGTGAGGACCTTCACCGTGGCCTCCGCGAGCGGCGCCTCCACGTCCCCCACGCGCTCCTCGACGTGGACCCGGTAGCTCTCGATCGCGAAGAACGGTTGCTCCCAGCCGGCCGCCCGCCGGAGCAGGAGCTCCAGGGACGCCTCCGCCACGTCGAACACGTACCCGGCGGCCTCCCGCTGCTTGAGCTCGTCCACGGCCGAGGCGACCGCCTCGTCCGAGAGCTCCAGGTCGAACTCGTCCGCCTTCATCCTGATCGTGGCCCCGCCCGCGTAGTCGGAGGCAACGACGCCACGGCGGTTCCCGACCACCTCGGGCTGCACGTGCTCGTACGCCCGCGCGAGGCGCGCGACGCCGCTCGTGTGCAGCCCCGCCTTGTGTGTGAAGGCGTGACGCCCGGCGAAGGGCTGGTGGCTGTCGGGGGCCAGGTTCGCCACCTCCGCGACGTAGTGCGCGAGCTCGGTCAGGTGGGCGACGCTGCCGTCAGGCAGCGCCTCACGGGCGCCCATCTTCAGCACCAGGTCGGCGGCGATCGGGATCAGGTCCGCGTTGCCGGTCCGCTCGCCGTACCCGTTGATCGTGCCCTGGACCTGGAGGACCCCGGCGTCGAAGGCCACGAGCGAGTTGGCCACGGCGCACCCCGCGTCGTTGTGGACGTGGATCCCCATCGGCACGCCCGCCTGGACACCGACCTCGCCGACGATCCGCGCGATGTCGAAGGGCAGCATGCCGCCGTTCGTGTCGCACAGGACCAGCCGCTCCGCCCCGGCCTCCTCCGCCGCCGCCAGGATCCGCATCGCGAACCTGGGGTCGGCGACGTAGCCGTCGAAGAAGTGCTCCGCATCGAAGAAGACCCGGCGCCCCTGGGCTCGCAGGAACGCGACCGAGTCGCGGACCATCGCGACCCCCTCGTCCAGGTCCGTGCGCAACGCGTCGGTCACGTGGAGGTCCCAGGCCTTGCCCACCAGGCAGACGACCTCCGTGCCGGCGTCCAGCAGGTCGCGGAGGACGGGTGCGTCCTCGGCCCGCTCGCCCGCCCGCCGCGTCATCCCGAAGGCGGTGAGCTGCGCGTGCTGCAGGGTCTCCTTCGCGGCCACGCGGAAGAACTCGGTGTCGCGCGGGTTGGCCCCCGGCCAGCCGCCCTCGACGTACGGGAAGCCGACCTGGTCGAGCTTGTGCAGGATCCGCAGCCGGTCGTCGATCGTGTAGCTGAGGTCGGCTCGCTGGGCACCGTCGCGCAGCGTGGTGTCGTACAGCTCGACGACGCGGCCGGCGCCGTCGTCGCTCACGGGCGGGCCCCCTCCGTCGCCGTCGCGGCCTCCGCGACGAGGTCGCCGACCTCGCTCGTCGAGAACCCCATCGCCCCGGCACGCATCGAGTCCATGCGCGAGGTGGTCGCGCGGATCCCCCGGCCGACCGCGTCCGCCGCCTGCGTCTCGCCGAGCTGACGCAGCAGCATCTCGGCCGCGCCGATCGCCGCGAGAGGGTTGATCGTGCCCTTGCCCGTGTGATCGGGGGCCGTCCCTCCGATCGGTTCGAACATCGAGACACCGTCGGGGTTGATGTTCCCGCCCGCGGCGGTGCCCATCCCGCCCTGGATCGTGGCGCCGAGGTCCGTGATGATGTCGCCGAACATGTTGTCGGTGACGATCACGTCGAACCGTGACGGCTGCTCCAGGAAGTAGATGCACGCCGCGTCGACGTGGACGTAGTCCGTCTCGACGTCCGGATGCTCGGCGGCAACCTCGTCGGTCACGCGCTGGTACAGGTCGCCCGCGAAGGTCAGCACGTTGGTCTTGTGCACCAGGGTGACCTTGCCGCGCCGGTCGGGCCGCGAAGCCACACCGAACGCGTAGCGCACGATCCGCTCGACCCCGTGCCGCGTGTTGATCGACTCCTGGACGGCGACCTCGGAGGGCGTCCCGCGACGATGGAACCCCCCCGCCCCCGTGTACAGGCCCTCGGAGTTCTCGCGGACCACGACCATGTCGACGTCGCCCTCGGCGTGGCCGGGGATCGGCGTGGTCACGCCCGGGTATCGGACGACGGGCCGCAGGTTGACGTACTGGTCAAGCTCGAAGCGGATCCGCAGGAGGAGGTCGCGTTCGAGGATCCCCGGCCGCACACGCGGGTCGCCCACCGCCCCCAGCAGGATCGCGTCCAGCCGGCGCAGGCGCTCCAGCTCCTCGTCGGGGAGCACGTCGCCGGTCCGGAGGTAGCGGTCGGCACCCAGATCGAAGGGCACGAGCTCGACCTCGAACCCGGCCCGGACCGCCTCCAGCACCTTGAGCGCCTCGCGGACGACCTCGGGCCCGGTCCCATCACCCTCGATCACGCCGATCCGGTAGGACCGGGCCGTCGTCACGGAGTGACCTCGTCGGACCGGTCGTCGGGTGCCTGCAGCTGGAGGGTGCGGTTCACCGCCGCCAGGTACGCGCGCGCCGACGCCTCCACCACGTCGGTGGCCACGCCGCGTCCCGTGACGCGTCGCCCGTCGACGTCGAGCTGCACCACGACGTCTCCGAGCGCGTCGGACCCACCCGTGACGCTCGAGACGTGGAAGCTCACGACCCGACCCTCGACGCCGGACGCCTGCATGATCGCGCCCATCGCGGCATCGATCATGCCGTCGCCCATCGCGGAGCGCTCGATCAGCTCGTCGCCGCGACGGAGCCGCACGGTGGCGGTCGGGGCCAGGTGCGTCCCGCCGGCGACCTGGACGGCCTCCAGGACGAGGGCGTCCTCCTTCCCGGTCCCGACCTCCTCGGAGACGATCGCCTCCAGGTCCTGGTCGGTCAGGTTGACCTTGCGATCGGCCAGGTCCTTGAACCGAGCGAAGCTCCGGTTGACCTGGTCCTCGTCCAGCGTGATCCCGAGCTTGCCGAGGGCGTCGACGAAGGCATGACGGCCGCTGTGCTTGCCGAGCACGAGGCGGTTGCCCTCCAAGCCGACCTCGACCGGGTCCATGATCTCGTAGGTGGCGCGGTTGGCCAGCACGCCGTGCTGATGGATCCCGCTCTCGTGGGCGAAGGCGCTCGATCCCACGACCGCCTTGTTCGGCTGGACCGAGTAGCCGGTCGTCATGCTGACCAGCCGGCTGGTCCGCATGATCTCGCGCAGGTTGAGGTCGTGCCGGACGCCGAGGTGCTCGCCGCGCGTGCGGATCACCATCGCGATCTCCTCGAGCGAGCAGTTGCCCGCACGCTCGCCGATGCCGTTGACGGCCACCTCCACCTGGCGCGCCCCGTGCTCGATCCCGGCCAGTGCGTTGGCCACCGCCAGCCCCAGGTCGTTGTGGCAATGCGTCGAGATCACGACCTCGTCGGGCACCGCCTCGCGCACGATGCGGACGAGCTCGCCGAACTCCGTGGGCGTGGCGTACCCCACCGTGTCCGGCACGTTGATCGTGGTGGCGCCGCAGTCGACGGCCACGCGGAAGCAGGTCAGCAGGAAGTCCAGCTCGGTCCTGGTGGCGTCCTGCGCACTGAACTCGACGTCCTCGGTGTAGCTCTTGGCGAGCGAGACGTTCTCGCGGATCGCATCCAGCACCTGCTGATTCGACATCTTGAGCATCGCGCCCATCTGGATGTCGCTCGTGGAGATGAACGTGTGGATCCGCCAGCGGTCGGCGCCCTTGAGGGCCTCGGCCGCCCGCTCGATGTCGCCGGTCGCGGTCCGCGCGAGTGCCGCGATCACGGGGCCGCGCACGCCGTCGGCGATCTCGCGCACGGCCTCGAACTCGCCCTGCGACGAGATCGGGAACCCGGCCTCGAGGATGTCCACGCCCAGCCGGGCGAGCTGCTCGGCGATCTCCACCTTCTCGTGGCGCGTGAGCGCGATCCCGGGCGCCTGCTCCCCGTCGCGCAGCGTCGTGTCGAAGATCCGAACGTGATCGGCGCGGGCTACCGCGCCTACCTCGGGCTCCTTCATGGCGGTCATGTCGGTGGCACCTTCCTCTCGCTCTCCAGCCACGGCATCATCCGGCGCAGCTCGCGTCCCAGCTGCTCGAGCTGCGACGTCTGCGCCGCCCGGCGGAGTCGGTGGAGCTCGCCGAAGCCGTCGTCGGCCTCCTCGATCCACCGTCGCGCGAACGTGCCGTCCTGGATCTCCGCCAGCACCTGCTCCATCTGCGCACGCACGTGCGCGTCGATCACCCGGGGACCGCTCTGGTAGTCGCCCCACTCAGCGGTGTCCGAGACCGAGTACCGCATCCACGACAGACCGCCCTCGTAGATCAGGTCGATGATGAGCTTCAGCTCGTGCAGGCACTCGAAGTAGGCGATCTCCGGCTGGTAGCCGGCGGCCACCAGCGTCTCGAACCCGTTGCGGACCAGCTCGGAGATCCCCCCGCACAGGACGGTCTGCTCGCCGAACAGATCGGTCTCGGTCTCCTCCTGGAACGTGGTCCCGATGATCCCCGCGCGCGCGGCACCGATCCCGGCGCCGTAGGCGAGCGCGCGCTGCAGGGCCTTGCCCGTCGCGTCCTGCTGGACCGCCACCAGGGCCGGGGTCCCGATCCCCTGCTCGTACGTCCGCCGGACCAGGTGACCGGGTCCCTTCGGGGCGATCATCGTGACGTCGATGCCGGCGGGGGGAACGACCGTGCCGAAATGGATCGAGAAGCCGTGGGCGAACATGAGCATGTCGCCGTCCTGCAGGTTCGGGGCGATCTCCGCCTCGTACACGGCCCGGTGCGCGGTGTCCGGGAGCAGGCACATCACCACCGACGCCTCGGCCACCGCGTCCGCCGTGTCGAGGACCGTCAGGCCGGCCTCCTCGGCGGCCGCGCGGCTCGCCGAGCCGGCGCGGAGCCCCACCCGCACGTCGAACCCGGAATCACGGAGGTTCTGCGCGTGCGCGTGACCCTGGGAACCGAATCCGAGCACCCCGATCTTCTGGTCGCTCAGGACCCCCTGGTCCGTATCGTCCTCGTGGTAGATCGTGGCCATCTGCCGCATCCCTTCCCGTCGGGCCTCAGAGCGCGTCCGCCGACCGCAGCGATCGTTCCCGGATCCCGCGGTCGCCGCGCGCCAGCGCGATCCGTCCCGTCCGGGAGAGCTCGACGATGCCGAAGTCCTCCACCAGCGACAGGAGCGCCTCGAGCTTCTCGGGCTTGCCGGTGGCCTCGATCGTCAACGTCGTGTGCGTCACGTCGACGATGTTCACGCGGAAGACCTCCGCGACCTCCATCACCCGTGCCCGCTGATCGCCGGTCGCGCGGATCTTGACCAGCATCAGCTCGCGCTCGACCGCGGTGCCGGGATCGTGCTCCAGGATCTTGATCACGTTGATCAGCTTGTTGAGCTGCTTCGTCACCTGCTCGAGCGGCTTCGACTCCACGTTCACCACGACCGTCATCCGGGAGAGCCCCGGTGTCTCGGTGGCACCCACCGCCAAGGAGTCGATGTTGAACCCGCGCGCCGCGAACAGGCCCGCGACCCGGGTGAGCACACCGGGCTTGTCCTCGACCAGTACCGAGATCGTATGCAGCACGCCGTCGCCGTTGCTCATGCGATCGGGGCCTCCTCGGGATCGGTCGAGGGCCGGACGTTCTCGGGGCCCAGGATGATGTCGTCGTTCGACCCGCCGGCGGGGACCATCGGGAACACCATCTCCGCCGGGTCGACGCGGAAGTCGATCACGACCGAGCGATCCTCGACGGAGTACGCCTTCTCGATCGTGCTGTCGACCTCCTCGGGATGCTCGACACGGAAGCCGACGGCGCCGTACGCCTCGGCCAGCTTCACGTAGTCGGGGACGTTCGGGTCCAGCCAGACCCCCGAGTAGCGCTCGTCGAAGAACAGCTCCTGCCACTGCCGGACCATCCCCAGGTAGCCGTTGTTGAGGATCGCCGTCACGAAGGGGATCCGCTCGGTCGTGCTGGTCGCGAGCTCCTGCGCCGTCATCTGGAAGCACCCGTCACCGTCGATCGCGACGACGCGCGTCTCGGGCCGGCCGGCCTTCGCGCCGAGGGCCGCGGGGACCGCGAACCCCATCGTCCCGAGACCGCCCGAGTTGATCCAGTGCCGCGGACGCTCGAACCGCCAGTACTGCGACGCGTACATCTGGTGCTGTCCGACCCCCGCCACCAGGATCGTGTCGTCGTCCGCGATCGCGTGGAGACGTTCGACGCAGTACTGAGGCTTGAGCGGGCCGTCCTGCTGCTGCTCGTACCGGTAGGGATACGCGCGCTGCCAATCCCGGAGCTGCGCCAGCCAGCGGTCCCGGTCCGGCGCTCCCCCCTCGGCGTCCTGCCGCTTGGCCAGCTCCACCGCGAGCTTGCCGATCACGTCGCGGCAATCGCCCACGATCGGGACGTCGGCCGCCCGGTTCTTCCCGATCTCGGCCGGGTCGACGTCCACGTGGATCACCTTCGCCTCGGGTGCGAAGGCCGCCAGCTTCCCGGTCACCCGGTCGTCGAACCGGGCGCCCAGCGCCACCAGCAGGTCGGCCTTCTGCATCGAGGTCACGGCCGTGTAGTTGCCGTGCATGCCGGGCATCCCCAGGCACAGCTCGTGCGAGTCGGGGAACGCCCCCCGCGCCATCAACGTGGTGACGACCGGCAGGCGTCCGATCGTCGCCAGCTGGAAGAGCTCGGCGTGGGCGTCCGCCTTGATCACACCCCCGCCCACGTACAGGACCGGACGTTCGGCCGCCAGGATCAGCTTGACGGCCTCCACGACCTGGCGCTGGTTGCCCTTGGTGGTGGGGCGGTAGCCGGGCAGGGACACGCGCTCGGGCCAGCGGTACTCGACGTCGGCGAGCAGCACGTCTTTGGGCAGATCGACCAGGACGGGCCCGGGCCTGCCCGTGGAGGCGATGTGGAAGGCCTCGCGGATCGTCTCCACGATCTGGTCGGGCTCCTTGACCAGGAAGTTGTGCTTCGTGACCGGCATGCTGATGCCGGTGATGTCTGCCTCCTGGAACGCGTCGTTGCCGACCACGGGCGTCGGCACCTGCCCGGTGATCGCCACGATCGGCACCGAATCCATCTTGGCGTCCGCCAGCGGCGTGACCAGGTTCGTCCCGCCGGGTCCCGACGTCGCCATGCACACGCCGACCTTCCCGGTCGCCCACGCGTACCCCTCGGCCGCGTGCCCTGCTCCTTGCTCGTGACGACACAGGACGTGCCGGATCGGCGAGCGGTCCACGAGCGGGTCGTAGATCGGCATGCTGGCGCCGCCGGGGATGCCGAACACGACCTCGACACCCTCCTGCTCGAGGGCGCGCAGGAGCGCGTCGGCGCCCGAGACGGTCATCCCGCCGCCACTTCCCGGCGCTCTTCCACCGGACCGGTCTCGACGCGGCGCACGTTCGCCTGCAGGCGGTGCGCCAGGTTGCGACACGCGCGCTCGAACTCCCACGGCGTCCAGTCCCGGCGACGGGTCTCCAACGCCTGCGCGCCCTGCGGACCGTCCAGATCGAACCCGGCCCCGAGATACACGACCTCCGAGGACAGGTACCGGTCGACCACGCCGCGCGTCGAGGGATCCGCGGCTTCGACCTCGACCTGGCCCGGGCCCTCCCACAGCACGCTGGCCACCACGGTGCCGTCCCGTTCGAACTCGTAACGCATGGCTCCTCCGTTCCTTCCCCCGGCCCACGAGCGGGCCGGGCTGCGACGCACCAACGCGGGATAAGAAAAACCCCCCGCGGTGCGAGGGGCGTCTGGCGCGGGTCCGCGGGCCGATGGGCCCGCCCGCGCCTAGGTGATAAGTACGAGGTCGTCGCGTCCGGTCGCGATCCTGATCGTCAACATGGCCAAGTTAGTGTGGGGGTCGTCGGGGCGCCTGTCAACCCTCGCGCGTGTGCGCCGACCCGCGGGCAGTCATAGGCTCGCCTCGACGGGTCGACGAACGACCCACGGGAGGGGAGGAGTCATGCGCACGAGGATCATCGTGCCTGCCGCCGTACTCGGCGCCGTCGTGCTGGGCGCCGTGACGATGGCGATCGCCACCGGGCCGGACCGGCACCGTCCGTTGAGGATCCACGTGATCGAGCACGCGATCACCGACACCGTGATCGACACGGGTCCGACGGGTGACAGCGCGGGGGATCTCCTCACGTTCCACAACCCGCTGTTCGGCCCCCGCGATCAGCATCGCGTCGGGCACGACCAGGGGGACTGCATCCGGATCTCCCCCGAGGACGGATCGTGGGAATGCCGATGGGTCGCCTGGGTCGCCGGCGGTTCGATCACGGTCGAGGGACCGTTCTTCGATGCGCACGACAGTGTCTTCGCGATCACCGGCGGTACGGGTGCGTTCCGCAACGCACGCGGATCGATGGCCTTGTCGGCTCGTCCGGGGGAAACGGCGTTCGACTTCGTCTACACCCTCACGGGCTGAGCGCCAACGGGAACACCGTCGGCACGGTGACCGGATCGACGCTGCTGGATGCGAACGGCATCCGCTGCCGAGTGGTGGTCGACGGGACGCGGCGCGTGTCGCCGCGCTTCGTCTTCCGCGGCTACGACCCCGAGGTCCAGGGCCCGTTCGTGGAGCCGCTGCTCGACGCCGCGGGCACGCTCCCGGGACGGTTCGCCGCGCTCCTGATCGAGGCCGACGATCGGCTCGTCCTGGTGGACGCGGGGATCGGGCCGTTCGCGGGCGACCTCGACGCCGGCCGCCTGGCCGGCGAGCTCGACACGATGGGCGTGCGGGCCGCCGACGTCGCGACGGTGCTGGTCACCCACGGGCACGCCGACCACGTCGGTGGGCTGGTGACGAGCGACGGCGTCCCCGCGTTCCCGGAGGCTCGCCATGTGGTCCACGCCGCGGAGCTCGCCTTCTGGCGCTCCCCCGCGGCGCGGGAGCTCCCCGGAGGCGCGGCCGAACCGGCTCGGGTCGCGTTCGGCGCGCTCCGGGCCGCCGGGTTGCTGGACACCGTCGACGGGGCGAAGACGATCGCCTCCGGGGTCCGCGCGATCGAGGCGCCCGGCCACACACCGGGCCATCTGGCCGTGGTCGTGAACGACACCGTGCTGTGGGCCGGCGACGCGCTCGTGACGCCCCTCAACGTCACCCACCCCGACTGGGTGAGCGCCGCCGACATGGACGGCGAGCGCAACGCGGCGACCCGCCGCGACCTGCTCGCCCGCGCGGCCGACGGGAGCATGGTGCTCGCGGGCGCGCACCTGCCGGTGACCGGCGTGCCGGTCCGGGCCGGGGACGGCTTCGAGCTGCGCACCTGAGCGGCCCGGGGCCGGAGGCGGGTTGCTCCTCAGGGGTACCGCCCGGGACCGGTTCGGGTAGGGTGGTTCCGGGCCGGCACCGGGGGGTACGCACCCGCATGAACACCAACGCGACGCACGCGGCGTTCGAGTCGCCGCTGGTCGTCGCCTCGAACCGGGGGCCGATCTCGTTCCAGCGCGAGGAAGGGACCGGCGCGCTCGTCGGCGAGCGAGGCTCGGGCGGGCTGGTCACCACCCTGGCGGGCGTGCTCTTCGAGTCCGACGCCACGTGGCTGTCCGCCGCGATGACCGACGGGGACCGGGAGGTCGCCCGATCGGGCAAGTCGATCGAGGTCGATCCGATGGGACACGCGGCCTTCCTCGAGATCCCTGAAGATCGATACGACGGCTACTACAACGGCATCTCGAACCGCGTGCTGTGGCTGCTGCACCACTACCTGTTCGACCTGGCGTACCTCCCCGCCTGGGATGCCGAGACACGGCGGATCTGGAACGACTACCGCGAGGTCAACCGCGCGTTCGCCGAGGGCCTCAACGCGGAGCGCGATCGCGCTCCGGTCTATCTGATCCAGGACTACCAGCTGTCCATGACGCCCGGGTACCTGCGGGAGCTGCAACCCGAGGCCCGGATCGCGCACTTCTCGCACACGCCGTTCTGCGGCCAGTCCTACTTCCGTCTGCTGCCCGGCCCGTTCCGCGAGGACCTGCTCCGCGGGATGCTGGGCGCCGACATCCTGGGGTTCCAGGCTCAGCAGTGGGCCGAGAACTTCCTGCTCTGCGTCCGCGACACGCTCCACGACGTCCGGGTCGACGTTCGCAGCCGGCGGATCGAGCTCGACGACCGCACCGTGCTCGTCCGGACCTACCCGATCGCGCTGGCCCCCGACCCCCTGCGGGCGACCGCGCGCTCGCCGGAGGCCAAGGCGATCCGGCGTGAGATCGGAGCGTGGCGGGGCGACGCCAAGCTGCTGCTCCGGGTCGACCGTCTCGAGCTCTCCAAGAACATCGTGCGCGGGTATCAGGCGTTCGAGACCTTCCTCGAGACATCGCCCGAGTGGCGGGGCAAGGTGCGCTTCCTCTCCCTGCTCCCCACGTCGCGCACCGAGATCCCCGAATATCAGGCGTACACCGAGCGGTGCTTCGAGATCGCCGATGACCTGAACGGGCGGCTCGGCGGCGAGGGCTGGACGCCGATCGAGATCCGGACGGAGGAGAACTACGTCCAGGCCGTGGCCGCCTACGGGCTCTACGACGCCCTGCTGGTGAACCCGGTGTTCGACGGTATGAACATGGTGGCGATGGAGGGGCCGCTCGTGAACCGGACGCACGGCGCGCTGATCCTGTCACGCAACGCCGGCGCGTTCGGTCGGCTGGGGCGCCACGCGCTGCCGGTCAACCCCTTCGATCTGGTCGAGACCGCCGACGCGATCCGCGCCGGGCTCGAGCTGCCCGAGCCCGAGCGGATCCGCCGGGCGCGCGGGCTGGTTCGAGCCGTCCTCACCAGCAACCCGGGTCGATGGCTGACGGCGCAGCTGCGCGATCTGGATTCCGTCCGCGGCATCTCGTGGCGTCGCCGGGAACGGGACGACCATGCAGAGGTCGTGGAGGTCCCCGATCAGCGACGCCCGGAGAACCGCGTGGTCGACGCGGAGGCCTGAGGCCGGCCGCGGGGCACACGGATCCGTCGCACCATCCGCCGCCGCTCGGCGGGACCCACCTCCGTCCGGGAGAGGTTGCGGGCGGTGCCGACCAGGGACACGTGGGAGAACGCCTGCGGGAAGTTGCCGGTCATCCGCCCGCGTTCCACGTCGTACTCCTCGGAGAGCAGGCCCACGTCGTTGCGCACCGCCAGGACGCGCTCGAACAGCTCCCGCGCCTCGGCGTCCCGACCGACGAGCGCCAGGCAGTCCGCCAGCCAGCAGGTGCACGGCAGGAACGCGCCCTCGCCGCCGGGCAGTCCGTCGGTGCCGCTGGACGGGTCGTACCGTCGGACGAACCCGTCGAGCATCAGCCGCTCACGGACCGCCTCGATCGTCCCCACGACGCGCGGGTCGTCGGCGGGGAGGAACCCGACGAGCGGGATCATCAGCAGCGCCGCGTCCAGGTCGTGGGATCCGTACGACTGGACGAAGGACCCCATGTCGGCGTCGTAGCCCTCACGGCAGACCTCGTCGTGGATCTCCTGGCGGAGCGCGCGCCACCGGTCGACCGGGCCGTCGAACCCGAACAGCTCCACGTCGCGGATCGCGCGGTCGACCCCCACCCAGGCCATCACCTTGGAGTGGGTGAAGTGACGCCGCCCGCCGCGGACCTCCCAGATGCCCTCGTCGGGAACGCGCCAGTCCGACTCGAGCATGTCCAGGATGCGCCGCTCGATCTCCCACACCGTGGCCTCGTGCGGCAGACCCTCGCGGGACGCCTGGTGCAGGAGGTCCAGGACCTCGCCGTAGACATCGAGCTGCCGCTGTCCCGCCGCCTCGTTGCCCACGCGGACCGGCCGAGAGCCCTCGTACCCGGGGAGCCAGTCCAGGGTCATCTCCGGCAGCCGGCGCTCCCCCGACAGCCCGTAGACGATGCGCAGGTCCCGCGGGTCGCCGGCGATCGCGCGCAGGAGCCACTCGCGCCACGCCTCGGCCTCTCCCGCGTACCCGCCCATCAGCAGCGAGTACAGGGTGAACGTGGCGTCGCGCAGCCAGCAGAAGCGGTAGTCCCAGTTGCGGGCCCCGCCGATCTCCTCCGGCAGCGAGGTCGTGACCGCGGCCACGATCCCGCCGGTCGGCCGATAGGTGAGGCCCTTCAGCGTGATCAGCGAGCTCACCACCGCGTCGCGCCACTCCCCACGGTAGGTGCAGCGATCCGACCACGCTCGCCAGAACCGCGTCGTCCTGCGGGCGGAGTCCCAGGGGTCGATCCGGGCAGGTGGCTCCTCGTGCGAGTGGTACCACATCAGCACGAACGCCTCGCGCTGTCCCGCCTTGATCAGGAAGTCCGACGTGACCCTGCCCATCCGGATGTCGAGCGGCGCCTCGGTGCGGAGCTCCACGGCGTCGGGCCCGGCGACGGCCGCCACGCCGTGGCGCACCGGGCGGAGCCACGGGACGGCGAGGCCGTAGTCGAACCGCAGCAGCAGCTCGCTGCGCATCGCCACGGTGCCCCGGAGTCCCTCGACGAGGCGGATCACCCGCGCCGGGCCGCGCCGCGGGCTCATCAGGTCCACGACGCGGACCGCTCCCCCGTCGACCTCGTGCTCGGTCTCGAGCACCAGCGTGCCCTCGCGGTACCTCCTGGTCGTGCGCGTGGGAGGAGCCTCGGGCGCCAGCAACCATCGGCCGTGGGTCTCGTCGCCCAGCAGCGCGGCGAAGCACGCGCCGGAGTCGAACCGTGGGAGGCACAGCCAGTCGATCGACCCGTCGCGACCGACGAGCGCCGCGGTGTGCGTGTCGCCGATCATCGCGTAGTCCTCGAGGGGGAGCGCCATCAGGGGGAGGCTACCGGACGCGACCGGCCGGACCGAACGCTTCGCGCGGTCGATCCGCCGGTATCGTCGGCCCCCATGGAGGAGCCGACCGAGGTGCTCGACGCGGTCGTTCGGCTCGCCGGCGTCGAGGTCCGGGCGAGCGGGAGCACGATCCTCGGACCGGTCGACCTCCGCGTCGATCGCGGTCAGCGCTGGGTCGTGCTGGGACCGAACGGCGGCGGCAAGACGACGCTCCTGTCGGTGGTGGGCGCCCGCCGGCAGCCGACGCGGGGGCGGGCCGAGATCCTGGGCGCCGTCCTGGGCGCCACGGACATCCGCGCCCTCCATCCCCGCATCGGGCACGCGAGCCACGCGCTCACCGAACGGATGCCGGGCGGGATGCGCGTGCTCGACGTGGTCCTGTCGGGGCGCGACGCCGGCCTGGTCACGTGGCTCCGTCGCTTCGACGACGACGATCGCGCCCGGGCGGCCGAGGTGCTCGAGGATGTGGGCTGCACCCCGCTGGCCGACCGGACGATCGAGTCGTGCAGCCAGGGCGAACGCCAACGGGTCATCCTCGCGCGCGCCCTCTTCGGCCGTCCGGAGCTGCTGGTGATGGACGAGCCGGCCGCCGGGCTGGACCTCCCGGCGCGCGAGCACCTCGTCTCGTCGCTCGAGACGGCCCTCGGGCGACCGGAGGCGCCGACGATGATCATGGCCACCCACCATCTGGAAGAGGTTCCGCCCTCGACGACCCACGCGCTCCTGCTCCGGCGCGGCGCCGTGGTGTCGCTCGGCCCGGTCGACGCGACCCTGACCTCGGACGCGCTCAGTGAGACCTTCGGGTTCGGGTTGGAGGTCGGCCGCCGCGGCCGGCGGTGGTGGGCCGCAGCCCGCTGAGCTCAGTCCTCGAGCGCGTCCAGGAACCGGTCGAGGTCGGGGGCGACGTGATAGCTGGGCTCGACGTACCCCTCCAGGGCCTCCACCGTCTTGTAGCCGTTGCCCGTGATGAAGGCGACCGTCTCCTCGTGGGGGAGGATCACCCCCTGCTCGACCAGCCGCTTGAGGTTCGCGATCGTCACGCCGCCGGCGGTCTCGGTGAAGATGCCTTCCGTGGAGGCGAGCAGCTCGATCCCCTCGAGGATCTCGCGCTCCGTGCACCATTCGATCGCACCACCCGTCTGCCGGCTCACCTGCAGCGCGAACATGCCGTCGGCCGGGTTCCCGATCGCAAGCGAGCGCGCGATCGTGTGGGGCTTCACCGGGTGCACCTCGTCGGCCCCGTCGCGGAAGGCCTGGGCCACCGGGCTGCAGCCCTCCGCCTGGGCGCCGCTCACGCGGTACCGCTGCTCGTCGACCGCGCCCACCGCGATCAGCTCGCTGAAGGCCCGGTGGATCTTCGTCAGCAGGGCGCCGGACGCGATCGGCACCACGACGTGGTCCGGGAGCCGCCAGCCGAGCTGCTCCGCGACCTCGAACCCGAGCGACTTCGACCCCTCCGCGTAATACGGACGCATGTTGACGTTGACGAACGCCCACGGGAGCGCGTCGGCGACCTCGCTGCACAAGCGGTTCACGTCGTCGTAGGTGCCCTTGACGGCGACGACCTTCGCTCCGTACGCCTCGGTGGCCAGGATCTTCGCCCGCTCCAGGTCGTCGGGCACGAACACGTAGCAAGGCATCCCCGCCTTCGCGGCATGCGCGGCGGTCGCGTTCGCCAGGTTCCCGGTGGACGCGCAGCTGATCGCCTCGAAGCCGAACGCGCGCGCCATCGAGATCGCGACCGTCACGACGCGGTCCTTGAACGAGTTCGACGGGTTGACGGAGTCGTCCTTGATCCACAGGGCTTGCAGGCCGAGCACGGCGGCGAGCCGGTCCGCCCTGCGCAGCGGCGTGAACCCGGCTCCCAGATCGACGCGCTCGACCCCCGGCCCCCCGGGCAGCAGCCGGTCGTAGCGCCACAACGACGGGGGTCCGGCCTCCGTGTGTGCGCGGAACTCGTCTCCGTCGATCGAATGCAGGTCGTAGGCGGGCTCGAGCGGGCCGAAGCATTCCTCGCAGATCGTCAGCGGCTCAACCGCGTACTGGCAGCCGCAGATCCGGCACTGGAGCGCAGCCGGGTTCTCGATCGCCGCGGTGCGCGTCACCATGTGGTCGCCCCCGTGTCGGCGGACCCGACGGCCCGGGCGTACTTGGCGAGGGCCCCCTGCTCGTACCGGGGCGCGGGCTGAGCCCAGTCGGCACGGCGGCGGTCGAGCTCCTCGTCGGAGACCGCGAGCCGCAGCTCCCGGTTCGCCGCGTCGATCACGATCTCGTCCCCCTCGCGCACGAGCGCGATCGGCCCGCCGACGAACGCCTCCGGGGCGACGTGGCCCACCGAATAGCCCTTCGTGGCGCCGCTGAACCGCCCGTCGGTGATCAGCGCGACGTCTTTCCCCAGCCCAGCGCCGGCGACGGCGGCCGTCACGGCCAGCATCTCCGGCATCCCCGGAGACCCCTTGGGTCCTTCGTAGCGGATCACGATGACGTCGCCGGGCGCGATCGCGCCCCTGGTCACGGCCTCGAACGCCGCGTGCTCGGAATCGAAGGGGCGCGCCCGCCCGTGGAACGCCAGCGAGGCGGCGCCGGCGATCTTCATCACCGCGCCGTCGGGCGCGAGCGAGCCGCGGAGCACCGCGATGCCGCCGTCCGGATGGATCGGATCCGACGCCGCTCGGACCACGTCACCGTCGGGGGCCGGCGGGTCGAGCTCCTCCAGGTTCTCGGCCAGCGTGCGTCCCGTGACCGTCAGGCAGTCCCCGTGGAGCAGACCCAGGTCGAGGAGCTCCCGCAGCACGACCGGGACGCCGCCGACGCGGTCGAGGTCGCTCATCACGAACCGGCCCGCCGGACGCACGTCCACCAGGTGCGGCACGGAGCGGCCGATCCGATCGAAGTCATCGAGCACGAGATCGACGTGCGCCTCCCGGGCGATCGCCAGCAGGTGGAGGACGGCGTTCGTCGAGCCCGCGATCGCCATCACGACCGAGATCGCGTTCTCGAACGCCTCCCTCGTCATGATCCGCCGCGGCCGAAGGTCGCGCTCCAGCACCCGCGTGACGGCCAGACCGCTCTCGCGCGCGGCCACCTCGCGCCGGTAGTCGACGGCGGGCGGGGAGGCCGAGCCGGGCAAAGACATCCCGAGCGCCTCCCCCACCGCGGCCATCGTGTTCGCCGTGTACATGCCGGCACAGGACCCCGTCGTCGGGCACGCCGCCCGTTCGATCGCCAGGAGCTCGTCGTCGTCCATCGAGCCCCTCGCGTGCGCGCCCACCGCCTCGAACACGTCCTGGATCGTGATGTCACGTCCCGCGTACGTGCCGGGCAGGATCGTCCCGCCGTACAGGTAGACGGACGGCAGGTCCAGGCGCGCCATCGCCATCAACATGCCGGGCTCGGACTTGTCGCACCCCGCGATCCCCACGAGAGCGTCGAGACGCTCGGCGTGCATCACCAGCTCCACGGAATCCGCGATCAGGTCGCGCGACATCAGGGACGCCTTCATCCCCTCGTGGCCCATCGCGATGCCGTCGGAGACGGCGATCGTCGTGAACTCGATCGGAACCGCGTCGCCCTGCCGCACGCCCTCCTTCGCCAGGGCCGCGAGCTTGTCCAGGTGGTAGTTGCAGGGCGTGACCTCGTTCCACGACGAGGCGACGGCCACCTGCGGCTTGTCGAAGTCGTCCTCGCCGAAGCCGACCGCGCGGAGGTACGCACGCGCCGGCGCACGATGCGGCCCCTCGGTCACCTCCCAGCTGCGGGGACGCTTCGAACCGCCGGCCATCATCTCCCTCGTTCCGTGCTCGGGCGCGGGCATCCACGGTAGCAACCCCGCTCGCACGCCGACCCCGGTGACGGCCCCCCGCCGACGGCCCCGCCGACGGTCCCGCCGATCGACTGGGCCGTAGACTCCCGCGGGACCACGAGACCCGCCGCCGATGACCGACGCCGCCACGACCTCACCACCGGATCCCTCGCTCCCGGTGCCCCCCGATCACGGCCGCAGCTGGTGGTTGCGGGAGGCCCTCGCCCAACCCGAGTTGGTGGGCGAGCCGGCGGAGCCGCTGGCCGGCGACACCACCGCGGACGTCCTGATCGTCGGCGGGGGCTACACGGGCCTCTGGACCGCGTGGTTCCTCCGCCAGCTCGATCCAGGCGTGGACGTGGTGCTGCTCGACCAGGACATCTGCGGCGGCGGCCCGAGCGGGCGCAACGGCGGGTTCGTGAACTCCTTCTGGGGTGACCTCCCGGAGCTCTGCGACCGGTTCGGAGACGGTGACGCGGTCCGGCTCTGCGAGTCGGGCGAGGCATCCGTCCACGCGATCGGCGCCTTCTGCGAGGACCACGGGATCGACGCCTGGTTCCGGCCCGATGGGCTACTGGACGTCGCGACGTCGGAGGCCCAGGTCGGCCGGTGGGCCGACCAGGTGATCACGATGGATCGGCTCGGTCTGTCCCATCGGATCGAGGTGCTCGGCAGCCGGGAGGTCCGCGATCGGATCGCGTCCCCCGTCTTCCACGGCGGCGTGATCACGGCCGACGGCGCCACGGTGCATCCCGCGAGGCTCGCCCGGGGACTCCGGCGGGTGGTGATGGAGCACGGGGTCCGGATCCACGAGGGCACGCACGTGACGCGCTTCGGTGCCGGGAGCCCCGTGGTCGCCGAGACGGCGACCGGAACGGTCCGCGCGGGGTCGGCCGTGCTCGCCGTGAACGCCTGGGCGAAGCACTGGCGTCGGTTCCGCCGCGTGCTGACCGTCCGCGGCTCGTACATCGTGATGACCGCGCCGGCTCCCGGGAGGCTCGAGGAGCTGGGGTGGACGGATGGACTGGGCGTGGCCGACCTCCGCGCGGCGATCCACTACCTGCGCCGGACGCCCGACGGCCGGATCGCGTTCGGGATCGGGGGCATGCAGCCGAACCTGGCCCGGCACATCGATCCTCGCTACGCGTACGACCCGGAGGCACTGCGGGTGGCGATCGGCGACCTGCACCGGATGTTCCCGTCGTTCGCCGACGTCCCGATCGAGGCCGGCTGGGGGGGGCCGATCGACGTCAGCGGCCTCCATCTGCCGTTCTTCGGCAGCTACGAGACCGGGACGGTGCACTACGGGTTCGGTTACACGGGCAACGGCGTCGGGCCCGCGCACCTCGGCGGCCGGATCCTCGCGCACCGCGCGTTGGGTCGCCACGACGACGTCCTCGACCTGCCGATCGTGGACCTGGAGCCGCGCCGGTTCCCGCCGGAGCCGATCCGCTCCCCCGGGGTGCTGGTCGCGAACCATGCGATCGTCCGCCGCGACCGGGCCCAGGACGCCGGCGAGGAGCCGAACCCGTTCACGGACTTCGTCGCGAAGCTCCCGCGCCGGCTGGGCTACAACCTCGGCCCGTCGTGACCGGATCCCTCCGCCAGGCGCGCGGCTCCTGGTGGCTCGAGGAGGCGCGTGCCGATCCGGAGCTCGCCGCCGACCCCACCGATCCGCTCTCGAGCTCGACGCACGCGGACGTCGTGATCGTCGGCGGCGGCTACACGGGCCTATGGACCGCGTGGTTCCTGAAGGAGGCGGATCCGGGACTGGACGTGATCCTGCTGGAGGCGGACGAGCTCTGCGGCAGCGGACCCTCCGGGCGCAACGGCGGTTTCTGCTCCGGCCTGTGGGACGACCTGCCCGGCCTCGTGCGCCGGTTCGGCGACGAGGACGCGGTCCGCGTGTGTGAGGTCGTCGAGCGTTCGGTGACCGAGATCGGCGTGTGGCTCGACGAGCATCGCGTCGACGCGTGGTACGCGCGCCCGGGGCATCTCACGGCGGCGAGCTCCCCCGAGCAGGACGGCGCGTGGCGCGAGCTCGTGGAGGTGGGGAACCGGCTCGGCGTTGGCGAGCGGTTCGTCGAGCTGACGGCCGCGGCCGTCCGCGAACGGGTGGACCTCCCGGTGTTCGGGGCGGGGCTTCTGCAACCGGGCAACGCCCTGGTGCAGCCCGCGCGCCTCGCCCTGGGCCTGCGCCGCGAGCTGCTCGACCGCGGCGTGCGGATCCACGAGCGGACCCCGGCGACCCGGCTCTCGGCGGGTCCGCCGGTCCGGATCCGAACCACGGAGGGCAGCGTCACCGCCGAGCACGGCGTGCTGGGGCTGGGAGCCTGGACCGCAAGCCTCGGCCCCTACCGACGCGCGATCGTCCCCCGTGGCTCGTACCTGCTGATCACGGAGCCGTCCCCCGACCGCCTCGCGGAGATCGGATGGACGGCGGGGGAGGGCCTGGCCGACTGGCGCACGGCCCTGCATTACCTGCGTCCCACCCCCGACGGACGGGTGGCCTTCGGGGCGGCCGCCTCGACCGCCGGGCTCGGGGTCGGCCTGGGTCCGCGCCTTCGGTTCGATGCCCGCTCGATCGACGCGCTCGTCGAGGACTTCCGTCGCTTCTTCCCCTCCTTCTCCGACGTCCGGATCGAGGCGGCCTGGGGCGGGCCGATCGACGTCACGCCCGCGCACCTCCCGTTCTTCACCACGCTGCCCGGCCGCGCCCTGCACGTGGCGGCGGGCTTCACGGGAGGCGGTGTGGGACCCACGCACCTGGGCGGCAGGATCCTCGCCGGGCTGGTCCGAGGCGTCGAGGACGAGCACACGACGCTGCCCCTCGTCGGGCGCGAGCCACCACGGTTCCCGCCGGAGCCCCTCCGCTCGGTCGGCGCGGCGGTGGTCCAGGGCGCGATCGTCCGCTCCGACCGTGCCGCGGACGCCGGACGGCGCACCGACCCGCTCACGCGGCTCCTCGCCCGGCTCCCTCGTCGGCTCGGCTACGAGCTCGGGCGGTGACCGAGCGCTCGTCCTAGGCTGGACACGTGGTGTCAACGTCCACCTCCCCCGCACCGACGCCAGGGTCCGAGGACGCCGCCGTGATCGAGGCGGACCACCTCACGCACGCGTACGGGGCGACACGCGGGATCGAGGATCTGTCGTTCTCCGTCCGGCGCGGCGAGGTGTTCGGCTACCTGGGCCCCAACGGCGCCGGCAAGACGACCACGATCCGGACGATGCTCGACCTGATCAGGCCGACCTCGGGAGCGGTCCGGATCTTCGGCCTCGACGCCCGGAGGGACGCACCTCGGATCCATACGCACGTGGGGTTCCTGCCCGGCGATCTCACGTTGTACGAGCGCCTCACGGGCCAGGAGTACCTGCGCGCGTTCGCGTCGTTCCGCGGCAACGGCATCCCGTGGGAGCGGGTCGACGCCCTGGCGGCTCGCCTCCGGCTCGACCTCGGCCGCCGGATCAGGTCGTTGTCGCACGGGAACCGGCAGAAGGTCGGGCTGCTGCAGGCCTTCATGCACGAACCCCGGCTCCTGATCCTGGACGAGCCGACCCAGGGCCTCGACCCGCTGGTCCAGCAGGAGTTCGCCGCGATGCTCGACGAGACGCGCGCACGGGGTGGCACGACCTTCCTCAGCTCGCACGTCCTGCCCGAGGTCGAGCGCGTCTGCGATCGGGTGGCGATCATCCGCGAGGGCCGCCTGATCACCGTCTCGGACGTCGAAGAGCTCAAGACGCACGCGCTGCGGTGGCTCGAGCTGCACTTCGATCGGCCCGTGGGAGCGGAGTCGTTCGCCTCGCTCGCGTCGGTCGAGCGTGCGGAGCAGCACGGCGACCGGGTCCGGCTCACCGTCCGCGGGCCGCTCGACGAGGTGATCAAGGAGGCGGCGCGCCACAACGTCGTGAACGTGGTGAGTGAGGAGGCCAGCCTGGAGGACATCTTCCTGACGCTCTATCGCGACGGCTCGGAGGGAGTGACCGCCCCGTGAGCGAGGTCGCCGTGCGCCCGTCGCCCGGGGCACTGCTCCGCCTGACGCTGCTGATCCAGCGCAGGGCCCTCCTGTGGTGGATGCTCGCGATCGCGGTCACCGCGCTCCTCCTGGCGGCGCTGTACCCCAGCGTGCGGGACAGCGGCGCGAGCTTCCAGGACTACGTGGACCAGATGCCCGAGGCCCTGAAGCAGATCTTCGGGGTGGACTTCACGTCCCCGGACGGCTACCTCTGGAGCCAACTGTTCAGCTCGATCGGCCCGATCGCCTTCCTCGTGTACGCGATCGGCGCCGGGGCGCGGGGCATCGCCGGGGAGGAGGAGTCCGGCACGCTGGACGTGGTGCTCTCGACGCCGCTGCGGCGCCGCACGGTCGTCCGCGACAAGGCGCTGGCGATGATCGCCGGAGTCGCCCTCCTCACGATCGTGCTCTTCGTCGTGCTGTGGGTGTCCGGCCCACCGCTCGACCTCACGGTAGGTATCGAACACCTCGCCGCCGTCCACATCCTGCAGGCGCTGCTCGCGATCGGCTTCGGGATGATCGCCCTCGCGATCGGGGCCGCCACGGGCCGTCGGGGGCTGGCGCTCGGTGTCACGTCCGCGATCGCGATCCTGTCGTACCTCGTGTGGGCGCTCGGCTCCACGGTGGACGCGCTCGCCCCCGTCGAGCCGCTCTCGCCGTTCCGCTGGTTCGGCGAGCCGCAGCCCCTGGCGGATGGCACGACGTGGCGGAACGTCGTGGTGCTGGCGGCGATCCCGCTCTTCGCCTACTTGGTGGCGCGCGTGACCTTCGACCGGCGTGACCTGGGGAGCGGCTGAGCGGAGGCGTCAGACCGTCGCGAGGAGCCACAGGCGCGTCGCGGCCGGCTCGAACGGGTCCAGGGCGTCGTCCCGCGCCTCGAAGGATCGGAACCCCGCTCGCGCGAGGAGGTCGGTGAGCTCGTCGAGCGTGTAGAGGCGCATCGACGATCCGAGCACCGTCCGCTCGCCGGCGCGCTCGAAGGTCCAGGTCGTGTCGATCCGGCCCTCGGCGCCGTTCCACACGCGCCGCTCCTCGACCGCGGTGTCGCCCACCACGTACGCGTCGCGCTCCCGGAAGCCGATCTCGATCGCGTCGTGGCTCAGCGCATCCACCAGGAACCGGCCGCCCGGGCGGAGCGCCCGCGCGACGGAGGCGGCCTGCGCGAGGTTCCCCTCGTCGTCGAAGTACGCGAAGGAGCCCCACAGGCACACCGCCGCATCGAAGACGGGGCGCAGCGGCAGGTCCCGCATGTCCCCGTGCACGTACCGGACGCCACCGCCACGGGCGCGTCCCTCCTCGAGGAACCGCTCGGTCAGATCGACCCCCACGACCGTGTACCCCCGGGCGGCCAGACGGCGCGCGATCCTGCCGGTGCCGCACGGCACGTCCAGCACGTGCATCCCGGGTTCGAGCCGGAGCGCTCGCTCGACGCGGTCCACCTGATCGTCGGCGTCCTCCGCGTCCTCCCACGCCAGTTGCACCGCCTGCCAGGCCGGGGACGCGAACATCTCGTCCCACCAGCCCTCCCATGGGGCGGGCATGCTCAGAGCCCGAGGTGGTCGCGCACCCGATCCACGGCGCGCGCGGCCGGGCCGGTCACGCGAGACCGGCGGGCGTCGCGAAGGATCACGGTCGCGGCGTTCCGTCCCGGCACGCCCATCACGCCGCCCCCCGGATGGGTGCCGCCCCCGCAGAGGTAGAGACCGGCCACGGGTGTTCGGTGGTCCCCGTACCCGGGGATCGGTCGGAACGAGAACATCTGATCGGGCGTGAGCTCGCCCTGCATGATGTTGCCGCCGAGGAGTCCGAACCGCTCCTCGAGATCCCTGGGCGTGAGCACCTCGACGTGCTCCACGAGCTGGGGCAGATCCGGCGCGAACGCCGCGAGCGCGGCGACGACCTTCTTCGCCCAGGCGTCGCGCGTCCGGCCGGTGTTGGGCGTCTCGTACGGCAGGTACTGGGTGAAGGCCATCATCACGTGCTTGCCCGGCGGGGCGAGGCCCTCCGGCTCGTGGGCCGTCGGGAACATCACCTCCACGTACGGACGCTTCGACGGTTTCCCGTACTTCGCGTCGTCGAAGGCGCGCTCCAGGTAGGCCACGGACGGGGAGACTGCGATCAATCCCCGATGGAGCTCGCCGTCCTGGTCCCATGCAGGGAACGTGGGCAGCGCCGAGAGGCCGACGTTCACCTTCACGGACCCGCTGCGGGTCCGGTACCGCTCCACGTCACGCACCACCTCGGCGGGGAGCCGATCGGGCCCCACCAGGTCCAGGTACGTCGTGGTCGGGTGGGCGTTGGACACCACCCGCCGCGAGCGGAGCAGCGTGCCGTCCTCGAGCTCGACCCCCGCCGCTCGGCCCTCGGACGTGATCGCGATGCGCGCGACGGCGGCGTCGGTCCGGATCGTTGCCCCGGAGGCGCGCGCCGCCGACGCCAGGGCGGCCGACACGCCGCCCATCCCCCCCAGGACCCAACCCCACGCACCGAAGTGCCCGTCGACCTGCCCGATCCAGTGATGGAGCAGGACGTAGGCCGACCCGGGCGTCATCGGACCGCACCACGCTCCGATGATCGCCTGCGTCGCGAGCGCACCCTTGACGCGCTCGTCCTCGAACCATTCGTCGAGGAAGTCCGCGGCGCTCATCGTGAAGAGCCGGACGATCTCGTGCAGGTCGCGACCGGTCCCGCCGCGGAACCGGGCCCCCGTCCGGAGCCACCCGGCCAGCTCGCGGACGCGGAGGTTCGGCGGGACGACGAAGAGGAGCTGCTGCAGCAGCCCCGCGACCCGTTCGAAGTAGGCGTCGAACGCCACGTACGCCTCGGCGTCGCGCTCGTTGAGGGCGGCGATGCTCGCGGCGTCGCGGTCGACGTCGCCCCACAGGGTCAGCGAGGAGCCATCGGGGAACGGCACGAAGTAGTCCGGGGTGATGATCGAGACCCGGTACCCGTGCTGCCGCAGGTCGAGGTCGTCGACGATCCGCTCCGGGAGCAACGACACGACGTACGAAGCGGAGGAGATCCGATACCCGTCCCAGGCGTCCTCGGTCACGGCGGCGCCGCCCAGGACCCCTCGCCGCTCCAGGACGAGGACGTCGAGGCCGGCGCGCGCCAGGTAGGCGGCGCACGCCAAGCCGTTGTGGCCACCGCCGACCACGATCACGTCGTGCTCCCGCCCGCTCACCGAGCGGAGGCTACCCGACGGGCTCGGCCGGTCTCCCCTCGACCGCTGGATCACGTGAGGACCCCACCGGCTCCTTGGGGATCCGCCGCGTGAAGTACAGGGCGATCACCGCGAACACGGCGAGCAGCGACAGGGCTGTGCGGAGCCCGACCAGCCGCGCCTCGGCGTAATCGTCCGCGACCGCCTCCGAGACCGGGTCGTCGACGCCAGCCTCGTCGAGCGCGGCCTGGAGGTCCGCGTCGGAGATGAAGGGGATCCCGCTCGCGAGCTCGATGTTGGCTTGATCGGCCACTTCGGGGGGGACATCCGGGTTCGCCGCGATCCCGCTCAGGAACGAGGCGGTGAGGGCCCCGATCAGCACCGACCCGGCCAGTGCCGTCCCGAGCGACGCCCCGAACTGCGAGGCGGTGTTCTGGAGACCGCCGACCTCCGGGGCAAGCTCCTCGGGCGCCGCCGAGACGGTGACCGCTCCCAGCTGCGACGCGAGCGCCCCCAGGCCCAGACCGATCGCGAGCAGCGGCACCGTCACGACCTCGGCGCTGGCATCGACGTCGATCCCGCCGATCAGCGCGACGATCCCGAGGAGCACGGCCACGAAGCCGATGCCCACGACCCGCCGGGGCGAGGCCGACGGGAAGAACCTCGGGACACCCGCCGCCCCCAGGAGCATCGTCACCGAGAGCGGCGTGAGCTTGATCCCCGTGTCGATCGCCGACAGGCCCAGGGCCACGGAGAGGAACAGCGGCATGACGAAGAACACGCCCATCATCACCACGAACTGGAAGAAGAACATCAGCAGCCCGCCGTTCAGCTTGTTCTCGATCAGCGTCGGGCTGAACAGCGGCTCCTTCCCGGCCTCGGTCACGCGGCGGAGGTGCGTGCTGAAGAGCCGGATCGAGATGAGCCCCGCGATGATCAGCCAGATGACCGGCGACATGCCGAACACCGAGGGTGCGTCCGGAGATGGGACGAACCATCCCCACTCGCCGGACTTCAGCACGCCGAGCACGATCAGGCCCATCCCGACCGCCCACAGGACGGAGCCCAGGACGTCCAGATGCGGCCGGTCACCGACGGGTGCATCGGTCACCCGCCGCGAGAACAGGAAGATCCCGAGTCCGATCAGGACCTCGCCGGCGAACACCCAGCGCCAGGACGCATACGTCGTCGCGAGCCCCCCGATCAGCGGCCCGACGGCGATCGCGATCGCACCGGCCGCTCCCACCAGGCCGTAGGCGCGGGGCCGCCCCTGCGGCGCGAAGTTCCCCGCGACGAGCGCGACGATCGCCGGCATGATCAGCGCCGCGCCGATCCCCTCGAGCACGGACCAACCCAGCAGCAGGACGGGGAGGTTCGGTGCGAGCGCAGTCGTGAGCGACCCGGTGCAGTAGATCGCAAGCCCGATCAGGAACGCCCGCTTGCGCCCGATCATCGAGCCGATCTTGCCGCCGGTGACCATCAGCATCGCCATCACGAGCGTGTACAGGACGATCGCGCTCTGGATCCCGGTGATCGACGTGTCGAGGTCGTCGGCGACGGTCGCGATCGAGACGTTCATGACCGAGCTGTCGAGCGCCATCAGGAACTGCCCCGCGCACAGGGTGAGCAGCACCACGCCGCCGGCCGCCGCCCGCTCGCCCGTGGTCGCGGCCATCAGGCGGCCCCGGGCCCGACGACCTGCACGCCGTCCTTCCACACCTGATCGATCCGGTCCCTCAACGTCGCGACGTCGAGCGGATCGCCCCGCACCACGACCAGATCCGCCCGCTTCGGGGGCTCCAGGGTGCCGAGGTCGTCCTGCACGCCGAGCAGCTCGGCGGCGCTGGACGTCGCCGCCACGAGCGCCTGCGAGGGCGTGAAGCCGTTGTCCGCCATGTGGCGCAGCTCGTTCAGGTTCCACCCGTGGGGTGCCACCGGGCAATCGGTCCCCATCGCGACCTTCACCCCGGCGTCAGCCGCCAGACGCATCGCGTCGAATTCGGGCCGCCCGAGCCCCTCGAACTTGGCGCGGACCTCCGGCGCCAGCTTCGGATCCTTCGCCAGGTCCTCGGTCGTGTCCCCCGCCGTCAGCGTCGGGACGAGCCAGGTGCCGCGCTCGAGCATCATCGCGGCACCCTCCTCGTCCAGGAAGGTGCCGTGTTCGATCGACCGCACGCCGGCGCGGACGGCGCGCTTGATGCCTTCGGCGCCGTGGGCGTGCGACATCACGGGGACGCCGAGATCTGCCGCGGTCACGACGATCTCGTCGAGCTCCTCCTGCGTGAAGTGCGGGTGCCTCGGATCGTCGCGCGGAGAGAAGAAGCCCCCACTGGAGGCGATCTTGATCACGTCGGCGCCGGCGCGGACCACCTCGCGCACCTTCGTTCGGACGCCTTCGATCCCATCGCACCTGCCGTCGGGGAAGCCGGGGTACGGCAGCCAGTCGTAGGCGCTGACGCCGCCACTCGGGAGCCACGGGTCGTTGTGGCCGCCGGTCTGGCTGAGCATCGTGATCGAGATCTGGAGCCGCGGCCCGGTGAGCACGCCGTCGTCGATCGCCTGCTTCAGCCCGAGGTCCGCGCCGCCCGCGTCGCGGACGGTGGTGATCCCGAGCTCGAGCGTCGTCCGAAGGTTCGCCGGGATCGTGAAGAACGTGTACGAGAACGGCCGGTGCTGCATCGTCAGCTCGTCGTCCTCGTACCGCCCGACCAGGTGGAGGTGGCAGTCGAACAGACCCGGGAGCAGTCCTCGCCCCGTGCAGTCCACCCCCACGTCGCCGTCGAGCCCGCGTCCGACCTCGAGGATCCTGCCGCCCTGGATCACGACATCGGCGTCCGCCGGCGCCGCACCCGTGCCGTCGAAGACACGTCCGCCATGGAACAGCGTCCTGGTCCCTGGATCCGGCATCGCTCGCGCCTCCGCGGTGGCTCCTAGACTCCGGCGCGACACCCTACCCTGGGGAGCGCATCCGTGGACCTCCGACTCACCGCCGACGACCGGGATCTGGCGCGGAAGGCACGCGACTTCTGCGATCAGGTGCTGGTGCCGCTGGAGGACGAGTGCGAGGAGCACGACGGCCTGACGCCGGCGTCCCTGGCGGCGGCGAAGCGTGCGGTGCTGGACTGGGGTTTCGGTGCGATCAATCACGCGGTGGCGGACGGCGGGCAGGGCTACGACGTCTTCCAGGTGATGCTGATCGAGGAGCAGTGGGGCCGGGCGACCGGCGCGCTGTGGGACATCCCGTGGCGTCCGTCGATCCCCCTGGCCGCCGGGTCCGAGGGCCAGAAGGATCGCTTCCTGCGTCCGGCGTGCCGTGGTGAGCGCCGGGACGCCTACGCGATCACCGAGGAGGGCGCCGGCTCGGACGTGAGCATGGTGGCGACCACGGCGCGTCGCGACGGCGACGACTGGGTCCTGAACGGCGAGAAGTGGCACGTCACCAGCGGGGACGTCGCCGACTTCCTCCTGGTGCATGCTCACGTGGACGCGGACCCCGCCAAGGCCACGATCTTCCTGGTGGACAAGGACACCCCGGGCGTGCGGATCGTCCGCACGCCGGCGTACATGCACACGTTCGTGTTCGAGCACCCGATCGTCGCCTTCGCGGACGTCCGGGTCGGCGACGACCGCGTGCTGGGTGGGGTGGGCCACGGCCTCGAGCTCACGAAGGACTGGTTCGTCGAGGAGCGCCTCATGATCGGGGCACGGACGGTGGGCGCGGCGACCCGTGCGCTCGAGCTGGCGCTCGGCTACGCCGACGAGCGGCGGCAATTCGGCCGCCCGATCGCGGAGTTCCAGGCCGTCGGGTTCATGCTCGCCGACATGGCCGCCGAGCTCGCGGCGGCGAAGTCGCTGCTCTACCGCGTCTGCTGGGAGGCGGCACGCGGCGGTGCCGACCGCAAGCGGATCCACGCCCAGGCGTCAGCGGTCAAGCTCGTCTGCAGCGAGACCGCCGGACGGATCGCGGACCGGGCGGTGCAGATCTTCGGCGGGCGCGGCTACATGCGGGACCAGCCCGTGGAGCGCCTGTACCGGGAGCTGCGCGTCGATCGCATCTGGGAAGGCACGTCCGAGATCCAGCGGACGATCGTCCTCAACGAGCTGCGCAAGCGGGGTCCGGCCGCCTACACGGAGTGGCCCTAGCCGCAGACGCGGAGTCGATACGTCCCGCTGAAGCTCTGGTCGGGGATCCCGAAGTCCACGGCCGCTCGGAGCCGGTGATACCCACAGGGGAGCGGCGGGATCACCAGGAACGTGCCGGTGATCGACGTGCGGACGGCGCCGGTGCCCGCTCCGATCTGGTCCAGGAAGCTGTCGGGTTCCGACCACACGTCGAACGCGCCCGCATTGAAGGACCTGCCGGCCAGGCGGACGGGACGACCGTCGAGCCGCACCCAGCTCACGACGGGGGTGAACCCGGCGTTCGCGGCCGCCACGATCTCGACGTCGGTGCTCCCGTCGAACGGGATCAGGGTGAACCACGCGGCGTGCGAGAAGACGATGCGGGCCCCGTAGGGCACCCGGCACCTGACGTCGACGCCCTCCGCGATCGGAGGCGCGATGAA
Organism: Actinomycetota bacterium; assembly: GCA_036556385.1. Lineage (GTDB taxonomy): Bacteria > Actinomycetota > UBA4738 > UBA4738 > HRBIN12 > AC-51. Next base: position 31,044 of record DATBJQ010000113.1, on the reverse strand, counting down.
GACGTCGTTCCCCATCCGCGCCCCGCAGACCCCTTCGAGGGCGCCGAACAGCGGACTGGGGCTCGCCCCGAGCGCCCAGCGCGTGTAGACGCGCGCGAGCGGCACGGACGGACGGTAGATCCCGAGACCGTGGCTCGGCGCCGGATGCGCGCCGCCGGGGAACGCTCCCAGGAGCAGCGTGGCGACGAGCACGACGACGAGCGCAGGTCCGAACGATCGGCGCGACATGACGGCCCTCCTTCCGAGCGGGCGGTCTCGACCGGGACCGGTCACCTCCGACGCTACGCCCGGAGCGGCCGTGGGCGCAACGCGGAACGGATCCCGTGCCGGTCAGGTCCCTTCCAGGCACCCGCGGACGTCGTCGGGCAGCCCCGGGATCTTCAGCCCCGCTCCACCCCGGACGAAGTCGTACGGGACCCCGCGCCACCGGCCGGGCAGGCCCTCGTAGGGCCTCGGGCGGGGGTCGCCCGCGTCCCACTGGAACCCGATCCAGTCGGGCGACGAGAAGCCGACCGTGTCGTACGGGGCGACGGCCACCACGCCGGCTCCGAAGCGCCGCTCCTCGACCAGGAACCGTCCCTGGTACGCCAGGTCGTTCGGCGCGTAGAGCTTCACGTACCAGCGCCGGATGTCCTGGAGGTAGTTCTTGTCCGACGGAGGCGACTCGGGCCCGACGAACAACCGCATCTCGACCACCTGGGCCGGACCGGCGAACGGCGCGGCCCTGCGGATCCGGTCGATCGGTCCCTCGTAGTCACGGGAGCTCGGTGCGGGCGAGCTCCACCCGCCGACGCAGTCGGTGGCGACCACGCCGGCGTCGGGCGGTGGCGTGGCGGGGGTCGCCGGGGGGGTGGGTGAGGAGGACGTCGACGGCGGCGCCACCGTGACGGGCGGAGCGGTCGACGTGGTGGGTGCCACCGACACCGAGAAGGGGTCGGAGGACTCACCGTCGCACGCCGCGAGCACGAGGACGACCACGCCGACGAGGGCGAGCGAGGCGTACGGCCGGCGCGAGCGGACGCGATCCATGCGGCTGCCCAGCGTAGCCGGAGCGTGTTGCGAAGCTGTGCGACCCAGGCCGGAAGCCGCGCGAGCGCCACGACCGCTTGGGAGAATCCACGGATGCCCGCACGCCGTCACCCCTTCCACGACCCCCGACCCGCCGAGGACGGGGAGCGACGCTGGGGCCACCCCCTCCCGCTGCCGCGACGCGACTTCCTGAAGCGCTCGGCGATGGCGGTCGCCGGAGCCACCCTGTTCTCCTGCACCGGCGGCCGCGTGATCACCTCGGTCACGGACCCAACGCCGAAGCGGGACACGGCGACCCCGATCAAGCGCGTGCTCTACCTGATGCTCGAGAACCGGAGCTTCAACAACCTGTTCGGCCGGTTCCCCGGCGTCTTCCAGGGCACGTCGGTCGGCGTCGAGTACGGGCGCGAGAAGCCGCTGAGGCGCTGTCCGGAGTGGCTCCCGGGGGACATCCCCCACGACCGTGCCGCGGCGCTGAACTGCATCAACGGCGGCGCGATGGACGGGTTCGGGACCGGGACGTACGGATCGACGTACGCCTACACCGTGTTCGACGAGGACCAGATCCCGAACTACTGGCTGTGGGCCCGCGAGTACGCGCTGTCCGACCACTTCTTCGCCAGCGCGAACGGACCGAGCTACCCGAACCACTTCTTCTTCATCGCCGGGACGTCGGGCGGCGTGATCGACAACCCGGAGAACATCAAGGTCCGCCCGCTCGACGACGGTTCCACCTTCAAGAGCTGGGGGTGCGACGTCGTGGGCGACGAGGTGTTCGTCCTGACGGTCGATCCCCGAGGGAACGCAGCGAAGCACGACACGTGCTTCACGTTCCCGACGGTCGGGGAGCAGCTCTCCGACGAGGGGATCGACTGGGCCTACTACTCGGCCGTCCCGGGGCAGACGGGGTACTTCTGGAACGCCTACAACGGCGTCGAGAACGTGTTCCACGGGGATCTGTGGCAGACGAAGATGCGTCCGATCGACCGGATCGTGCAGGACATCGAGGCGGGACGGCTCCCGGCGGTCACGTGGGCCACCCCCCGGTTCGAGCTCTCCGACCACCCGCCGTTCTCCACCGGTCACGCGCACAACTGGGTCACGGAGATCGTGAACGCCGTGATGCGCTCGGACATGTGGGAGCACACCGCGATCTTCGTCACGTGGGACGAGTGGGGCGGCTTCTACGATCCGGTGCTGCCCCCCGAGACCGACCACGTGGGGCTCGGCATGCGCGTGCCGCTGCTGACGATCTCGCCGTACACGCCGCGAGGGCTCCTCGACACCGAGCAGGGCGAGTTCTCGAGCCCGTTGCGCTTCATCAGCGACAACTGGGGTCTCCCCTACCTGACCGACCGGATCGCGAACACCCACGGCTTCGAGCACGTCTTCGATTTCCGCGCACGCCCGCGTGACCCGGTCCTCGGAGAGCTCCGCGCGCCGACGGTCAACGACGACCCCTACGAATGGGTGGGCGACACCTACACCGGGTGGGAACCCGGGACGGAGCCGGTCGACGAGCCCCTCTGATCGCCCGATCGGCCCTGACAGGTCAGCCCAAGGGGTTCGGTGCGAAGCGCTCGACCAGGTTCAGGGCCGTCAGCACGGGGTAGGACAACGCGACCACGCCGAGCAGGAGTGAGGCGACCGTGCTGGCGCTCCCCTTCCCGCCGAACCCGCCGATGATGCCGGAGAACACGGCCATCACGCCGAAGATCGCGGCGAGGACGGAGAGGCCGTCGGCGAGCTGGCTCCCGCTCGAGATCTGGGCCGAGTAGGAGCCGAGGAGGGTCGTGTCCGGGCTGTAGTGATGGATCCACAGGATCACGCTGAACGCGGCCCCGATCACCCCCACCATCACGCCGATCGTGCCGAAGGGGTTCGCCACCCTGCCCGAGCTCTGGTAGATGCCCATCGAGACATCATGGTGCCCCACGTTCGGGGGCCGAACAAGCTCCGAACGACCGAGGCCATCAGGCGGACATGGTGCTTCCCCCCCTGGTCCGACCGCCCCTTCCGGGCTGGGGACGAACGCGGGCGCGTAGTGCGTCTGCCCGACTTGGCACCCCCGCGCGCCATCGGGCAGGGTGGAGGGAACCGATCCCCGGCCGAGGCACGAGCCCCTGCCCCTTCCCGCGAGACCCAGGAGGTCACGATGCGAGGGCTCAAGCAGAGAACCACGCCCTCCGACGAGTTCGTCGCGACCTGCTCCGTCTGCGGAGCCGCCCTCCGTCACGTGCACGTGCTCCACGGCAGGTCGGGGCCACGGTGCAGCTTCTGCGGCTCCCCCCTCGTGTCGGCGGCGCCCGATGGTCGCCCGCCGCGGCCGGTCGCCGAGGACGAAGGACCGCTGGGCCTGCTCACCGACTTCGAACGGCCCCGCCGGACCAGCGGACGGGTGCTGGTGACCCTGTCCGTCGCCGTGTTGATCGCCGTCGCCGCCGTCGCGTTCGTCCGGGAGCGCGGCCAGCGCGACGACCTGGCGGCCTCGCCAGCCGGTCGTCCCGCGGCTTCGACACCCGCGCCGCGGGACGAGCCGGGTGGGGCCGGCTCGCCACGGTCGTTCTCGTCCGTGCGCGTCGCGCTCGCGGTGACGTCCGACACCTGGGTGGAGGCGACGCAGGACGGCGAGGTCGTCGAGTCCGAGACGCTGCCGCCCGGCGAGCGCCGCACGTTCCAAGGCGACGACGAGGTCACCCTCCGCTTCTACGACGGGGGCGGTGTGCGTCTGCGGGCCGGCGGCCGCGACATCGGGACGAAGGGAGCGGGCAGCACCGTGGAGGTCAGGCTGTGGCTCGACGATGAGGGGCGGATCCAGGTCGAGCGCACCTACGGGGTCTGAACCCGGTCAGACGGTCTCCCACCCGGCGACGACGGGATGGTCCACCGTGGGCTGGTCGGCCTGCGCGGCCCCACCGGGCGACCCCAGACCGGTGATCGCGTCGGTGAACCATTCCGCGTTGACGGCGGTGAACGGCTTCCAGTCCCCCGGGACCTCGTCCTCCGGGAAGATCGCGGTGACGGGGCAGACGGGTTCGCAGGCCGCACAGTCGATGCACTCGTCGGGGTGGATGTAGAGCATCCGCGGCCCCTCGTAGATGCAGTCGACCGGGCATTCGTCCACGCAGGCCCGGTCCTTCACGTCGATGCACGGCTCGCAGATCACGTACGTCATGACGCGACACTACCCGTCCACGGCCACCGCGAACCACGACCGCCGCTCATGCGGACAGCCGTTCGGCCAGGTACCGCAGGCTGATCGGGTACCGGTACTCGATGCCCATGTGGGTGGCGTCGAACAGCTCGAAGAACACGTCGGTGACGCCGATCCCTTCCAGCGCACGCCGGAACGCCTCGGCGCCGAGGTCCAGGTAGTACTGATCGCGCTTGCCGGCGTCGACGTAGATCGCGCGCATCGACCGCAGCGTGTCGGCATGGTCGGGCACCATGCGGACCGGGTCCAGCCGGAGCCATCGCTCCCACACGTCGGGGATCAGCTCGCCCGTCACCGGATCGAAGGGGATCCGGACGGTGCCGTCGGGGTCGGTGGAGTAGCACGACGCCATGCACCAGTCGTTCAGGAGGTGCTCGTCGGAGTCCTTCGAGAAGGCCGGTCGGCTCCGGAAGTCCTGCCAGAAGCGGTCGAACGAGCCTTCGTACTCGTCGCGCAGCGCCCGCGCCGACTGACGGAACTCGGGCAGGTAGCACGTCTCGAACAGGGCGTCACCCGCATGCGTGGCGAGCCCGCCCCACAGGTCCGGCCGGAGCATCGGCACGACCATGGCCCCGTACCCGCCACTGGACTTGCCCTGGATCCCGCGATGGTCCCGATCGGCGATCGTGCGGTAGGTCCGGTCGACGAAGGGCACGACCTCGTCGCACAGGAACGTGAGGTAGTTCCCCGTGCCCGGGGAATCCAGGAACTGGCTCCCTCCGAGGGACGTCCAGCAGTCGACCCACACCACCACGACGGGCGGCGCCTGCCCGTCGGCGAACATCTGGTCGGCGAGCTCCGGGAAGTTCCTGCGGAACGGCGAACGGTTCCGCCACATGTCGAGCTGTCCGGTCAGACCCTGGATCAGGTAGATCGAGGCGAAGCGACGGTCGGGGTCGTCGTCGTACCCGGGTGGCAGGTACACCCAGAGCGGGCGCTCGTGCGGATCGCCGAGCCGGTTGCCGCGGAGCGCCTCGCTGGCGATCGTGTGCTCTTCGAACCGCCCTCGAGGCGGGAACGACCACGGCTCCACGCTGCCCTCCTCGTCGATCTCCGTCGTCGCGGGACGCTCGAGCTAGGAGCTGACGGTGACATACGTGCCCGACGCCCGCCGGCGCTCGCGCCAGCGGGGACGCGGAAGGATCGCACCCGCCACGAGCTCCCGCAGTGACAGCGACCCGGGCCGGGAGCTGCGGGCGGCCAGCCCCGCGACCGACCCGCCCACGACGCCCGCCAGCAGCACCATCGCGACCAGCTCGAGCAGCAGTCCCACGCCTCCCATCGTAGGCCCTTCCCTCAGGAGGTGCGCGGCACGACGAGCGCATCCACCGCGAGGACGCCCCGGGGCGACACGAGCACCGGGTTGACGTCGAGCTCGGCGACCAGATCCCCGAGGTCGTCGGCCAGGACGCTCAGCCGGACGATCGCGCTCGTCAACGCGCCCACATCGGCGGGTGGGGCGCCACGGATCCCGTCCAGGATCGGTCGCATCCGGAGCCCGTCGAGCAGGCGCTGTGCCCGCCGTTCATCGACCGGCGGGATCGCGAGCCGCCGGTCCCCCACCAGCTCGACCAGGACGCCGCCCGCGGCGACCAGGACCATCGGCCCGAACGTCGCATCGTGCACGACGCCCAGCGCGACCTCGATCCCCGGGGGAGCCATCGCCGCGACGGTGACCTCGTCGCCGAGCCGGGAGGAGAGATCCTCGTAGGCGATGCGCACCCCCTCCGGATCGGCGAGGCCCAATCGGACACCGTCGGCCTCGCTCTTGTGCGCGATCCCCTCGCCCGCGGTCTTGAGGGCGATCGGGTAGCCGACCGAAGCGGCCGCCTCCACGGCGTCCTCGAGCGAGCCGGCCCGTCGGTGGGCCGCGGTGGGGATGCCGTACGCATCGAGCAGATCCAGCGCCGTCACCTCGTCGAGCTGCCGCCCGGTGGAGAGCTCGGCGCGCCAACGCTCGCGCACGGCCGGATCGACGGTCGGGGCCGGAGCGAGCGGGGGCTCGTCGCGGACACGGGCATGGTCCAGCAGGTGCCGCACCGCCCTGAGGCCGGACTCCGTTCCCTCGAGCACGGGGATCCCGAGCCGGCGCAGCTGCGCCACCTCGTCGGTCGCCACGGCGCTGGCCAGGTTGGACAGCACGCAGAAGGGCTTCGTCGTCGTCTCCCACGTCTCGCGGGCGACCCGCAGGTACCCCTCCGAGTACGGCTCGCCCTGCGGCGTCATGTCGACCACGAAGGCGACGACGGCGGTGTCGGGGTCGTCGTGGAGCGCGCGGAACGCTCGGGCGAAGATCGCGTCCGCGTCGATCCCCGTCCCCCAGGCGTCGAGCGGATTCGCGGCCTCGAGCCCGGGGTCGAGGACCTCGTCGATCGCCGCCAGCGTGGCCGAGCCGACCTCGGCGAACGGCACGCCCGCGTCGCTCGCCAGGTCGGCGAACAGCGCTCGCTCCCCGCCGCTGTCGTGCAGGCTCGCCACCCCCCGTCCGGTGGCCACGCGCCGGGGCGACGAGAAGAGCTCGACCGTGTCGACCAGCTCGTCGAGGGACCGGACCTCGTGGACCCCGTACGCGTCGAACACCGCCTCGTAGGCGCCGTGCTCACCCGCCAACGCTCCCGAGTGCGCGGTGACCATCGCCCGGGACGAGGCCGTCCGGCCGACCTTGAGCGCCACGACCGGGACGTCCAGCTCGGCCGCGCGGTGCAGCTGGGCACGGAACGACCCGGGATCGCGCACGGTCTCGAGCAGGAGCGCGAGGACCTTGGTCCGACCCCCGTCCAGCGCGTACCCGACATAGTCGGCCATCGTGGTGGCGAGCTCCTGGCCGCTGGAGACCACCAGGTCGAACCCGATCCCGCGGTCGTTGAAGAGCACGGCGTCGTAGGCCGAGCCGCTGTGCGAGATGAAGGTGACGGGACCCGGTCGGAGCTCGTCGGGGGTCGCGAAGCCGGTGGCCCGGACGCGCGACGCGAGGTTCACGAACCCCATCCCGTTTCCGCCGCACATCGCGACGCCCGCGTCGCGCACGATCGCCGCGACGCGCTCGCGGAGCGGAGGTCGTCCGGCCTCGACGGGCTCCTCGTCCGCGAGCGACGCGAACGTGACGATCCCGCCGGCCCCCACGGCCGCAACCTCACGGACGGCCTGCTCGATCCGCGCGTTCGCGAGCCCCACGATCGCCAGGTCGACCGGCCCGGGGACCTCCGAGACCGAGGCGTAGCAGCGGAGACCCTCGAGCTCCCCGTACCCGGGGTTGATCGGGTAGATCGCGCCGTCGAACCCGCCACGGCGCAGCTCGAGCAGCATCCGTCGCCCGAGCGACGCCTCCTTCGCGGACGCGCCCACCACGGCGACCGACCGCGGCTCCAGCATGCGCCGGAGCGCGCTCCGATCCTCGCCGGCTACCCCTTCTTCGGGAATGCCTTGTCCTTCTTGGCGGCGCGGTACGCCTGCCAGCCGGGGATCCCGTTCACGCCCCCGCCGCCGTGCGTGGCGCAGGAGCCGTGGTACAGCCCCTTGACCGGGGTGCGGAAGTCCGCGTAGCCGGGTGCGGGGCGCATGTGGAACAGCTGATCCACCGAGAGCTCACCGTGGAAGATGTTGCCGCCGATCAGCCCCAGCTCCTGCTCCATGTCGTAGGGCCCGATCACCTGGTAGTCGATGATCGACCGCTTGAAGTTGGGCGCGAGCTCGTCGTAGAGGTCGAAGATCCGCTGTGCGTATGCGTCGAGCTCGTCGCGATGCGGCTCCGTGTTCCAATCGTCGGGGACCCACTGCGTGAACATCGAGAACACATGCGTCCCCTCGGGGGCGAGCTTGCGGTCCAGCGTCGTGGGGATCGTGCCGTCGACGAACGGCGCCACCGCCGGCTTGCGCTCGATGTGCGCGTCCTGGAAGGCCCGCTCCGCGTAGGTGGGACTGAAGCACAGCTCGACGGACCCCGTGTGGTGGTCCTGTTGGTTCGTGCCGGGCTGGGACACGAAGTCCGGCAGCTCGCTGATCGCCACGTTGATCTTCACGGTGCCGGACCTGCTCTTCCACCGCTCGATGTCCCACACGAAATCGGCGGGCAGCTCGTGACGGTCGATCAGATCGAGGAACGCGATCTGCGGGTGGATCGCGCTCACCAGCACCGGGGCGCGGAGCTCCTCGCCGGACTCCAACGCGACGCCCACGGCACGGCCGTTGCGGATCAGGATCTTCTTGACCCGCGCACCGGTGCGGATCTCGGCGCCGAACGACTCGGCGGCCCCGCGGATCGAGTCCGACACGGCCCCCATGCCGCCCTGCTGGAACCCCCACGAGCCGAGGTGGCCGTCGCCCACGTCGCCGATCGAGTGGTGCAGCATCACGTACGCGGTGCCCGGCTCGTCGGGACCGGCCCAGGTGCCGATCACGCCGTTGACCGTGAGCATCCCTTTCACGGCGTCGGACTCGAACCAGTCGTTCAACAGGTCCGAGATGCTCATCGTGAACAGCCGGGTCACGTCGCCCACGCCCCGCTCACCGAGCTTGCGCAGCTTCCAGGCCGACTGCACCGTGGACAGCAGGTCCATCGGATGCATCGAGCCGACGTGCGGCGGGCTGGTGAGGAGCAGCGGGCCGAGCACGTCGGCCACGCCCTTCAGCCAGGCCTCCCACTTCGGCATCGTCTCGGCGTCCTGCTTCGAGAACTGGGAGATCGAGTCGTAGGACTTCGCGGCGTCGTCCGCGTAGACCGTGACGGCGCGCCCGTCCGGGTACGCCTGGAAGTAGGGGCCGAACGGCGTGACGTCGTAGCCGTGCTGCGGGAGACGCAGCTCGCGGATGATCGTGGGCGGCATCAGCGACATCACGTACGAGTAGGTCGTGACGTTGATCTCGGGATGGTCGGCGAACGGCGCGCTGGTGTCGGCCGCGCCGCCGGTCTTGTCGCGCGCTTCGAGCACCACGGTGCGTAGCCCGTCGCGCGCGAAGTAGGCGCCGCTCACCATGCCGTTGTGACCGCCACCGATCACGATGGCGTCGTAGACGTTGGAAACCATCGAACCCCGTTCCTCTCCGTCCCGTCTGCTCGTCGGGACCCGCGTATCATGCACCGTCTTTGAATCGCGGGTCAACTCCGGCAGGCCTGACCTGGCCCTTTGACTTCCCAGGTCACGTGGCTAGAGTGTGCGCAGCCGCCGACCGGTTCGGGCGGCCGATGAGGCCCCGACACTGTACGGCGTTCAGGAGCGAGGGAGTCCGATGGTCAAGGCTCGGCAACGCCAGCGCGACCGGCGTCAGGAGATCCTGGACGCCGCCGCCGTCGTGATCACCGAGCGGGGGCTGGCCGACACCAGGATCCAGGACATCGCCCAGCGATGCGGTGTGTCGCCCGGCCTGATCCTGTACTACTTCGAGTCCAAGGACCGTCTGCTCGTCGAGGCGCTGACGCACGCGAACGACCAGTTCTACCTCCGGGTCGCGCGGGAGATGCGCCGGCTGCCGTCGGCGAAGGAGCGTATGACCCGCATCATCGAGCTGTCCGTCCCCGGCCTGCTGCCGGAGTACTCCTTGCTGGACGAATGGGCGCTGTGGGTCGAGATCTGGGTCCGGGCCCTGCGCGACCCGCAGATCGCGAAGGAGCGTGAAGCGCTGGACCGTCGCTGGGTGCAGTCGCTGGCCGACATCATCCGGTACGGGCGCCAGACGGGGGAGTTCCCCACCGACGGCCACGACGCGGACGACCTCGCCCTCCAACTCGGCGCGGTGATCGACGGTCTCGCGATCCAGGTCCTGCTGAACGACACCGTCATGACGCCGGCGCGGATGCAGGAGATCGTCACCGACGCCGCCACCCGCCTCGTCGGGTACCGGGCCGCGTCGCTCTAGCCCACGGCCGAGCCCGGCTCCACCTCGCGGTCCGGCTGCAGCAGGACGACGCCGTGCTCGTCGGAGTACGCGCCGAGCACCAGGACCTCGCTGGCGAACCCCGCGATCCGTTTGGGCGCGAACCCCAGGACGCACACGACCTGCCGCCCGAGCAGCTCGTCCTTCGCGTAGTGCATCACCTGGGCGCTCGACCGTCGCGTGCCGAGGGGGCCGAGGTCGATCGTGAGCTTGTAGGCAGGTCTCCGTGCCTCGGGGAAGTCCTCGACGTCGGTGATCACCCCGACGGTCACGCGCAGGCGCTGGAGGTCCTCCCAGCTCGCGGTCCCCTCCGTCGCCACGGGGCGCGAGTCTAGAGCACGCACCGGACCCGCTATCGTTCCCGCGCGATGGCCCCGATCCCCATGATCCTCGACGTCGACACGGGGGTCGACGATGCCCTCGCGATCCTCTACGCGGTCGCCTCGCCGGAGATCGAGCTCCTCGCCGTCACCTGCGTGAACGGGAACGTGCCGGTCGACATGGTCGTGCGCAACACCCTCGTGCTCCTCGAGGCCGCCGGTCGGACCGGTGTCGAGGTGGCCGCCGGGGCCGAGCGCCCACTCGTGGAGCCCGAGCGGCACGGGTACGAGGTGCACGGCCCGGAGGGACTGGGTCACGCTCGGATCCCGGTCCCCACGCTGCGGCCCTCCCGTCGAGGCGCCGTCGAGCTCCTCGTGGAAGAGCTCCGGGCAGCGCCGGGCCGGATCGCGCTCGTCACGACGGGTCCTCTGACGAACCTGGCGCTCGCCCTGCGCGCGGAGCCCGGACTCCTCACGCTCGCGAGGAGCTGCACGATGATGGCGGGCGCGTTCCGGGGGCGAGGGAACACCCTGCCGCGGAGCGAGGCGAACGTCTGGTACGACCCGGAGGCCGCGGACGAGGTCTTCCGCGCGGCGGGAGCGCTGCCCGAGGACGCCCTGCCGCTGGCGATCGGGCTCGACGTCACCGAGGAGGCCCTCCTGCGGCCGCGCGACCTCGACCGGATCTGCGAGCCGGCGCCCGACTCCGCCCTCGCCCGCTTGATCCGGGACGCGTCCGAGTTCTACATCGGGTTCGAGCGCGCGACGTTCCGCGGTCTCGACGCCTGCTTCCTCCACGATCCACTCGCGGTCGCGGCCGCGATCGACCCGTCGCTGGTGGCCACGGAGGTGTGCCACGTGGAGGTCGAGCTCGAGGGCCGGCACACCCGCGGCGAGACCGTCGCCGACTTCGTCCGCCTCTGGCGACATCCGCTGAACGAGATGTACGGGCTGGCCGAGGCGGCGGACAACCTCCGCGCGGCGACCGAGGTCGACGAACGGACCTTCGAGGATCGCTTCGTGGACCGGCTCCGCGGGCTGGTCGCGGCGAACGCGTGATGGCGGGGCCGTTGGTCGTGCTCGGCGCGATCAACGTCGACCTCGTGGTGACGGGAGCGGGATTGCCCGGCCCCGGCGAGACCGTGGTGGGCGGTGACTTCCGCCGGCACCACGGCGGTAAGGGCGGGAACCAGGCGGTCGCGGCGGCGCGGGCGGGAGCGGAGGTCGCGATCGTCGGAGCCGTCGGCGCCGACGCGTTCGGCGACGAGGCGCTCGCGGCGCTCCGAGCCGAGGGCGTCGACGTCGCACACGTCCGCCGAGCGGACGCGCACACGGGCGTGGCCCTGATCGTGGTCGATGCGGCGGGCGAGAACCAGATCTCGGTGGCGCCCGGCGCGAACCGGCTCGTGGAGGACCCCCGCCCCACCCTGGACGAGCTCGAGGCGGCCGTCGTCCTCGCGAGCTGTGAGGTTCCCCTCGACGCCGTGCGCTCGGCGGCCGCCTGGTGCCGGCAGGCCTCCATCCCCTTCGTGGTGAACCCGGCCCCCGCCGGACCGGGGGTCCGGGAGCTGCTGGCGGGTGCCACCGTGACGACCCCGAACGAGGGCGAGCTGGCCGCACTGGCTCCCGACCTCGAGGCCACCACGCCGCGGGCCTTCGCGCTCGCCACCGCGCATGCCGGGCTCGCGGTGGTCGTGACGAGGGGCGCGGACGGTGCCGTCGTGATCGAGGCGCGGGGCGCGACGACGATCGAGGCGCCGGCCGTCGAGCGCGTCGTCGACACGACCGGCGCCGGCGACTGTTTCAACGGGGTCCTGGCGGCGGGACTCTGGGAGCGGCGCGAGCTGGCGGAGAGCGTGCACCGCGCGGTCGTCGCGGCCTCGGTCTCGGTGGAGGTGGCCGGCGCCCGCGAGGGGATGCCGCCCAAGGCACGGATCGACGAGCTCGCCGGCGACGTCAGCTGACGAGGGTGTCCCGTGCCACCTGGGCCAGGGCCGACCCGCAGGCGCCGTCGGGATCCTTCTCCGGGTTGTAGCAGGCGAACGACGCGCCCACGAGCGCCGGGGAACCGAGCAGCGGGCGGAGCAGGTCGGTCAGCGGATCGAGGCCCAGCCCCCCGGGCATCAGGTAGTCGGTGGCGGGGAACACCTCCTCGTCGAGCACGTCGACATCGAGGTGCACCCAGAGGCGGCCCGGTGCTGCGCCGAAGCGCTCGGCGACCGCCGCGCCGACGCCCGAGGGATCGGCGAGCACCGCCTCGGCATCCGCGTACGTGAGCCCGGCCACCGTGTCCGGATGCGGGTGGCCGTGCCCGAGGGCCTCGTCCAGATCCCGGTAGCCGAGGATCGCCGCGTGCCGTCCCTCCGTCGTCGCCCCAGCCGCCTCGACCCATGCGGGCGGCCCGGCGCCCAGCACCACGGCCATCGGCATGTCGGCGGCCTCCCCCGTCGGTGAGGTCGTGCCGTCGTACAGATCGAGATGTCCGTCCACGTACGCGATCGCCGTGGGTCCCGCGGCTCGGCTCGCCCCGGCGACGGCGCCCGGGACGAACGAGCAGCATCCGCCGATCAGGAACGGGCGCTCGCCGCCCGCCACCGAGCCCGCGACCGCGTCGGCGACCGCCCTCGTCATCGCCAGCACGTCGCCGCTCCCCACGATCCCGGTGGAAGGATCGCGGAGATCGCCGCGGATCCGCACATCGAGGTCGCCGCCGTCGCGGTCCCAGGGATCGCCGGGTCGCAGGAACGACCGGAACGCCGCGGGCGCGAGCTCGGTGCCGCCGGCCCGGCCGACGGAGTCGATCGGTACGCCGAGGAGGGTGAGCGGTCCGGGCATCGCGCCGGGGTCAGGCCCCGAGGAACGCCGCGAGCTCGAGCCGGTGCTCGTCGTAGTGGTCGTAGGTCTCGCCAGCGAAGTCGGCCACGAGCTGCTCGGTGGGGGGGCCGGCCGCGGCGAAGGCCGAGCGAGCGCGCTCGCGCTCCTGTTCGCTCCGGTCGAAGGCCTCCTCCCAGGTCATCGTCCGCGACTCCGCGTGGACGCGCTCGTTCAGGTCGTCGCCCGGCCCCGTGTCCTCGGGGACCTCCACTTCGAACGTGGTCCCGGCGGCGAGCGCCTCGAGCTCCCGGGCCACGTACCCCGCCCAGAACCCGCAGTGCCACACGAGATCCTGCGGCGACCATCCAGGCACCACGCCCTCCTCGGTGCGACGCTCGACCGGGACGCCGGCGAGCACGGAGCGGAGCTCCTGCCACGCCGACGCCTCGCGGGCCAACACCTCATCCGTGTTCACGATGCGCGTCCTCCCCCGCCGACGCCGCGCAGGTCGGCGCCATGCTCCTCGTAGTGCTCGATCGTGTCGTTGACGAAGTACCCGCGCGCGTGCTCGTCGAGGTCGGGCACCCGCTCGAATGCCGGCCGGATCCTGGCCCGCGCCTCCGTCAGCCGCTCCCAGGCGAGGTCCCACGTGACGTCGCGGGACTCGGCCAGGAGCCGGGCGTTGCGCTCGTCGAGGTCCACCGGCTCCGGCTCCCAGGTGCCGGCCGCGATCTCCTCCAGCTTCCCCGCCGCGCGCTCCATCCACGCTCCGACGTGCCAGAGCACGCCCGTGGCCGACCAGCCGTCGCGCAGCTCGGGCCGGTCCCGAGCCTCGACCGGGACCCCCGCCGCCAGGTCGGCGAAGTCCGTCCACCCCGACCCCTCCCGCGCCAGGAGGTCGGCCCGCGCGTCCGTCATCGGGTGCGCGGGAACCCGAGATCCACGGACGACGTGGCCGGGTCGGGCCACCGCGACGTGACCACCTTGCCCCGCGTGTAGAAGGCCACGCCCTCGGGGCCGTACATGTGGGTGTCCCCGAACAGCGACGCCTTCCACCCGCCGAAGGAGTAGTAGGACACGGGGACCGGGATCGGAACGTTGATCCCGACCATGCCCGCCTGCACGTCGAACTGGAACCGGCGGGCGACGCCGCCGTCGCGGGTGAACAGGGCGACGCCGTTCCCGTAGGGGTTCTCGTTGACCAACCGGAGCGCGTCGTCGTAGGTCTCGGCTCGGACCACGCCGAGGACGGGCCCGAAGATCTCGTCCCGGTAGGCATCCATCTCGAGCGTGACGTGGTCGAGCAGCGAGACCCCCAGGAAGAACCCGTCGCGCTCGTACACGTCGTCCTCGCGCCCGTCGCGGACCACCGTGGCCCCCTGCTCCCGTCCGGAGTCGAGGTACGAGGCGACGCGGTCGCGATGCTCGCGCGTGATCAGCGGTCCCATCTCGGCCTCGGGCTCGGTGCCGCCACCCACCCGGACGTTCGGCAGACGCTCGGCGATCTTCGCCACGAGCTCGTCGCCGATCCCGCCGACCGCCACCACGGCGCTGACCGCCATGCACCGCTCACCCGCGCTGCCGTAGCCGGCGGACACCGCCGCGTCCGCCGCCATGTCCAGGTCGGCGTCGGGCAGGACGATCATGTGGTTCTTGGCACCGCCGAGCGCCTGGACGCGCTTCCCGTTGCGGGTGCCGGTCTCGTAGATGTAGCGGGCGATCGGCGTGGAGCCCACGAACGACACGGCCGCGATGCCGGGGTGCTCCAGGATCCCGTCGACGGCGACCTTGTCGCCGTGCACCACGTTGAACACCCCGTCGGGGATCCCGGCGTCCTTCAGGAGCTCGGCCAGGAACATCGACGCGCTCGGGTCCTTCTCCGACGGCTTCAGCACGAAGCAGTTCCCGCACGCGATCGCGTTGGCGAACATCCAGATCGGCACCATCGCCGGGAAGTTGAACGGCGTGATCCCGGCGACGACGCCCAGGGGCTGGCGGATCGAGTACACGTCGACGCCGGTGGAGACCTGCTCGCTGAACCCGCCCTTCAGCAGGTTGGGGATCGCCGTGGCGAACTCGACGTTCTCGATCCCGCGCTGGATCTCGCCGGCGGCGTCGGACAGCACCTTCCCGTGCTGCCCGGTGAGGATCCGCGCAAGGTCCGACCGTCGTTGCTCCAGCAGCTCGCGGATCGTGAAGAAGATGTCGGCGCGTTTGCTCAGTGAGGTCGCACGCCAGCCGGGGAACGCCTCGGCGGCGGCGTCCGTCGCGGCGTCGATCTCCGCCTCGGACGCGAAGTCGACCTCGTGCGTCTGCTCGCCCGTCGCCGGGTCGAACACGGGACCGCTGCGACCGGACTCGCCCGGCACGACCTTCCCACCGATCCAGTGACTGATCCGCTCCATCGGAGACCCCCTCTGGCCACGCGGCTCGACCGACCCAGCGTACCGCGGTCCGCAGGAGCGCTCGAGCCGGGCGGGAACGGCCGCCGGCCCGACGCGTCAGGACGCGGCGAGCAGGTCCTCGACCGGGGTGTGCGGGGTCGCCCAGGCCTCGGCGACACCCGCGACGGTGACGCTCCCGTCCCACGTGTTCACGCCCCGGGCGAGCGCCGGATCGGACGAGATCGCCGCCTCGAGACCACCGTCGGCGATCGCGAGCACGTAGGGCAGCGTGACGTTGGTCAAGGCGTAGGTCGACGTGCGCGGCACGGCGCCGGGCATGTTCCCCACGCAGTAGTGGACGACGTCGTCCACCACGAACGTGGGCTCCGCGTGCGTCGTGACGTGCGAGGTCTCGAAGCAACCCCCCTGATCGATCGAGATGTCGACCAGCACCGCGCCGGGCCGCATCGCGCGGACGTGCTCGGCGGTGACGAGGTGCGGCGCCTTCGCGCCCGGGACGAGGACGGCACCGATCACGAGATCCGCCTCCACCACCAGCTGCTCGATCGCCAGCCGGGACGAAGCGAGCGTCTGGATCCTCCCCCGCCAGATCCGGTCGATCTCCCGCAGCCGTTCGACGGTGCGATCGACCACGACGACCTCAGCCTGCATCCCGGCGGCGATCTCCGCCGCGTTCCAACCCGCCATCCCGCCCCCGAGCACCACGACCCGCGCCGGCATCACGCCGCTGGACCCGCCCATCAGGACCCCCCGCCCGCCGTGCGGGCGCTCGAGGTACGTCGCGCCCTCCTGCGGCGCCATCCGGCCGGCGATCTCCGACATCGGAGCCAGCAGCGGGAGCCGGCCGTCCGGCGTCTGCACGGTCTCGTAGGCGACCGCACGGGTCCCTCGTTCCATCAGGAACCGCGTGAGCTTCTCGTCGGCGGCGAGGTGCAGGTACGTGAACAGCACGTGGTCCTCGCGGAACCGCGCGAACTCCTCCGGCTGCGGCTCCTTCACCTTGACGAGCAGCCGCGCCTCGGCGAAGACGGCGTCCGCATCGGGCAGGATCTCCGCCCCGGCGGCCCGGAACTGCTCGTCGGCGATCGCGGAGCCGACCCCGGCGCCCGCCTGCACGACCACGCGGTGCCCGTGCGCCGTGAGCTCGTGCACCCCCTCGGGGGTGGCGGCCACCCGGTACTCGTGGTTCTTGACCTCGGTCGGGATCCCGATCTCCACCGCGTCGCCCTCCGTCGCCCCGCGGATGCTAGCGCGCGCACCCGGGTCGGGGCGGCGCGCGGGGCGAGGTACGTTCGGAGGTCGGCGGAACCTCGCCCGCCCACCCGGCGACATCGTCCGACGATTTGACGAACAGCCTCCAGGGGAAGAGAGTTCGCGTCATGCCATGGGAGGGAGGGGGGTCCCAGGCGGCCCTCCGTCTCGGGAACCGGCGGCGGATCGTCGGCCTCCTGCGCGTCCGAGGTCCACTGACGCGCGCCGAGCTCGCCCGGCTCGCGGGGATCTCGCGCAGCACGGCGTCCGCGATCATCACGGATCTCCTCGCGACCGGTCTGGTCCGCGAGATCGGCGACGCGCCCTCCCCGCGCCGGCCGGGACAGGTCGGCCGGCCCGGCTCACTCGTGACGCTGGACCCGACGGCCGGCGCCGCGATCGGCGTCGACGTCGACCATCAGCACCTGCGCGTCGTCGTCGCGGACCTGGCCCACCGGGTGCTGGCCGAGACGTCGTCGCCGCTCGAGCTGGATCACGACGCCGGGGACGCGATGACGCTCGCCGAGGCGCTGGTGGAGACCGCGCTGGGCCGCGCCGCGGTCGACCGGGCCAAGGTGCTCGGCGTCGGGCTCGCCCTGGCCGGTCCGATCGAGCAGCCCTCGGGCATGGTCCGGCCGTCGAGCATCTCTCCCAGCTGGATCGGCGTGGACGTCCGGCGGGCGATGACCGAGCGGCTCGGCCTGCCCGTCTTCGTCGACAACGACGCGAACCTCGGCGCGCTCGCGGAGCTGATGTGGGGGGCTGCGCGCGGCGTCGTCGACGGCGCCTACATCCGCGTGGGCACCGGGATCGGGGCGGGTCTGATCATCGGGGGCTCCGTCTACCGCGGCGCCCGGGGGACCGCCGGCGAGATCGGGCACTCGACGATCGCCCCGGACGGGCCCGTGTGCCGCTGCGGGAACCGCGGATGCCTGGAGCGGGTGGCCGGGGGCCGGGCGATCCTCCAGAGCCTGGCGGGGAGCCACGCGCACGAGCTCTCGTTGGACGAGGTGCTGGACCACGCGCTGCACGGCGAAGCGGCGTGCCGCCGGATCATCAGCGACGCGGGGCACCTCGTCGGCGCCCAGGTCGCCACGCTCTGCAACCTGGTCAATCCGGAACGCGTGGTGATCGGAGGCCCGCTCAGCACGGCGGGCGACATCCTGCTCGATCCGCTCCGGCACACGATCGCCCGGTCCGCGCTGCCGATCGCCGCGGACACGGCCGAGGTCGTGCTCGGCGAGCTCGGGGATCGCGCCGCGGCGCTCGGCGCGGTCGCGCTGGTCCTGCAGACCGTGGATCCCTTCCACGACGGGACCGAGGGCGGGGGCTGGGGCGGCCCCGGGACGAGGGTGAGGGAGGAGGGGCTGGAAGCGATCGCGACATCGTGACTACGTTGCGCGCGTATCCGTCCACGGCATACGCTCGCGGGCGCATCTGGCCGGCGGAGGTCGGCCGAGAGCTGGCCGATCAGCACGATCCACGAGGGGGTGGAGATGGCAAGCACGCGAAAGGGTTTCGTCGGGGCGGCGCTGGTGTTGGCGCTCGCCCTGGTCGCGGCCGCCTGTAGCGACGACGGCGGCACCAGCGAGCCCGGCGGCAGCGGTTCCGCCGGCGGCGAAGGCAGCATCTGGGTGCTCCTTCCCGACACCGAGTCGTCGACCCGGTGGGAGGAGGACGACTTCGTCTACTTCACGGAGAACTTCGAGGCCGCGGGCTTGACCCAGGGTGAGGACTTCACGATCGTGAACGCCGAGGGCGACGCCACCACGCAGCAGTCGCAGGCGGAGAACGCGATCGCCGACGGCGCCAGCGTGATCGTGCTCACGAGCCTCGACACGGGCTCGGGCGCGGCGATCATCGATCAGGCGACCGAGGCGGGCGTCGCGGTCGTCGAGTACGACCGGTTCAACACCGGTGGTGCCGGCGGAGCCGCGTACGTCAGCTTCGACAACGTCGCGGTCGGCGCGGCGATGGCGGAGGTCCTCGGCCCGACGATCGACGACCTCGGCCTGGACCCGGCGCGCGTCGTGATGCTGAACGGCGGCGAGGAGGACAACAACTCCTTCCTGTTCAAGCAGGGGTACGAGGCGACCGTCACCGAGCATGTCGACGCGGGCACGTGGGAGCTGGTCGCCGACCAGCACGTCCCGGGCTGGGACAACGCCGAGGCGCTGACGATCATGGAGCAGATCCTGGTCGACGCGAACAACGGCGTGGACGCCGTGTTCGCGGCGAACGACGGGCTCGCGGCCGCCACGGCCAACGCCGTCGAGGCGGCTGGGATGGACCCGATCCCGATCAGCGGCCAGGACGCCACGGCGGAGGGCATGCAGAACATCCTGCTGGGCCGTCAGACGATGAGTGTCTACAAGCCGATCCAGAACGAGGCCGGGCTGGCCTCAGCGGTCGCGCTGGCGATCCGCGCCGGAGAGGACATCCTGACGACCGACTTCTCGGACTACGACTACGAGCTCATCGGGATCAACGCGGCCGACGGACAGCCGACGGACTCGCCCGAGGGCGAGGGCGTGGTGCCCTACTTCGGCCTGGTGCCGATCCCGGTGACCGAGGAGAACATGGCGGACACCGTGATCGCCGACGGGTTCCGGACCGTCGAGGAGATCTGCACCGGCGACGTCGCGCAGACGGACTGGTGCACGGAGAACGCCGCCTGATCCGGTCCTGACGGGGTAGCGGCGGCCGGGGCGCACACGCGTCCCGGCCGCCACCGTCGAAGGAGGTCGTGCCGTCGTGGCAGGTGAACCGCTCCTCGAGTGCTCGGGGATCTCGAAGGCGTTCGGCGCCGTGCAGGCGCTCTACCAGGTCGACTTCGAGGTCCGGCGGGGCGAGGTGATGGCGCTCGTCGGTGACAACGGCGCCGGCAAGTCCACCCTGATCAAGGGGATCGCCGGGATCTACCCGTTCGACGAGGGCCGGGTGCGCTTCGAGGGGAGCGACGTCCGGATCCACAGCCCGCGCGAGGCCGCGCGCCTCGGCATCGAGGTCGTCTACCAGGACCTCGCCCTGGCGGACAACCTGGACGTCGTCGCGAACATGTTCCTGGGCCGGGAGCGCGTCCGCAGCGGTGTCGTGATGGACGAGCCGGCGATGGAAGGCTTGGCCAAGGAGACGTTGGAATCGCTCTCGGTGACCACGCTCCGATCGGTCCGCCAGCGCGTGATCGGCCTGTCGGGCGGCCAGCGGCAGGCGGTCGCCGTCGCGAAGTCGGTGATGTGGAACTCGAAGCTCGTGATCCTCGACGAGCCGACGGCGGCCCTTGGTGTCGCGCAGACGCGACAGGTGCTCGACCTGGTGCGGCGCCTCGCCGAACGGGACCTCGGCGTCGTGATCATCTCGCACAACCTGCACGACGTGTTCGAGTGCGCGGATCGGATCACGGTCCTGCGCCTCGGGCAGAAGGTCGCTCTGTACGAGCGGACCGCCACCACCCAGCAGGAGGTCGTCCACGCGATCACGGCGGGGACCCTCCAGAAGGTGCCCGGCATGGCGGACGCGGCGGCGGTGGAGGCGGGATGACGGACCAGATCGAAGGGACGATGCCCCCGGAGCAGCCCGGGGACGCAGCGCCCGTCACCACGACGTTCGAGCGGCCGGCGGCCAAGGAGCAGTCGCTCGGCGCCTACGCGAGCCGCTGGTGGCAGCGGGTCCGAGGCGGCGAGCTCGGGTCGCTGCCGATCATCATCGGGCTGATCGCGATCGCCGTCGTCTTCGGCGCGCTCGACGACACCTTCCTCACGGAGCGCAACTTCACGAACCTCCTGTTGCAGATGGCGGCGATCGCGACGCTCGCGATCGGCATCGTGTTCGTGCTGCTGATCGGCGAGATCGACCTGTCGATCGCGTACGTCAGCGCGGTCGGCGGCGTGATCATGACGCTGCTCATCAGGACCGACGACCCGGGCTGGCCCTGGTGGGCGGCGATCCTGGCGGCGGTGGTGGCCACGACGATCATCGGGCTCCTCCAGTCGCTCGTGATCACGAAAGCCGGGGTCCCCTCGTTCGTCGTCACGCTGGCCGGACTGCTGATCTGGTCCGGCGTCGTGCTGATCCTGATGACGCAGGCCACGACGACGGGGTCGATCCGGATCTCTGAGCCGACGATCGTCGACATCGCGAACGCCTTCCTCTCCGACGCCCAGGGGTTGGTCCTCGGCGTGATCGTCGTGCTGGGATTCGCGATCTCGCAGATCCTGACGGCCCGGTCGCGGCGCGCCGGAGGGCTGGAGTCCAAGCCCACGGTGTTGATCGGGCTGCAGATCGCCGGACTCGCGATCGTGACGTTCGCCGCCGTGTACTACGCGAACCTCGACCGCGGCGTCCCGATGGCCACGCTGATCCTGGGGATCTTCCTCGTGTTCTGGTCGTTCGTGGCCGGACGAACGCCCTTCGGCCGCCACATCTACGCGGTCGGCGGCAACCCCGAAGCCGCGCGCCGAGCCGGGATCCGCGTGGACCGGATCCGCATCCAGGTCTTCATGATCAACGGCTTCATGGCCGGCGTCGGCGGGGTGATGCTCGCGTCACGCCTGCGCTCGGTCGCCACGAGCTCCGGCGGCGGCGACCTGCTCCTCAGCGTGATCGCCGCGGCCGTGATCGGCGGCACGAGCCTCTTCGGCGGGGTCGGGCGCGTGGTGTCCGCGCTCCTGGGCGCGCTCGTGATCACCTCCATCAACAGCGGCATGAACCTGCTCGGGCTCCCGCAGGGCACGCGGTTCGTGATCACCGGGCTGGTGCTGCTCGCGGCCGTGCTGATCGACGCCCTGTCGAAGCGCCTGCGGGCCTCGCGCGGCGTGGCATGAGACCGTCCTCCGACGACAGGAGGTGACGACGTGACGTACGACCCGCACCCCGAGCACCGCTTCTCGTTCGGCCTGTGGACCGTGGGGAACGTGGGGATCGATCCGTTCGGCGAACCCGTGCGCGAGGCCCTCTCGCCCGTGCAGCTCGTGGAGCTGCTGGCCGAGGTGGGCGCGTGGGGCGTGAACCTGCACGACAACGACCTGGTGCCGATCGACGCGAGCGCGCACGAGCGCGACCAGATCGTGGACGACTTCCGCAAGGCGCTGGACGCGACGGGCCTGGTCGTGCCGATGGCCACCACGAACCTGTTCCGCGACCCGGTCTTCCGCGACGGCGCGTTCACGGCGAACGACCCGCGCGTCCGGGCGCTCGCGCTGCAGAAGACGATGAACGCGATCGACCTCGGCGTGGAGCTGGGCGCCACCACGTACGTGTTCTGGGGCGGCCGCGAAGGGGTCGAGACCGACTCGTCGAAGGACCCCCTGACCGCGCTCGGCTGGTACACCGACGCCCTGAACTTCCTGTGCTCCTACGTGCTCGATCAGGGGTACGACCTCCGGTTCGCCCTGGAGTCCAAGCCGAACGAGCCGCGCGGCGACATCTATCTGTCCACCACCGGCGCGATGCTCGCGTTCATCTCCACGCTGGAGCACGCGGAGATGGTGGGTGTGAACCCCGAGGTCGCGCACGAGCACATGGCGGGGCTCAACTTCACCCACCACGTCGCGCAGGCGTGGTCGATGGGCAAGCTGTTCCACATCGACCTGAACGACCAGATCCCCGGGCGCTACGACCAGGACCTCCGGTTCGGGTCGGCCAACCCGAAGGCGGCGTTCTTCCTGGTGAAGTTCCTCGAGGACGTCGGCTACGCGGGGAGCCGGCACTTCGACGCCCACGCGTACCGCACGTCGGACTACGAGGACGTCAAGGCGTTCGCCCGCGGGTGCATGCGCACGTACCTGATCCTCAGGGAGCGGTCCGAGCGCTGGAACGCCGACCCCGAGATCCAGGAGCTCGTCGCGCGGATCGGCGCCGACCAGGACGGGGTCGCCGCGACGCTCGGGCCCTACTCGTCCGACCGCGCGGGGGCCCTGCGGGACCTGGAGCTCGATCGCCGGGCGCTGGCGGCCCGGGGTCAGCCGTACGAGGCCCTGGACCAGCTCACGGTCGAGGTCCTGCTCGGGGTCCGCTGAGGCCACGTCCGAGGGCGTCCGATGCGCTGCGTCGTCGGCCTCGACGTGTCGACGACCGCCACGAAGGCGCTCCTGCTCGGCGACGACGGTGGCATCCTCGCGACCGGCGCCGTCGAGTACGCCGTCGCCTCCCCGCGGCCCCTGTGGAGCGAACAGGATCCGGACCTGTGGTGGAGCGGAGCCGTGGGAGCGATCCGCTCGGCGCTGGACTCGGCGGGGGTCGACGGGAGCGACGTGGCGGCGGTCGGGCTCAGCGGGCAGATGCACGGCCTGGTGGCGCTGGACGCGGCCGGCGAGGTGCTGCGGCCCGCGATCCTGTGGAACGACCAGCGCACGGCCCGTGAGTGCGACGAGATCCGCGAGGTCGTCGGTGCCGACCGGCTGATCGCGATCACCGGGAACGACGCCCTCCCGGGGTTCACCGCCCCGAAGCTCCTGTGGGTCCGTCGGCACGAGCCGGACGTGTGGTCGCGGATCGCCCACGTCCTGGTGCCGAAGGACCTCGTGCGCCACCGTCTGACCGGTGAGCTGGCGATCGATCGCGCGGACGGCGCCGGGACGCTGCTGTTCGACCTGGCGGCGCGGACGTGGTCCCGCGAGGTGGTGGAGGCGCTCGGGATCGACCCGGGGTGGCTCCCGCGGAGCTACGAGGGCCCGGAGGTGACCGGCTCGATCTCCTCGGGGGCGGCCGCGGCGACGGGCCTGACCCCCGGGACCCCGGTCGTGGCGGGCGGGGGCGACCAGGCGTCGGCCGCCGTCGGCGTGGGGGTGCTCGACCCCGGGGTCCTCTCCGTCTCGCTCGGGACGAGCGGGGTCGTGTTCGCGGCGACCGAGCGCCCGCTGATCGAGCCCGCGGGGCGGCTCCACGCCTTCTGCCACGCCGTCCCCGATCGGTGGCACCTGATGGGCGTGATGCTCTCGGCGGCGGGGAGCCTGCGCTGGTACCGCGACACGCTGGCGCCCGGCGTGGGGTTCGACGAGCTCGTCGAGGAGGCGGCGGCCGTCGCCCCCGGCGCCGACGGCCTGCTGTTCCTCCCGTACCTCACCGGGGAGCGCACGCCCCATCCGGACCCACTCGCGCGGGGTGCGTTCGTCGGGCTCACCGTCCGGCACACGCGCGGCCACCTCACCCGGGCCGTCCTGGAGGGGGTGGCCCTCGGGCTCCGGGACTCGCTCGAGCTGATGCGGACGATCGACCTGCCGGATCCCGACGAGGCGCGCCTCACCGGGGGCGGCAGCGTCAGCCCGCTGTGGTGCCGGATCGTGGCCGACGTCCTGAACCTCCCCGTCGTGACGATGGAGACCGCCGAGGGTGCCGCGCACGGCGCCGCCCTGCTCGCGCAGCCGGCGGCGGGACACGCGTCGTCGATCCACGAGGCGGTCGCGGGCTCGGTCCGGACCGGACCCACGATCGCCCCCGGCCCGGACGCGGTGGGCTACGGCGCGGTCCACGAGCGGTACCGGGAGCTCTATCCGGCGCTGGCGCCCACCTTCCACGCCGTCGCCCCGGACGGAGGCTGACGCATCGGTCTGGGCCGGCTCAGCCGCCGCCGGCCTCGACGATCCGATCCAGGACGCGCATCGTCGCGACGGCGTCCTCGGTGGGGATCGGCGGCGGCCCGCCGTCGAGGACCGCGGCGGCGAAGCGCTCCGCCTGCACGGTGTACGGATCCGCGGTGGGGATCGTGATCACCTCGGTCGCCGGGTGGACCGGCGGCTCCCCACCGGCCGTGACGAACACCTCGGTCGGCCGGTCGGGCGGGATGTTGAACGGGATCCCGATGGAGATCCGGCCCTCGGTCCCGTACACGTGGACCCGCTGGTCCGGCTCCGCACGCGTCGTGCACGCGAACGACGCGACGCCCTGCTCGAACCCGAGGATGCCGGCGGTGAGGACGTCGACCCCGCTGGCCGGGTCGCGGGTGACGGACGCCTGGACGTGCGTCGGCTCACCGCCGAACAGCATCCGCGAGAGGTTGACGCAATAGCAGCCGATGTCCATCAGGGCGCCGCCCCCGTACTCCGCGATGTTGCGGATGTTCGTCGGGTCGTCGTTGAAGTACGAGAACCAGCTCTGGACGGCCCGCAGACGCCCGATCCGGCCGTCCGCCACCAGCCCGCTGACGGTCTCCCACGAGGGGTGGAGCCGGTACATGAACGCCTCCATCAACGTCACGCCGGACGCCGCGCACGCGTCGACCATCTCCTGGGCCTGCGCCGCCGACATCGCCAGCGGCTTCTCGCACAGGACGTGCTTGCCGGCCTGTGCGGCGGCGATCGTCCACTCGGCGTGCAGATGGTTCGGGAGCGGGTTGTAGATCGCGTCGACCTCCGGGTCGGCCAGCAAGGCCTCGTACGAGCCGTGGGCGGTGGGGATGCCCAAGCCGTCGGCGGTCGTCCGGGCCAGATCGGCGTCGCGGGAGGCGATCGCGACCACGCGGCACCGGTCCGCCGCCTGCGTGGCGGGGATCACCTTCGCGACCCCGATGTTCGCCGTCGACAGGATGCCCCAGCGCAGCTCGCTCATGCGTCGATCCCTTCGTACGAGATGGTCTCCACCGAACCGGTCGCCGCGCTCCGCGCAGCCGCCTCGATCACGCGCAGCCCGACGACCGAGTCCCACGGGTCGACCGGCATCGGGGATCCGGTCAGGAGCGCCCGGGCGACCCCCGCGTAGAACGCCGGGTAGTCGCCCCGTTCCGACGGGACCGGCCGGTGGTCGTCGTCGGTGCCGACGATCCCCCATCGGTCCTCGGGTTCGGTCCACCAGTCCGGCGCCGCGGGGTCCCCGCCCGCCGCCAGCGCAGCCTCCTGGCCGTCCAGACCGAAGGAACGGAACGCGGCCGCGGACCCGAGCACGCGGAACCGCGGCCCGAGCATCGGCGTGACGGCGCTCATCCACAGGTGGCTGCTCACCTCACCCGGATGGACGAGCGCGACGAACGTGTCGTCGTCCACCTGCGCGCCGGAGCGTCGACGGAACAGCTCGGCGAGGACCTGGGTGGGCCGCCCGAAGAGGAGCATCGCCTGATCGATCAGGTGGCTGCCCAGGTCGAACAGGAGCCCGCCGGCGTCGTCCACGCCCGCGCGCTCGCGCCAGGCCGCGGCGTCCCGTTCCGGCCGGAAGCGCTCGAACCTCGACTCGAACCGGGCCGGCGTCCCCAGCGCGCCCTCCCCCAGCAGCCGCCGGAGCGTCAGGAAGTCCGAGTCCCAACGGCGGTTCTGGAACACCGTGAAGCCGAGGCCCCGGTCGCGGGCCGCTCGTGCCAGCCGTTCGCCGTCCGCCGCGGTCGGGGCGAGCGGCTTGTCCATCACGACCGGGAGGCCGGCCCCGAAGGCCGCCATCCCCAACGGCACGTGGGCGACGTTCGCGGTCGAGATCACGACGAGGTCGTACTCGTCCGCCGCCGACCACACGTCGTCCACGGACGGCAGGACGCGCACGTCCGGATAGCGCTCGCGCACCGCCTGCTGCCGCGTCGGGTCGCTCGTCACGACGGAGACGAGCTCCAGCCCCGGCGTCGCGGCGATCAGTGGCGCGTGGAACACGGCGCCACCGAGGCCGTAGCCCACCAGCGCCACGCGGACCGTGTCACCGGCCCCGACATCGTCACTCCCTGGCTCCTGCATGGGTCCCCCTCCTCCGATCGGGCTCAGCCGGCGAGCGCCCGGGCGCCACGCTTGACCAGCTGGTCCGCCACGATGCTCCGCTGGATCTCGGAGGTCCCCTCCCAGATCCTGTCGACGCGCAGCTCGCGGTAGAAGCGCTCGGCCACGTTCTCCCGCATGTACCCGCGCCCACCGAAGATCTGGACGGCCCGGTCCGCCACGCGGCCGGCCATCTCGCTCGCGTAGAGCTTCGCCATGGAGCACTGGGCGTGCTGGATCTTGACGTCCACGCCGGCGTCGATGTTCTCCGCGAGCCGGTACGTCATCAGGCGGGCCGCCCAGAGCTCCGTGAGCGAGTCCGCCAGGAGGTGACCGATCGCCTGGTGCTCGACGATCGGCACGCCGAACTGCACCCGCTCCTGCGCGAACGCCGACGCCTCGTCCAGCAGCCGCTCGGCGGCCCCGCAGCACCGTGCCGCGATCATGAGGCGCTCGTACCGGAACCACTCGTAGGTGAAGGCCATGCCGTCACCTTCGGCTCCGATCAGGCTCGTCGCCGGCACCCGCACGTCGTCGAACGCCACGATCGCGTGCGTATCGGGGTACGTGTGCATGTACCGCGGCTCCGCGACCAGCCGTACGCCGGGGGTGTCCGTGTCGACGAAGAACATCGCGTGCTCCCCCGCGTGCTCCCCACCGTCGAGCTTCGCCTGGAAGAAGCAATAGGACGCGTGGTTGAACGACGTGACGTGCATCTTCTCTCCGTTGAGCACGTACGCGTCGCCGTCGCGCCGCGCCGTGGCGCTGATCGCGTCGACGTCGGACCCGGCACCGGCCTCGGTGATCGCGTAGCACTCGTGGATCTCGCCGCGGATCGTCGGGATGATCCAGGTCTCCAGCTGGTGGTCGGTCACGACGGCCGGAGCCCAGGACGGCGGCGTGAACACGCACCAGCCGAGCGCGTTCGTCACGCGGCCGATCTGCTCGGAGACCAGGACCTGCTGGAGCATCGTGAGACCCCCGCCGCCCAGCTCGCGCGGCATGTTCATGGCCGAGAGCCCGAGCTCGATCGCCAGGCCCCGATGCCGGTCCCGGACCTCGTCCGGGACGTGCCCGCCGTGCTCCTCCGCGTGCACCTCCCACGGGATCAGCTCCTCGTCCACGAAACGGCGCGCTCGCTCCTGGACATCCCGATCGTCCTGGCTGAGGGGGTACGTGGTCATGGCCGGAGGATACGGGTCGCGCCGACCGGCGGGTCGGTCACGGTCGGTCAGGCGAGGAACTCCAGCCGCTCACGATGCGCCTCGACCTGCGCCAGCATCGCGGCGTCGGGCGTGTGGTCGCGCTCCGGTTCCTCGATCTCGACCCGCTCGCCGAACAGCTCGCCCGACAGGTACCGCTGGCCGGTGTCGCTGATCACGGTGACGACGCGGCGGAGCTCCGGATGCTTGGCCGCGACCTTGAGGGAGGCGACGACGTTCATCCCCGACGAGGGGCCGCACAACATGCCCTCCTCGCGCGCCACCCGCCGGGCCATCGCCAGCGCGTCCTCGGTGCTCACGGTGACGATGCCGTCCAGGACGGCCAGGTCGAGGTTCCGCGGGATGATCCCGTCACCGATGCCCGGCACCCCGTGCGTGCCCCATCGCTGCTCGCTGATCAACGGGCATTCGGCCGGCTCGACCGCGTAGGCGAGCACCGCCGGGGATCGCGCCTTCAGGGCGCGGGTCACGCCGCTGATCCAGCCACCCGTCCCCTGCGACGCCACGACGGCGTCCACGTGGCCCTCCGCCTGGACCCAGATCTCCTCACCGGACACCTCCTGCGCCGCAGGGTTGTCCGGGTTCTCGAACTCACCGGGGAAGAAGTAGCGATCCGGAGCTTCCGCCACGATCTCGCGGAGCCGCGCCAGCGCGAGGTCGATGTCCGTCCCGGCTCCGGGCGTGAGGACGAGGTCCGCCCCGTAGGCCTCGATCATGCGCCGCCGCTCGAGGCTCATCCCCTCGGGCATGACGACGGTGCACGCGTACCCCTTGATCGCCGCCACCGCCGCGCACGCGATCCCCGCGTTGCCGGTGGTGGACTCGATGATCGTCATGCCCTGACGCAGGTCCCCCCGTGCCTCGGCGCGGTCGAGCATGTGCGCATAGATCCGGTCCTTCACCGAGCCGGTCGGGCCGTACCACTCGACCTTGGCCAGCAGCTCCAGCTCGGGCGCCACGCGCTCCAGGCGCACGAGCGGCGTCCGGCCGATCGCCCCCAGCAGCGAGGGCACGGGCGCGCGATGCGCCGACCAGTCGATCCCGCCCGCCCGGTCGATCCCGCCCCCCCGGTCGATCCCGCCCCCCCGGTCGATCCCGCCCGCCCGGTCGATCCCGCCCCCCCGTTCGCGCCCCACCGCTCCCCCTACGCCGTCGAGCGCCGCCGGTCGACGTAGCCGAGCTGACGCGAGAGCGCCGCCGCCGCCTCGACGGTCAGCATCCCCACCCTCGGAAGGTCCATCGCCGTCATGCGGAACGCCGGACCCGAGACACCCACCGTGGCCGTCACGCGCCCGTCGGCGCGCCGGACCGGAGCCGCGACCGCGTTGAGGCCCTCCTCCAGCTCCTCCAGCGTCTGCGCGTACCCGCGCCGGCGAACCTCCTCGAGGTGGCGACTCAGCTCGGCGGGATCGGTGAGGGTCTCCTCCGTGAGCCGCTCGAGCGGGCGCCGCAGGTGCCGCTCGCGCTCGTGCTCGTCCATGTACGCGAGGAGCACCTTCCCGTTCGAGGTGCAGTGCAGGGGAGTGCGTCGCCCCACCCAGTTCGCCGTGACGATCGCCCGCGTGCCCGCGACCTGATCGACGTACACGACCCCGTCGGTCGACAGGACGCCGAGGTTCACGGTCTCGCGCGTCCGCTCCGCCAGATGCTCCAGCACCGGACGGGCCGTGCGGACCAGGTCGAGCCCGCTCATCGCCGTGCCGGCCAGGCGCACGAGCCCGAACCCGATGCGGTAGCGGTCGGTCACGGGGTCGCGCTCGATCAGCCCGCGGTCGGCCAGGGTGGCCGCGAGCCGCGACGCGGTGGCCTTGTGCACCCCGAGCCGCCGTCCGAGCTCGGTCACGCCGAGCTCCCCGGCGTCGGCGATCAACTCGAGCGCCGTCACCGCTCGCGAGACCGACCGGAGCCCCGTCGCGTCGCTTTCGTTCATGGTCCGCCGCCGCCGTTCCTCATGCCGCAACGCTGACGCACGGCCCAGAAGGGCCGTCGACCTGGCAGGCTACGTCGCCGGCCCGCTCGCTGTCGAACCGGTCGAACACGGTGTTGCGATGCGCGCACCGCGCCGACACCCGGGCTCCGGGGGGCTGTCCTACGATGCGCCGGCATGGACGAGGGGCCCTCCCGCTACTGGCGCGCCGCCGATCCGAAGCCGACCTACGACGTGATCGTGGTCGGGGGAGGCGGGCACGGCCTGTCCACGGCCTACTACCTGGCGACGCGCCACGGGATCACCGACGTCTGCGTCGTCGAGAAGGGGTGGCTCGCCGGGGGCAACATGGCGCGCAACACCACGATCATCCGCTCCAACTACCTGTGGGACGAGTCGGCCGCGATCTACGAGCATTCGCTGCAGCTCTGGGAGGGCCTGGCGGCGGAGCTCGACTGGGACCTCCAGTTCAGCCAGCGGGGCGTGCTGAACCTGGCGCACAGCCTGGGCGACGTCCGCGGGAGCGTCCGCCGCATCGAGGCGAACCGGCTGAACGGCGTCGATGCCGAGTGGCTGGAGCCTGAGGAGGTCCGGGCGTTCTGCCCGATCGTGAACATCTCCCCCGACGTGCGCTACCCGGTCCACGGCGCCACGCTGCAACGCCGGGGAGGCGTCGCCCGTCACGACCGGGTGGCATGGGCCTACGCGACCCGGGCGAGTGAGCTCGGCGTCGACATCGTCGAGCACGCCGAGGTCACGGGTTTCCTCCGCGACGCGAGCGGCGGCGTGGCCGGCGTGGAGACCACCCGCGGCCCGATCGGCGCCGCGAAGGTCGCGCTCGTCGCCGCCGGGCACACGAGCGTGCTTGCCTCGATGCTGGGGCTGCGCCTGCCGCTGCAGTCGCATCCGCTCCAAGCGCTCGTGTCGGCCCTCTACGAGCCGGTCCTCGACTGCGTCGTGATGTCGAACGCGGTCCACGTCTACGTGTCGCAGGCCGACAAGGGCGAGCTCGTGATGGGCGCGGGGATCGACACCTACAACGGCTACGCGCAGCGCGGCTCGTTCCACGTGATCGAGCATCAGATGGCGGCCGCGGTCGAGCTGTTCCCGATCTTCCGGCACGCGTCGCTCCTTCGCACCTGGGCCGGCATCGTCGACGTCTGCCCCGACGCCTCGCCGATCATCGGACCGACGCCGATCCCGAACCTGTACCTGAACTGCGGGTGGGGCACCGGCGGGTTCAAGGCGACGCCGGGCTCGGGCTGGGTGTTCGCCGACACGATCGCGCGTGGGCGGGCGCACCCGCTCGCGCGGCCGTTCGCGCT